>JAZGFZ010000136.1:0-28154 GCA_036480015.1 Algisphaera sp. | reverse complement strand
GAAAACCGCTAATCACCCCTGAGAACACTCATGCCCTCTTTAAACGTTCATGCCTTGTGCCCTCAAAATGTTGAGAAAACCCACAATACGCCGTGTGTAAGCGTGTCGGAGGATCGCGAATGCTCGTGGGGTATCGAAGACGATGCCTTGTGGCGGGCCAGTTTTTTAGGCTCACGGGTCGATGAAACCCAAGGTGTGAAAGTTCACGCCGCGGCTTATGGGTTGCGTGTTGAGCGATCGGAGACTCAATGGATCAAGCTTTTAGCAGCCCGGACGTGTTTTTTTAAACAAATTCCTTTTGGCGACATCGTGATTGAGCTTCCCACGCTTACGCATGTTCAAGCTTTTTTGAGCGCATTGAACCTTGTGCATGACGTGGCGAATTGGCGGGTGCCAGAAGATCAAAATTTTTTGACGGACCCTCTTTTTTCGTGAACGCCTTGCCTTTTAAGTCTTTTTGAGTAAGACCCTTTTAAAACAAAATCGATGAGAAACACAATGAATTATGACAACACCGCCGTATCGCAAGCCGTTGATTTGGTGCGAGAAATAGCCACTGACCTAGACGATCTTTGCCTTGGATGGGATCAACGAAACGTTCGATTGCCTGAATTGATTTCAGAAGCTGAGCGGGTTGTGCATCGAATGGATGAGCTGGTGATTGCATCGGATCATGTATCCGGGGGTGTGAACGAGCCCGATCATGTTGGGCCTCGACGTTTGGCGGGTATTGCACACCGTTGGCGTGAAATTGCCGTTGGTATCAATACGAAGGCGAATCAACTTGAAGCAGGTGGAGAAGGAGCTCTTTCGGCGATCTTGCTTTTTCGTAAGCAGGCTCAATATGAGTTAGAAGCTCTTGCGGGGTATGACGCGTTGGATGAAAAACAGGAGTTGTGAGGACGTGGTGTTGGGCTTTCTTTCTTTCGAAAACGCTTCTTGGTTTTTTTGGGATATGGCTTGTTCTTCATTGGACCACTTCCGAATGGCCTTTTACTTGGCTCTTCACCCCTCCGTTTTGTAGCTTAAGCGTGGGTATACTGTTGGGGCGACGGGTGACCGGCGCGGGAGTCTGTTTTTCTTGGAATTTACACCATGCCTGATGTTGAAGATGGTCGCTCGTTTCCCTCTGATGTTTCTTCTGATGCACTTTCTGACCCGACGGCTCTGATTGCTGAGGTGAAGGCCACGCGTGATGCGTTGGCGGCGGAGATTGGCAAGGTGGTGGTGGGGCAAGAAGAGGTGGTGGAGTTGGTGCTTTTGGCGCTGTTCACCCGGGGTCACGCGTTGCTGGTGGGGGTGCCGGGGCTTGCCAAAACACTGTTGGTGTCGACCATTGCTCAGGCGCTCGATCTCAAGTTCAGTCGCATTCAGTTCACCCCTGACCTGATGCCGGGTGACATCACGGGCACCGAGGTGATTGAGGAAGACAAGACCACGGGGGGCCGGTCGATGCGTTTTGTGAAGGGGCCGGTGTTTGCCAATTTGCTGCTGGCCGATGAAATCAACCGCACGCCGCCCAAAACCCAGGCTGCGTTGTTGGAGGCCATGCAAGAGCGACATGTGACTGCGGCGGGTGTGCGGCACACGTTGCCGGAACCGTTTTTTGTGCTGGCCACGCAAAACCCCATTGAGCAAGAGGGCACTTATCCGTTGCCTGAGGCTCAGCTGGACCGGTTTATGTTCAACATTCGGGTGGGGTATCCCAGTGCTCAAGAAGAGCGTGAGGTGATTCGTCGCACCACTGGGGGAAGTGACGCGGTGGTGAGGCCGGTGCTTAATGCTCAAAAGGTGCGTGATATTCAAGCGTTGGTGCGGGCGGTGCCGGTGGCTGATGCGGTGATTGACTATGCCTTGCGGTTGGTGCGATCCACGCGGGCGCCCGAAGCGGGTGAAGAAGAAATGCGGCCCGCATCGGTGCGTGAGTATTTGCGTTGGGGTGCGGGGCCTCGGGCGGGGCAGGCGCTTATTTTGGCGGCCAAGGCCCGTGCGGTGATGAAGGGGCGGCCTCATCCTGACACCGATGATGTGGCTGCGGTGGCCGGGCCGGTGTTGCGTCACCGTGTGCTGCTTAGTTTTACCGCTGAGGCCGACGGGGTGGACGCCGATGACATTGTGCGGCGGCTGTTGGCAGATGTGCCTGCGGCAGCGGCAATGGATTCTGAAGCGTCTTCGGTTCTTCGATGACTTGGCGGGCTTTGATGCGGCTTGTTTTAGCGGAGCCTTGTGCGTGACCCCTTCTAATGCTTTGACACCTGATGTTCTTGCCGCACTGGCGGGTGTTGATTTGCGCGCTCGTGCGGTGGTCGAGGGCTTGATGAATGGCCACCATCGCAGCCCTCAGCAAGGCGCGAGCTTGGATTTTGCTCAGCACCGCCCCTATGTGGCGGGTGATGACCCCAGGCAGTTGGACTGGAAGGTGTACGGGCGAAGCGACAAGCTTTATCTGAAGCAGTACCGACAAGAAACCAATTTAGATTTAGTGTTGCTGGTGGATTGCTCGGGGTCGATGGGGTATGGCGGGGGTATGGGCAAAGCGTCGGGAGCGGCAGGAGCGGGCAAGCGCGGGGAACCGCTTTGGACCAAGTGGGATCATGCTGCGGCACTGGCGGGCAGTTTGGCTTATTTGGCATTGCGTCAGCAAGACCGGGTGGGACTCACGTTGTTTGCCGACGATGAAGTTGAAAGCACGCGGCTGAGCGGTTCGTCAACCCAGGCGACTGACATTGCACGACGATTGGACGCGGCGCAATTGGTGGCTGAGCCCAGCGTGAACCCTTTAGACCCCGACGAAGCGACACACACACACACCGACTTGGCACGCATTGCCGATCGGGCGTCGTTGCGGCTGACACGCAAGAGTTTGATTGTGTTAATTAGCGATTTGTTTGATGATCCAGATCATTTGGAGCGCGGTTTGGCAAGGTTGCATCATCGGGGGCACGATGTGTTGGTGTTGCAGGTGATGGATCGCACGGAACGCGATTTTGGGTTGCGCGGCAATTTAGAATTTTGTGGCTTGGAAGGCGAGGGGCGGTTGCCATTGGATCCTGCGGCTTTACGCGCGGCGTATCGGGAGGTGGTGGCCGAGCATTCAACACGTTTGCGTGAGGTGGTGCGGCGTTTTGGTTATGACCATCTTTTGTTGACCACCGACGAGCCCTTGGGCCCAGCACTGCGCCGTTTTTTAGCGCGGCGATCGGCGCTGATTTCTCGGGGGGGTGGATGAATTGAGTGGCGGTTCTTTTTTAATAGCGTTTTTCTTGAGTGCCCCGGCATTGGCAGTGGCGGGAGCGGTGGCGGTGGGGCTTCCGGTGTTGATTCACTTGTTGTCTCGCCTGCGACATCAGCGGGTGGACTGGGGGGCCATGCGGTTTTTGCGGTTGGCGTATCAGCGCCAGCGACGGCGGTTGCGTTTTGAGCGATGGTTATTGTTGCTGGTGCGATGTGCGTTGGTGGCCTTGGCGGGGTTGGCTTTGGCGGGTCCGGTGTTTACCGGGGCGCTGGCCAAATGGGGGGAGGGCGCTGCGGGCGGTGACGGGGCAGGGCCATTGCATGTGGTGGTGGACAATGGAATCACCGGGTATGCCTACGTGTCGGCTGCGGGCGAATCGCAAACGCGGTTTGATCGTGTGCGGCGTCAGGCGGCGGCACTGTCTCAAGGGGCTTCGGCGTCGGGTCGTGCGGTGCGCTTTTGGCCTGCAGCGCCGGAGGCTAATGGCGGGGCATCACAAGAGGTGGCGTCGCTTGATGCGATTCAACAGCAGCCCATCCCTGTGAATTGGGCTGCCACGTTGGCGCGTGTGAAGCAGGCCCAATCTCATTTAAAAGCATCAGGTGCTTCGAGCGGCACGGTGGTTTTGTTGAGCGATTGGTCGCGCGGTGCGGTGTGGGATTTGGCCCAAGGGGCCGATGACAATGGCGCGGCGGTGGGTGCTTCGGCGCGCGACACCACACTGTGGGTGAGTGCACCTGAGCCGGGGGCGACCAATGTGCAGGTGCAGGCCGTGCGGCCACGGCGATCAATGGTGTTGCTGGGTGAGAGTGATGCGGCGGTGGGGGTGGAGGTCACACTGCGTCGTTTTGGAACGTCATTGGAAGCGCATCAAAGCACCGTGGAGGTGATGTTGAAGGCGGTGGGGTTGGATGTTCGTACCACGCGAGAGTTGCATTGGGCCGCGGGCCAAGCCAGTGCCACAGTGGCTTTGGAATTGCCGATTCATACATCTCGGCCGGGCACAGGGGTATTGACGGCGCAAGTGCAAGGGGCGGCAAGCGGCGAGGTGTTTGCCTTGGATGATGTGCGTTATGGCTTGGTGGCCTTGCGGCGCTCTTTTGCGGTAACTCTTGTGGATGCGGCAGATGAAGGTGGACTTGCCGAGGGTTTGACGGGCGCTGATTTTGTGCGTGCAGCGCTGGCGCCTGGGGGTACGAATACGGGGGCGTTTGCTTTAACGGTGAAAGACCCTTCGGTTTTGCGTGAAGCGGGTGACTGGGAAGACACCGACGCGGTGTTGGTGTTGCGCCCCGATCGCTTGATTGCATCGGCGTGGACACGGCTGCACGACTTTGCCGCCGCAGGCGGGGTGGTGTGGGTCTTCACGCCGCCGGAGGCGGTCGTCTCGCCAAGTACGCCGCCGGAGGCGGGCACCTCACCCAGTGCGCCGCCAGAGGCGAGTGTCTCACCCAGCACACCACCAGAGGCAGCGTGGTTTGCATCATTTTCGCGAGCATTGGCACCCGATTGGTCACTTGCATCTGCGTTGGATTTCACGACGGCACCCTCCGATTCAAGGGTGTCGCTTGATGCGTCGGGCACGCCCCCTGAAGCACTGGCGCTGTTGCTGGCGGATTGGTCGGCTTTGTTGGCGCCGGTGCGTTTAAGTGGCGTTTTGCCATTGCGGGTGCAAGACTCCACCCATGCATGGTTGCAGGCCGCAGGCACAGGGGATGTGGTGTTGGCTGCGGCTCGGGTGGTGGGGACAAAAGACAATGCGTTGGGCGGGGCGGTGCTTTTGTTGGGGGTGGCACCCAACCCTGCTTTGGGTAGCAATTTTGCAGCCAAGCCGTTGTTTCCCGCGTTGCTACACGATGCGCTTCGGGCTTTGCGAAAAGCCGAGGGCTTAACAACCACGGTGTTGGGGCAGGCCGACGGGTCGACCCAAGAGATGGAGTGGGAGCCCATGGCGTTGACCCTTCCTGGGGTTGAGGGTTTTGCCGGTGTGCTTGGGGCGTATCAATCGGTTGACGTTACGCCGATGCGGCATCACGTTAAAAATGTGGCGGCCGATGCAAGTGATTTGCGTGGGGTGTCGGTGGCCGAATTGACTGAGCGGCTTGGCCCTTGGGGCACGGTGAAATTGCTTGATGAACAAGACCCTGGCGCATCGCTGCGTACCGATGCACCGCGCTGGGCGATCGGGCCGTTTTTGCTTTGGGTGTTGCTGGGTTTGGTCCTTTTTGAAACATGGGTGGCGCGGCGTTTTAGCCATGCCGCGCAGGTTCTTAAACAGTCGGGCAAACGGGCGGTGGGCGGGGCGGGATGCTTGCTGCTGACCACCCTGCCGGCGGCGGCTCAAGATGAATTACAAAACAATGCGACGCCTGCACATGGTTTTTGGGATGGACTATTGGGGCTTGAATCGGTGAGTGTGACCGATGCGGCATCGGGCTTGGGTTGGACCACGCCGTTGCCCGCTTGGGCATGGTTGGCCATTGTGGCGGCGGCAGCGTTGTTGGCGTGGTTGGCCTATCGTCGGCTTGAAGGTTCGCGTGCGGTTCGTTCGGGGCTTGCTGCGTGTCGTGCATTGCTTTTGTTTTTATTGGCGGCGTTGTTGGCCGGGCCGCAATGGGTGCGCACCGATGAAACCACCGAATCCGATGTGCTGGCGGTGTTGGTGGATCGCAGTGCCTCTTTAACGTTGACCGATTTGCCTGCGACTGTTGATGAAGGGCTTTCTGGCAATGGATTGGTGTCGCGCGATGAAGCGCTGGCCGAGGCGCTGTTTCGCAATGCAAGTCTTTTTGGGCCGCAAGGATTGGGCAAAGATCATGATGTGGCGTGGTGGGGCTTTGGCGAAACCGCAGTTGCGCTTCCTGGCGGTGACCCCGCGGCGTGGCCACCGCCGACCGCGCCTGACACACGCATTCGCACCGCAATGGAGGCGGTGCTGCGGGCTCATGCGGGCCGAGCACTGGCAGGGGTGGTGTTGATAACCGATGGCCAAAGCCCCGAATCCACAGGTGCGGAATTGGTTGCAACGCTAAACCAGCGGGGTGTTGCTGTTTTTGCGGTGCCTTTGGGGGCTTCTCATCCGCCGCATGACCTTGCGATTGCACGGTTGGAACCGCCCGATGTGGCGTTTATTAACGACGCGGTGCCCGTGCGTTTTGTGGTGACATCCACCGGCGGAACACCCGGAACCAAGGCGAGCCCTGCCGCGCTGCGTGTGCGACTGATTGATACCGCCACCGACGTGGTGTTGGATGAACAGCCGCTCGAAGCGTTTGGCGTGCCGGTGAAACTTATGGGCGTGGGTGACCAAGCGGGGACGCGTGATTGGGCCGTGGAAATAACGCCCCGGCACGAAGGGGATCACTTGGCCGATGAGGCAGGCAAAGAGCTGAACCGCGCCAACAACCGCGTGGCGTTTGCGGTGGAATTAATCGACCGGCCGTTGCGCGTGTTGTATATCGAGAGTCGGCCACGTTGGGAATACCGTTATTTAAAAAACATGTTGCTGCGTGAAACATCGATTGATGCGAGCGTGTTTTTGCTAAGTGCTGACGATGCCTTTGCCCAAGAAGGCGACACGCCCATTGCTCGCTTGCCACGCGATGCCCAAGAATGGGCGGCCTACGATGTGGTGATCTTGGGTGATTTACCGCCTGCCGATTTGGGCGACACGGCGGTTACGCAATTGCGCGAACGTGTGAGCACAGGTGGCGCGGGATTGTTGTGGGTGGGCGGCGAACAAGCCACCCCACGGGCTTGGTCGGGTTCAAGACTAGAAGATTTGTTGCCCATGCGGAACCCCGATGCGGTGGGGCGAGCACCTGCGGCACGTTTTGCTGTGGCGCCAACACCCTTGGCAGAAGCCTTGAGTGTGTTGCAATGGGGCGATCAAGGCGATTTGGCGGCAAGCACGGCGCCTCTGACGGGCCGTGCAGAGCTGCGTTTTGCACAGCAAGTGGGTTCCTTAAAACCCACCGCCGAGGTGTTGGCCCAGGCATGGGTGCAAGGCGGAGAAGACACCAAGCCCTTAGCGCTGGTTATGCAATTGCGTTATGGCGCAGGCCGCAGTGTGTATGTGGCCACCGATGAAATGTGGCGCTTGCGAACGGGTCGCGGCGATGCACTTTACGAACGCTTTTGGGTGCAGCTGGTGCGCTTGCTGGGCCGGTCGGCGGCGGGACGTGGTTTGGCGGCGGTTACCTTTGAAGCCTCGGCCGCTCGATTGCCGGTGGGCGGCACTGCCGTGTTTACGCTGCACAGTAAAGATGCTGCGGTTAACGCAAGGGGCTTGTCTTCTGTGCGTGTCGCGGTTTGCGGCGTGGATGATGATGCCGCGTCGCGCTATGGCACACTGGAGCTTCGACTGAACACGCGCAATGATTCAAAAGCCATGGCGGCTGCACACGGCACGGCATGGCAAGGCACTTGGCGGTCGACATCTGGCTTACCGGCGGCGGTTGAATTGCGCGTGGTGGAGCCTGCCTTGGCAGACTTAAACTTGCGTGTGCCTTTGAATATTGATGTTCCTGCGGACGAACTTCGGGCGGTTGCTGCCGACCGCGATCGGCTGTTGGCTTTGGCCCAAGCCACCGACGGGGCATTGATTGAGCTGGATGCCTTGGCTGATTTGGGGCACCCCGGGAGGGTGCCCAATTTGGCCCGAACGCAAGCCAACGATGTGCGCGAGCCGTTAAGCCGTGCTCCATTGGTGTTGGGCCTAATTTTGCTGTTGGTCGCGGTAGAGTGGATTGGAAGGAGGGCGATGCACTTGGCGTAGAGCGCTGTTTTTGAACGCGCTTTGTTGGGTTTTTTGTGATGCTTACTTTTTTCCACCAGCTTGATCGTGACCTTGGCCGTGTGGGGCGCCGCGCTCGTCGCATGTTGATTACACAACGGGTTTGTGTGGCGGTGGTGGTGTTTGTGGGGGCGCTGTGTTTGCTGGGCGTGCTTGATTATTGGCTTCGTTTTCCGGGTGTCGTGCGTTTGGGCGTGGGATTGGCGCTTTTCGCCTTGGCGATTTGGCGTGGTGTTCCCAGCATGCGCCGTGCGTGGGGTTTTCACCCCTCGCGTGACGCCCTTGCGGCGCGGCTTGAATCGCGTGTACCGGCGCTGCGTGGTCAATTGGCAAGCACATTGGAGTTTGGTCTTGAACCTCAGCGTTTTTCTCCGCCGGTGGCCGAGCCGGTCACGGCCGCTCTTGCCGCTGCGGCGGTTGAGCAAACACAAAACCACCATGCCGCGGCCGATTTAAATCGACAGGTGGCGGGGCTGATTAACCCCAAACCCACTCGCATTTGGTTGGCTTTGGGTTTGGGGGCCCTTGGGTTGGCCGTGGCGGTGGGGATTGCGGCGCCCACACTTAGCGCGACGGGGTGGTGGCGCTGGTTTGCTCCGTTGGGCACGGCCACTTGGCCAGCACGCACCGCATTGGTGGCGCCAAACTTGCCGCCGGTGTTGCCGGTGGACACGCCCGCTGATTTGCGGGCCACTGTGGAACGCGGCCACCGATCGGGCTTGCGTGTGTGGGCACACCATCGTTTTGTGCAAGGCCCCACGGCCGATGTGACGGGTGCCCAGCTCATGACCGAACAATCTGAAAAGGCAACCTATCGCTTGTCTTGGCGGTTACCCCCTGAAGTGGTGCGGGCAGTGACCACCGGCGAAGAAGAATCGGTGGACATGGATCATTGGTTTACGGCTCGTGATGGCCGAACTCAAGTGCAGCGTGTGACGTGGGTGGCCCGTCCGCGAATCATCGAGATGGAGGCGCACACACAACCACCCGCTTATGCCGCAGGATTGGTGTTGCCTCAAAAGATCAACCTTGATCGCACCGGCGGCACGCTGTCGGTGCGTGGGGGATCGCATGTGGAATTGCGATTGACCTTTAATAAAAACTTGAATGATGATGCGCTAAGCTTGCCGGGTTTTGAAGGAATCGCATTTGAAACATCGCACCCCAACGCTTTGACCACCGTGGTGTCGTGGGATGTGAACGATGACTTGGCCACGCTTTTAGAGCTGACCGATCAGCATGGTTTAAGTGCTGTTCCTGTACCGCGTTTTGTGTTAAATGTTGAACCAGACACCGCGCCGCGCGTGACGTGGGTGGCCCCAATGGCCGACCTTGCAGTGCTGGCCACCGCCCAAGTGCCCGTGACCGCCGAGGCGGTTGATGATGTGGCGGTGGCGTGGTTAAAAGTGACCGCAGCATTGAGTGATGATTCAGAGCAAAACAGTGAAACCCAAACCCTTGCTCAAGAAACAGTGCCTCGGGCCACAATCACCGCCACGGCAGCGTTGGATTTGAAGACGGTGACGTTTAACGGTCGCGGGGTTGCGGCGGGTGATGTCATTATGCTTCGCGCGATTGCACAAGATGTGTACAAAAACAAGGGGGAAAGCCGCTCTGAAACCCAAGCTGTGGTGCGCCGTCTTACGGTGATTGAGCCCGCGGTGTTGGTCGAGCAATTGCAAGCCGATTTGGCGGCCGTGCGGCGGCAAGCCATGCGATTAGAGCGTGACCAAAAGGGCTTGGCCCAGCGCGACGACAACACGCCACCCCCCGCGCAGCAAGCCAGTGAGCAAGAACGGCTTAATGCCCGGCTTGTGTCTCCGGCGGCGCAATTAAGCGCTGTGGCTGAGCGAATGCAACTCAACCGTTTGGCGGACCCATCGCTTAGCGCGTTGGTGAAAGACGCCCAAAAGCATGTTGCGGCGGCGGCGGCTTCGGCGGATCGCGCGGCAGAAACACTTCGTGAGGCGGCCACGGAATCCAACGCCGAAAAATCCGCGAGTCAAAATGCCCAAGCCGCACAGGATCAGGCGGCTTCTCAAAAAGAGTTGACCCAGCTCACCGCCTTGCTTGACCAAGGCCGCGATGCGTTGGGATTGAAGCTCGAGCTTGCCCGCTTGCGTACGGAGCAAGATCGTCTGGCCCAAGACACCCGGCAGTTATTGCCACGAACCATTGGTCGCGACGCAGCATCACTTGACGCTGAGACGCGCGCTAAACTTGATGCTTTGGCCAAACGGCAAAAAACATTGGCCGCGCAGGCCGACGAAGCCATCCGCGGTTTGCAAGCCACGGCTGAATCATTGATGGATCGTGCGGATGCTCAGTCTGAAGCATCCGCCAGCGGCCCATCCAAAGACCCAGCCAACGGTCAACCCAAAGGCAAGCCTGAGGACGCTGCTTCTGGCGATCGTGCGCGGGCGGCGGCCCAAGCCTTGGCCGAAGCTGCGGCCGTGGCCCAACGCCAAGGTTTAAGTGAAGGGCAGCGAAAAAGCGCTCAAGCCCTTGGTGAAAACCGTTTGTCAGAAGCCGGTTTGGGCCAGAGCGAAGCGATGGACACCCTTGATGCCATGATGAAGCAGTTGGGTGAAGAAGAATCCATTCGTCAAGCCATGCTCAAACGACGCGTGTTGCAATTGATTGAAAAACTGCGCCGGCTTGTTGCGGATCAAACCCAAACCCTTGCACAGCTTGAAGACCCTGCCGACCTCGAATTGCTTGCTGCGGGCCAGTCGGCTTTGTGGGTGCGCACGGTGGAAGCTGAAACCTTGGCCACCACCGCAGCCGAAGCAGGCGAAGAAGATTTGAATGCGGCGGCTCAGCATCTTGTTCAAGCGGCCGAAGGCCAATCCCTTGCTCAAGCCGCGATTCGCGCCAATGAAATTGCCAATGCCCAAGGGGCCGAGCGCAGCGCGCTTGAAGCCCTTGAACATGCACTGGCCGCAGCTCAAGCGGCACAGAAAAAAACCGCCGGAAACAAAACCCAGCAAGAACGCGCCAAACTGCGCGAGGCTTACGCTCAATTGGCCCAGCGGCAAGAGGCGCTTCAAGAAGAAGTGACCACCGCCGTGGGCAAGCACGCCGATGACCCTCAGGCACCTTTGCCCCGTCGGGTGCGTGCGGTATTGCGCGGTTTGGCGGCCAAGCAAGCCACGCTGCGTGAAGATGCCAGTGATCTCGCCTTGGAGGTTGATGAAACCTTGGTGTTTAAACAAACCCACACACGTATCGATATCTCAGCCCAAGCGGCGGCCCAAGGCCTTCGCGCCCAAGCCCCGCAGCCTGACAACATTGCGGACGACCAATCTCGCGTGGCGATGTTGCTTCGAGCCATGGCGGCAGCGCTTAAATCACCTAAAAAGGACCACGACTTTGCAAGTGGCGGCGGCGGTGGTGGCGGTGGTGAAAAACCTCCGGCGTTGGTGCCCTCTTTGGCGGAGCTTCGCTTGCTTCGTAGCATGCAACAAGCTGTTTATGACGCCACACGCACTCAAAACGAACGTGCGGGTGGCCCTCATCTCACGCGGCTGGATAGGTTGGGTGCAGAACAGCGCGAACTGGCCGATCTTTCTCGCCAATTGATTCAAAAACTGAAGTCTGACCCGCAAGCCCAAGAAGACACGCCATGATCGCTAAAACCCTTTGGATAGTTGTGTGCCTTGCGGCCTTGCCTGTGATGGCAGAACCTTCGCTCGATGAGCTGTTGGGCATCGACGATGCGCCGAAATCCTCAAACGATGTTTTGCCTGCGCCCGAGGAGGCAGATCAAAGTGCAAGCCCAGACTCAAACCCAGACTCAAACCCAGACTCAAACCAAGACGTGCCCGCTGAAACCAACACATCCGAGATAAGTCGTGAGCCGCTTGAAGTGACGGCTTCTTACATGGACGATGTCGCCACACGTTTGGGCCAGTCGCATGATTCGGGGCTTGGCACCCAGCGCGTGCAAGAAGACATTCTTGAGCGGTTGGATCAACTGATTGCCCAAGCCATTGAAAACAGTAAAAACGAAAGCAGTTCGTCTTCATCCGGCAGTGGTGGAGGGGAAAGTAAGCCCTCCAATGGAGATGCCAAACCCAGCGGAGAGCCCGAGTCACCTAGCAATGCCGATGCCGCGGGTTCCAAACCGGGCTCGTCCAAAGCACCGAACGCCGGGCTCGAGGTGGGGATCAACTCTAACAAAGGGCAGTTTTCGCCGGGTCAGGCTCAACCTGTTGAACCTGGAACCGGACCTTTGCGCGAAATTCGCACCGAATGGGGCACCTTGCCACCCCGCTTGCGTGACGAACTGAGCAATGGTTTGGATGAAGCGTTTAGCCCGCTTTACCGCCGTGAGACCGAGGCGTTTTACCGCCGTCTTGCTGAAGAGGCTGCACAGTGATTGATGTTGGTTAAAAGGGCGTGTGATAGAGCGCAAGGTAAAAAAAAACTTTGAATGGACTTTAAATTGAGAAAGAGCGGAACAAAAGAAAAAATTGGCCTGAGGCGCGGCCTTGGTTTTGTGCTTGCGGTGGTGCTGATGGGCAAGGATGTTTCGGTTGCAGCGCAATCGCAACATGATCAGCCCAAGCGCGCTGCGCCTGAGATTAACTTTGTTGAGCTTCCTCCTGATGCTCGTTCGGCGATTGATCGTGGACTTGCGCGACTGGCCAGCCTTCAACAAGACGACGGGAGTTTTGGAGAAGGGCGTTATGGCCGCCATGTGGGCATCACCGCTATTGCAGCGTTGGCCTTAATGGCTGACGGCCATTTGCCGGGGCGTGGTGTTTATGGCGATGTGGTTGAACGCGCCTTAATGTTTGTGGTTTCCAATGCCAATGAAGCAGGCTTGCTTGCCGCCGAAACCAGCCATGGCCCCATGTATGGCCATGGTTATGCCAGTTTGTTTTTGGGCGAGGTGTATGGCTCTAGCGGTGATCCCAGGGTGCGCGAAACCTTGTTGAAAGCCATTCGACTGATTGTGAATTGCCAAAACCCCGAAGGCGGTTGGCGTTATCAACCCACGCCTTATGACGCAGATCTTTCGGTGACCATCACTCAAATCATGGCCCTGCGCAGTGCTCGCAATGCAGGTTTGAGTGTGCCCAAAGCCACCATCGACCGTGCGGTGAGTTACGTTCGGCGATGTCAAAACCCTGAAGACGGCGGCTTTCGTTACATGCTTCGTTCGGGTGGATCGGCCTATGCCCGCAGCGCGGCGGGTGTGGCCAGCTTGCAATATGCCGGGGTGTATGACGATGACGCAGTACGCGATGGCCTGAGCTATCTCGCGGCCGCACAAGAAAATGCCGACAATGGCGGCCACGGCCAGTACGGTCGTTACTACGCAGCCCAATCCATTTTTTTGGCAGGTGGAACACACTGGGCCACAGGTTTTCCGCTCATGCGCGATGCGTTGGTGGCAAGCCAACAATCTGATGGAGGCTGGTCATCAAGCCATGGCGAAGCCTATGGCACAGGCATGAGTTTGCTTGTGCTGCAAATGCCCAATCGGTTGTTACCCATTTTTCAACGGTGAGGAGTTTGTCATGGTTTGTTTAAGGATCATCAGTTACAGGATTTCAAGCGTTTTTTGTTGGCGTGCGATGAGTGAGAGGTTTTACGCCAAGGCGCCAAGACGCCAAGACGCCAAGGAAGACAAAAAGGCAAGTCGGGAATGTTTTTCGAACAGCGGGTGTGTAGACGAGAATGAAACCCAGCGGACGGGCATTTCCCTCTCTTTTTTCGTGTCTTTAAACCGCCAATGCTTCGTGTTTGCCTGCGCCCTCACCGTGATGTTGCCTTGCACCCTTGCCGTGGCCCAAGGCCCACTTTCTGTCACCTTGCTCGCCACCGATGGCACGCAAAGCCAATTTCATTTGGCAGGTTTAAGCAACAATCAACTTCGCGTGTTTGATGATGATCGCCGGCTTGTGGAGCGATCAACCGATGATTTTGCATTGCTGACACTTGCCCTCGAAAACGAATCCTCCTTGGCCCCCACGCTTGGCGATGACCAAGAACCCTTGGGACGCCTTATCTTGACCAATGGCCAACACCTTGCGGGTTCTTTTTCAGGTTCTGTAAACGAAGGTGAATTGCTTCGTTGGCTTCATCCGCATTTTGGTTTTTTTGATATTCCCTTGGAACACATCACCGGCTGGACGGTGGGCGAAGCTGCGCTTCCCACGGCTGATCCCATGGGTGGCGACACCGTGGTGCTTTCAAGTGGGGAACAACTTGCAGGCTTTCTTTACTTTACGGTTGAGGACAATCTCACCACGTTTCAACTTGCCCCGGCTGCCGCGCCAGATGATCCCGCCATCGCAGTGCCCGCAACATCGGTGGCCGCGGTGTTGCTCGCCAATTTGCCTGTTGCTTCATCTGCCTCGGCCCACGCTCGCGTGGCTCTGCAAGATGGAAGTCGCCTAGACACCCACAATCTGACTTTGGGTTCCACCACCCTTGCTTTTGATGCCACCGTTGGCTCGCGCACGTTTCGTGTCGAGCGACCCGCGCCAGAGGTGAAGCGTGTTTTGTTTACCACCCATGGTCGCAGTGCAGTGGATTGGGTTGACCTTGACCGCATGGTGGTTGAGCCACATTCAGGCGATGCAGATGCCAAAGCCCTTTGGGGCCCCAATACTGCGGGGGCGACATCCACCGCTGAAGGCTGGACTCTTTCGGCCCCCGCGACACTTGTTCTTGAATTGCCGCCTAAAGCCCAGCGTGTGGTGGGAACCATGAGCCTTAACTTACCGCCCAACATCACCCCCGAACGCGCGGCTTGGGCAGGTTGTGTGTTGCATGTGGATATTCAGTCTTCCCAAGGCCAAACCGACGAACCTTGGCAAGCCACCTTTGACGCCCAAAACCCCACGGTGGCATTCAACCTTGCGGTGCCTGATGGCGCGGTGTTGATTCGATTGACGCTTGACTCCGGCCCGCGCGGCCCGGTTTTGGACACGTTGAAAATGGAAGACGGCTTGGTGTTGGTGGGGGAATAACCGTTCACGGTTTTTTGTGGCTGCGACCGTGGCAATGTTCGCGCTTAACACCCCAAGGCAAACACGAAGCGGCGAAGGCTCAAAGGCACGAAGGAAAGCGAAGCATGAAAGTTGCCAAGAATGCTAAGGAAGGCAGAGACTACAAAGCTAAAGAGACGTTTTAAAAGTTCCTTTTTTGCCTTCCTTGGCTCCCTCACTCGCCCCCTTGGCGGTTCAATTTCCTTCACGTTATCCATAGGTATTCTCTTGGAAGCCGTGAACCGCTACGCGTTTTCAAGTCCTAGCGCTTGGGCCACTTGGGGCATGGCGGCTTCGAGTAAATCCAAAACGTGATCGAAGCCATTTTGTCCGCCGTAATAAGGATCGGGAACATCTTGGGTGGCGCTTTCGCGGGGGTTGTGGTCGGGCAAAAATTCGCCCAGTAACTTGGTTTGTTGAGGGTTGGCTCCGGCGTTTAAAAGATCGCGATGGTTGTTTGAATCCATGGCCACGATGAGGTCGAAGGTTTGAAAATCTTCGGCGGTGACTTGTCTGGCGATGGAGGTGAGGGTGATGTTGCGTTTTGTGGCGGTGGCCATCATGCGTGGGTCGGCGGGGTTGCCGGCGTGGTGGTTGATGGTGCCGGCAGAGTCAACGGTGATGTTGTTTTTGCCTGTGAGTTTGAGGTGTTGGTTGAACACGGCTTCGGCGGCGGGGCTTCGGCAAATGTTACCTAGGCAAACAAAGAGAATGGCGGGTTGAGGCATGGTTGCGTGGGGTGTTGGAGGGGTTTTTTCCGAGGGATGATTTTGAAGGAAGCCAGACTAACAAAGCGGGTTGGATGTCTGGGTGGGGGCGGCTTGGCTTGTTTCCCCTTTTATTCATTTTGATGGGTCGCCGCTCTTGACGGGTGATCGCTAAACTGACCTTATGACCAAGCGCCGCCGTACCAAGAAAACCACGCCTTCAACGACCAAAAAACAGGGTCGTTCCTCGAAAACGGCCGTTGCGGCGCCTTCAGCGGCGTTGGCGGATCCTGGTGCACCGGCTTCGGGCGAGGCTTTTTTAAACCGTGAGGCAAGTTGGCTGGAATTCAATCGCCGTGTGTTGCATGAGGCGTTGGATGATCGCACGCCCCTTTTGGAGCGCATTGGTTTTTTGGCTATTTTTAACAGCAACTTAGACGAGTTTTTTCAAAAACGCGTTGGAGGGCTTAAACGGCAGATTCAAGCGGGGGTGATGACCCGCACGCCTGATGGCTATACGCCTGAAGAACAATTGGCGATGATTCGGCAAATGGTCCAGCCGATGCTGACCCAACAGGCCGAGTGTTTTACAACCGTGGTGAAACCCGCGCTGGCGGCGGCGGGTATTCATTTGCGGACATGGGAAGAGCTGGATGAATCGGGACGGGCTCAAGCGACGGCGTATTTTGATGCCAATTTGTTTCCGGTGGTGACGCCGCTTTCGGTGGATCCGGGTCACCCGTTTCCTTTTATTAGCAACTTGTCGACATCGTTGGGGGTGATGCTTCAGTATCCCGAGGCGGAGATGGAGGGTGCGTCCAGTGGCAATGTGGGGCCTGCGATAGATGACGACCCCGATGCGGGGCGGTTGCACTTTGCACGGGTGAAGGTGCCCCAGGTGTTGCCGCGTTGGGTGCGTTTGAAAGTGGATGCCGAGGAAGGTGAGAAGTCGGGCAAGACATACCAATTCATTAGTTTGCAGGCGATCATTCACCAGCATTTGAGCCGGTTGTTTGAAGGCATGTTGATTAAACAGGTCGAGCCGTTTCGCATCACGCGTAATGCCGATGTGGATCGCGGAGAAGAAGACGCCGAAGACCTTTTGGAGTTGATTGAACAAGAATTGCGCGACCGTCGATTTGCCCGTGCGGTGCGGCTTGAAATAGACGATCAGCCGTTTCACCCAATGAATCAGTTTTTGATGTCCGAGTTGGGTTTGAGCGATAGTGATTTGTATCCCATGTCGGCGGAATTGGATTTCACCGATTTGTGGACCGTGCATGGCGGGGTGAACCGACCAGATTTGAAATACACCCCATGGACACCTTTGGTGCCCCCACGGTTGGTGGACACCGACAGCAATATTTTCTCGATCATTGATCGAGGTGATTTGTTGGTGCATCACCCGTATGAAAGTTTTAGTGCCAGCGTGGAGCGCTTTATTCGCAGTGCGGCAACAGACCCCGATGTGGTTGCGATTAAGCTCACGCTGTATCGCACGGCAAAGGACAGCCCGTTTATTCCTGATCTCATCAAGGCGGCCGAAAGTGGCAAGCAGGTGGTGGTGTTGGTGGAACTGAAGGCGCGGTTTGATGAAGAGCGCAATGTGCAGTTGGCTCAAAGGCTTGAAAAGGCGGGTATTCATGTGGTGTACGGCGTGGTGGGTTACAAGACCCACACCAAAACATCGTTGGTGGTGCGCCGCACGGCGGGCGGGCTTAAAACCTACGCTCACATTGGCACGGGTAATTACAACGCCAAAACCGCGAACTTGTACACCGACTTGGGTTTGTTTACGTGTGATCCGCGTATTACGGGTGACTTGGTGGAGCTGTTTCACTTTCTTACGGGCCGCAGCCGTCATCGTGATTACAAGCATTTACTTATTGCACCCACCAACATGCGGCGGCGTTTTGAAGAACTTATTGACCGTGAAATTGCCCATGCCGATACGTGGCGAGCCGCAGGCGAAGACCCCGCGACGCGCCCGCGCATTGTTGCCAAAATGAACAGCTTGGAAGACCAAGCCATTTGCCAAAGGCTGTACAACGCGAGCAGTGCCGGGGTGAAGGTGCAGTTGATCGTGCGCGGTTTCTGCTGTTTGCGGCCAGGTATTCCGGGGCTTAGCGACAACATCACCGTGCAGTCGGTGATCGGCCGCTTTTTGGAGCATTCGCGTATTTACATGTTTGGCAATGCGGGCAAGCCTGATTATTTCATTGGCAGCGCCGACTGGATGTACCGCAATTTGAACAATCGGGTGGAGTGCATCACGCCGATTTATGATCTCGCAGGGCAAAAACGTTTGCAGGTGATTTTGGACACTTGTTTGGCGGACCAGCGCCAAGTGTGGGATTTGGATGCCAACGGCAAGTATGTACAGCGCACGCCCCCCAAGGTGGCGGCGGTTGAATTGGAGAATGCCGCCGCCGATCCGGTGACGGCGGGGACGCATCGCCACCTGATGTACTTGATGCGGCGCATGGTGAACGGTGAATGAGTGATTACGGGCCGTTCGTTGTGAACCGCGCAAATTGCAAGCGGCCGCGCTCGGCTCCGCAGGATCGGCAGAAGTATTCGCCTCGGGCGACCGGTCGCCGGTGGCGGTGATGCTGGTGGCCGCAGCCTTGGCAGGTGGCCCGCCAAGCACCGCGGGGCATGGCGGCTTGGGTGTCGAGACGTTGGGGTTTGGCGCCAATCTTGATGCAAATGTTTTTCCATTGGGGCCCGTGGCCTGCGGCGGGGCCGGCCAAGGCGTGGGCAATTTCATGAAGCAGGGTGTCGCGCACAGCAGCTTGGCTGTTGGCGACCACAAAAAAAGAGGAGAGTTCGATGCGGCGATCATCGAAATGACAGATGCCCAAGGCCCGGCGACGTCGATTGAAAGCAAATGACCACGGCGGTTGCGTGGCGAAAAGGCCATGTTGGGCCATTAAGGTTTGGGCGAGATGGCGGGCGCCGGGGAGATCCATGAGGTCGAAGGTAACGTGAATGGGGCTGTTGTGTTGCGCAGGCCCTCGGCTTCTTTTTACTTGGCATTTCGCTAACTGCTATTTGCTAATTCCTAACGGCGACCTGCCTTCCCTTCATCCCTTTCATGTTTTTTCGTTGTGGCGACGAGGGCGTCGTTTAAGGTGGCGGCCAGTGGCGACAGGCTGCGACGCACGGGATAGGCTGCCACCACGGCGCGGGTGGGAACGGGCTTGGCAAGGGGTTTGTAGATACGTCGGCGTGATTTGTCTTGGCGGGCAGCCATGTGGGGAATAAGTGAAATACCCAAACCCAGCGCAACCCATTCTTGAACGGTGGCGATTTGGCTGGCTCGCCAAGCGGGCGCGTCTTGAATGCCCAAGGCGGTGCAGTAGGCGTTCACCCGTTGGCCTAAGCAGTGGGCGTCGTGCAGCACAATGGGCGGGCGGGCGGCGAGATCTTGGGGGGTGATGGTTTTTTGTGTGGCCAGCGGGTCGTTGGCGGCCACCACGGCAAGCAAGGGTTCTTCAAACAACAGTTGGTGGGTGAGTCGCGGGTCGTTAAGGGGCAGGCTGAGATAGGCGACATCAAGGCGGTCGGCGGCAAGCTCTTCAACAAGTTGGGCGGTGACGTTTTCGGTGATGCTAAGGTTGGCGTGGGCATGGCGCTTGCGAAAAACAGAAACGGCAGCGGGGAGGGCGAACGGGGCAATGGTGGGAATGGCGCCCACACGTAATGTGCCGCGGCCTGTGCTGAGGTCGGTGCGTACAGAATCGAGGGCTTGGCCCACTTCATCGACAATTTGTTTGGCACGTGGAAGTAGGCTGTGGCCTGCGGCGGTGAGCGCGGCGCCGCGCGGAAGGCGATCAAATAGGCGGTGGCCCAGTTCGTTTTCGAGTTTGTGTATTTGTTTGCTGAGCGAGGGTTGCGTGACGCGGCAGGCGCGGGCGGCGGCTCGCATGCCACCGTGTTCCGCGACGGCTAAAAAATAACGTAGTTGATGAACTTCCATGGGGGCAGAGGACGTTGGGAGTGTGGGCGAGAAACCTGTGTTTGTGTATCGAGAAGGTATCTCAAAAAGGAGATTGTGGGAACAAAAAAAGCCCCACAGCCTAGGCTGCGGGGCTTTTAAATGGAATTATCTGTTGGTTTTTAGAAGCTGTTGGGTTTGGCCAGTCGGTAGCGGCCGCCGTTGGAACCGGTGACAAACGACTTGAGTTCGGACACTTCGGCGTCGTTCACTTGCACAACGTGAAGGCGGGTTTTCTTGCCGTTGATTAGCAGTTTGCTTTCAAGGAAGGGAATGGCGGCGGCCCATTTTGTATTACGCGAGGTGATGAAGATGATTTGGTCAGGGGCCATGCGGGCCGCGGCGTCGAAGCCTTTGCCAAATCCTTTGGTGCCGCTGATGTGCAATGAATCCAGTGCGCGATTGAGGGTGGCTGCGGCCGCAGGGCCGTAGGTGACGGGCTGTTCGATGAGGCCTCGGCCACTGTTGTTGTTGATGACCGCGATGCTGAACGTAGCGCCCGCAGGGCCAGGTCGCGACAAGCCTGCTTTGAGGTTGTTTTTGCCTCGAGTAAACCAAGCGGTGGATTTTTCGACCGCGTCGAGCACGATGACGGTGTGTCCGGGAGAGGGTTGCAAGCCAAGCACGTGGGCTTGGGCCACAGGGGCGGGCGTCGAGGTAACCCGGGGGGCCACTTTCACAGGTTGCGGGTTGTTGTTGGTGGTGACCGAGGTGGTTGGAGCGGCGGCGCGGGGAGCGGCTTCGACAGGGCGTGGATTGGCCCCTCCGACGATGTTTGCCAAGAAGAGCAACATCAACAGCCACTCTGCCACGAAGGTGCCCCAGCCTGCGAAAGCCAACCATTTGAGGGCGGGATGAGCTGGCGGGCGTGGGCCACCCGAGGCGACATCCATGGTCATGCCACGATGCGCGGGGGGAGTGTTTTCGGGCCCGGCGCCTCCGGCGAATGAGCCGGTGCGCGATCCCATTGCACTTCCGCTGGCATGGGGATGGCCGGTTCCGGACGAGTTGGAGTTGGAAAGATTCATGGCGAGTGTTCCTCTTTACGTCGCGAGGGTGGAACGTTGATATTGAAACAGCGATTTCATTTGGCCCGAAAACGGCATGGGGCGCTACCTACACCCTATCGGGCGGTTGAAGGTTAACCTTAGATAAAGTGGGCTAGGAAAGTCCCGCGGCCCTTTTTTAATCGTTTTAGGGCGAAAAACCTGTTTCACAAGAGGTCGCAAGAAGCCGATTGCCGGATGTTGGCGGGGTTTTATCTCGTTTTGATTATTTGATATCGCTGCGCACCACGGTGCCTGCGACCATTCGGGGGATGGCGACGGCGGCAAAGGGCCGGGTGATTTCGTCGGTTTGATCGCCATCGGTGGGCGCAGGCGAGGCGGTGCCTTGCACGTAGAGCGTTCCTTCTTTGAGTTGCAATGCGGTGATGCGAGCTTGTGCACCGTGGGGTTGTTCGCCCATGGCCAACAGAACCACGGAGTGCGTTGCAGGATCAAGTGTCACGCCTGCTTGGCTGAACGCTTGAGCCAAACCTGTGCCGCTGAGACGACTGACGTCTAAAAGTTTTAGGCCGTAGTCATCACCTGACAAGTTGCTTCCGTTGATGTTGCTGAGAATGGCGACCGGCCGAGCCAATGCGGTGGATGTTGGGGCGGTGTGGGTCTTGGTGGGGGTTGCGGTTGCGACGGGCGTGGTGTCTTGCACGGGATTGACCGGGTTGGTTCCGCAGGCAGTGAGAAGTGCAAGGGTGGCAAGCGTGGTGATGGAGGTTTTAAGCAGCATGGTTGATCTCGAGAAGGCGGTTGAGGAGGGAGATGGTTTTGTTCAGAATAGCAGGGACGTGGTGCGGTTTGAGGGGCTGTATGCGGTTGGGTCCGGAAATGTATTTGCGTGTGTTTACGCCGTGGGCCGCTTGCGAAGCACCATGGCGTTGAAAGTGCGCCCTTCGACGCGGTATTTACGCTCGAAATTGGTGCCCACCAGCTCACCTTCCCCTGCAGACGCGGGGGGAACAAAGGCGAGTCGTTCGTATAGGTCGGCGACTTGGGCCGCGTGGTCTTCCATCCAAGCGAAGTAGTCGAGGTGATCGGTGGCCACGTGGATTTCACCCGCGGGCTCCAAAAGCCGGTGAAGTTCGCGCAAAAACGGGGCCTGGAAAGATCGCCGTTTGTTGTGTCGTTTTTTGGGCCAAGGATCAGGGAAATAGAGGTGGATCCGGTGCAATCCCATGTTGGGAATATAGTTGCGAGCGAACACGGTGGCATCGGCCCACAACAGCCGCACGTTTTCGAGTTTGCGTCTGCGGCAGCGGTCTGCGGCATGGCGCCAAAAAGGCTTGGCGTATTCAATGCCTAGAAAATCGGTGTTGGGTTGTAGGCTGGCTTGTTGCACTAAAAAGGTGCCTTTGCCTGAACCAATTTCGAGCTCCAAGGGCCGAGCGGCGCTGGTGGGAGAAGCGGGAAATCCAAAATAAGACTGTAAATTCAAAGGCCCATGATCGAGCTCAGGCAGATCATCTTGGGAATACCCGTGATGTCCGATATCTAGGCGCGGCGGGCTTGCTGAGGGGCTGGCATCAGCATCGGCCTCGGGGCGGGGAGATTGTGGGGAATCATGCTCGATCATGGGGGCAGAATAAGGCGAATGCGTTGGTTTCGCCTGCGCTGGCCCGATAACGAGCCGTGATGAGCGGCATGCCTTTGTGCATAGGACGTACCAAACTGGTTGAGTGGAATGGTCGATATCAAAGGGCCGGGATATGTATTGCGTGACCTTTGTCACCGTCTCTGGTCTTGAGGATCTTTGTGCCACATCAATCTCACTCCTCCATGCATGGCATGATTGCCACCAATGACCCGCAGCACACGCTGTCGGGTGACACATTGGCCCGCTTGGGTGTGTCGGTGCCACTGCGTCCCGGACCGACGCAAGATCTTTTGTGGGTGTCGTCGAGTGACCGCAGCGGGACCACGGCATTGGTTGAGGCCGACCCGGTTTTTGCATCGCGGTTGCTGGGAGTGGTTTTTGCCGCCGATGCCGCCGATGGCGCCACCGATGGTGCGATGCGTTCAGCGTCTGATGTGGTGTCTGAGTTGGGCAGTCGGCATGTGCGAGCGGTGGGGTTGGCGCTGGGCGTGCAGACGTTGGTCTTGGATCCATCGGTGGGCGAGCACTGGCTTAAGGGGTGGTGGAATGTTTCGCTGGCCAAAGCACAGGCGGCTCAACTGGCGCATGGCGCGATGGATCCCAAGTGTGGCCGTCAAGCTTATCTGCTGGGATTGATTTCGGATATTGCATTGCCGCTTCTTATGCGTTTGGATCCGGGTTTTTACCGTGACGTCATGCCGCGCCGCAAAGAAAACCAGAGTTGGTGTGATGTCGAGCGGCATCGTTTTGGTGTCGATCACGCGCAGGCGGGGGCTTATTTACTAAGCAAATGGAATGTGCCTGCGCCGGTGTGCCGCTTGGTGCGGGCCCATCATCAAACGCCTGCAGGTGATGAAAATCTTTCACTTCGGACCGCGCTGTACCTTTCGGGGCTGATGCCCCATGAAGAAGAAGGGGCGGTTGATAATGAGCCCGCATTGCAATCGCTACACGGTCGGTTGTTGGCAAACGACTATGCAACGCCTACGAGTTTTTTAGAATCAGCACGTTTTGCTGCCAGCAAGCGGTCGCGTGGTGACAGCCGACGTGACCATGGACGTGAACTGGATCTTCCGGGTTTACTCGTCGCCTCGGCCACCGATTGTGTTGAGTTGGTGACGCGTGCCCATCGGCTTGAAACCGCTCGCAGCCGTCAGGCAGAAGATTTAAGCACACTGCGTATGGATGCGTACACCGACCCCTTGACCAAAGTGCTTAACCGTCGCGGATTCTTTGATCTTGCACAGCAACGCATCGACAAGAGCGGTGGCGGGTTAAGCGCTTGTTGCATGTTGCTTGACCTCAATGAGTTCAAGCCTGTGAATGACAAATATGGTCATGACGTGGGCGACAAGATTTTGCGTGGCTTGGCCAAATTGCTGCGTCGCAGTGTGTCCCGCACCGACTTGATTGGTCGTTTGGGAGGCGATGAATTTGTGGTGCTGATTACGGACCTCACTGAAGAAGGGGCTCGTTCTGCGGCGGAGCGTCTTTACAAAACGTGCCACGGGGTGCATTTGCGCGTGAGTGACGATCTCACCTTGCCTGTGCTTTTGAGCTTGGGAGCTGTTTACGACACGCAATTGGGCGAATCGGTTCCGCTGGACCAAATGATGGCCGCAGCGGATGAGCTGATGTATCGCCAAAAACGCACCCGGAAAGCGGGCCTGCTGTTTGGCCGGGTCACACCCGATGTGCTTGATGATGGGATTGCGGTGGACGCGCCAGCTGATGCCGAGCCTGCCAAGCCCTTTGATCCGCAAATCTGAGAAGTTCGGCGGCTTTTAGTGCACCGTCACTCCCGCTCGCATCTTGCTAGCGGCTATTTGCTAACTGCTATTCCCTTCCTCTTCACGTCTTCGCGTTTTACAGCGCTCGTTCACTGCGCTCTTTAACCACGGCGGCCATAAATTCGGCAAAAGGAATGGCGCCGCGGTCGCCTTCGGTGCGGTGGCGCACGCTCACGGTGCCGGCGTCGGCGTCTTTGCCGCCCACCACCAACATGTAGGGGACTTTGTCTTCTTGGGCCACTTTGATTTTGCCATTGACCCGGTTGCTGCTGGTGTCCATGCTGGCACGAAAGCCCTGGGCTTTAAGCTCGGTGAGAACCGATTGGGCGTAGTCGTTGAACTTGTCGCTGATGGGCAGCACACGCACTTGCTCGGGGCTGAGCCACAGTGGGAAGGCGCCGTTGAAGTGTTCGATCAGGCAGCCGATGAATCGTTCCATGCTGCCAAAGGGCGCACGGTGGATCATGATGGGGCGGTGCTCGGTGTTGTCGCTGCCGGTGTATTTTAAATCGAAGCGCTGGGGCAGTTGGTAATCCACTTGCACGGTGCCCAGTTGCCATTCGCGACCGATGACATCTTTGACCACGAAATCGATTTTCGGGCCATAAAACGCGGCTTCGCCGGGTTCTTGGCTAAACGGCACACCCAGGCTTTCGGCGGCGGCAAGGCAGGCGCTTTCGGCGGCATCCCAATCGCTGGCGTCGCCCACAAATTTGGTGCTGTCGGGGTCGCGTAGGCCCACGCGCACGCGGTAGTCATCCATGCCCAAGGTTTTGAATACGATTTTGACCAGTTCGATGCAGCCTAAAACCTCGTCGGCCAATTGCTCGGGGGTGACAAACAGGTGGGCGTCGTCTTGGGTAAAGCCGCGTACGCGTGTCATGCCGCCCAGCTCGCCACTTTGCTCCCAGCGGTACACGGTGCCAAACTCGGCCAGTCGCACGGGCAGGTCGCGGTAGCTGTGTTTGTCGCTTGCGAAAATGCGAATGTGGTGCGGGCAGTTCATGGGTTTAAGCATGTAGCCCTCGACGGTGCCATTGGTCATCGATGCCGTGAGATCGGCGCAGCTGCATCCTTCGTCGGCCAGCTTTTTAAGGTGGTCACGCTCCACCAATGGGGGATATTGGCTGTCGGCGTAGTAGGGAAAGTGGCCGCTGGTGCGATACAAATCGAGCTTGCCAATGTGGGGGGTGAACACCTGGCTGTAGCCTTGCCGCTCAAGGTGTTCGCCAATGAACTTTTGTAGTTGGTCGCGCACGACGGCGCCTTTGGGCTTCCACAGCACCAACCCTTGGCCGACCATTTCGTCGATTTCAAACAACCCCAATTTGCGCCCGATGACACGGTGGTCGCGGGCTTTGGCTTGTTCTAAATTGTCCAAATGCAGGGCAAGGTCGGCTTCGCCAAAAAAAGCGGTGCCGTAGACGCGTTGAAAGCGGTCGCTGGTGACATCGCCATGCCAGTTGCTCGAGGCCACCGACATCACCTTGGCGGCGCCGATTAAACCCGTACGCGGCACATGGGGGCCCATGCAGAGGTCTTCCCAGTGGTTGTCTTTTTCGCCGGTGACGTACCACGACAAGGTGCTGGCCCCCCCGGCAATGGCTTTTTCGGCATTGTCGATTTTGTATTTGTTGCCTTCGGTTTTAAGGCGTTCCATGCCCGCGGCAGGGTCTAAGGCGTAGCGGGTAAAGGGGCGGTCTTCGGCCACAATGTTGCGCATTTCGGCTTCGATGCGTTCGAAGTCGGTGGTGGAAATGGGCGTGTCGAGTTTGAGGTCGTAGTAAAAGCCGTTGTCCAGTGGTGGGCCGTAGGCCAACAGGGTGTCGGGGAACAACCGCTCAATGGCCTCGGCCATGACGTGGGCGGTGGAGTGCCGCAGCAGATAGAGCGCGTCTTTTTCGTGGGCTTCGTCACGCCATTTGGCAACGCCTTTTTTGTTGGCCCGTGGCGCGGTGACCAATGCCACCGAGCAGTCGCCCGGCAAGGCAAGATGCAGATCCACCAAGGTGCCATTGACTCGGGCGCCAATGGACGCTTTGGCCAAGCCTTCGCCAATGGCCGCCGCCACGGTGTATGCCGTTGCCCCGTCTTCGTGGTTTTGGGTCGATCCGTCAGGCAGGGTCACAGTCAGCGGCATGGTGAAAGCTCGTGGGCGAGGGTGCGGTAAAGAGGGCGACTTAATAAGAAGAGGTTGGAATCGCAAAGGATAAACCAAACCCGCTTTGGGTTGATGATTTTGAAAATGGGCTTGCGGCTTAATCCAGTGGGGCGTTGGCTGCGGCGTGGGCTTGTTCTTGGCGAAAAGCGTGGAGTTGTTTGCGGAGTTCCGGCCGGGTGTTGCCCAAAATGGCGATGGCGAGCAGGGCCGCATTTTTGGCGCCACTGTCGCCAATGGCCAAGGTGCCCACGGGAATGCCGCCGGGCATTTGAACGATGCTCAGTAAAGAATCTAAGCCGTTGAGGGCTTTGCTTTTAATCGGCACGCCCAACACCGGCACAACGGATTTGGCGGCGATCATGCCCGGCAAGTGGGCCGCACCCCCGGCCGCGGCGATGATGACTTCGAGTCCGCGCGATTCGGCGGTGCTGGCATAGTCAAACATGAGGTCGGGCGTGCGGTGAGCGCTGGTGATTTTGGCTTCGTGAGAAACGCCAAAGCGGTCGAGCAACTCGGCGGCGAGTTTGAGGGTGGGCCAGTCGGAGGAAGAACCCATGACCAAGCCAACGAGGGGAGAGGAATCAGACATGGGTGAATCGTAGCGGATGGCCGCCGCCGCCGGTGGCGGCAGAGCCCAAGCCCACGTCGAGCCACTTATTGCGTGATTACGCTTCTTCGTCTTTTGGATGCCAAGTGAGCCGGCACACGTCGCCGACGTAGTGGATGCGGATTTGGTTGGTGACGCCGGGGATGCCCAAGGGGTCGCCTTTGACGATGACCACCGCGTCGCCGGGGGCGGCCCAGCCGTTTTCGATGAGCAATTCATCGACCGCTTCGACAAAGGCGGCGCCATCGTCGGGGCGTTTCATGAACACAGGATGAACGCCAAAGTGAAGGCTCATTTTTCGCAGGGCGGTGTGGTTGCTGCTGACGGCCACAACGGGCACCCGCAGACGGTTTTGCGAAAGATAGCGGGCTCCGCCGCCCAATTCTGACCACATGACCACGCAGCGGGGGTCAAGGTCGTTAACGATGGTGGACACGCCGTGGGCCAAAGCGGCGGTGCGATAGCGGGTTTCTTGCAGGTTGGCCGGAGGCCGGGTGGTGCCCGCACGCTGGTTGGCGTCGTAGGCCTCGGTGAGTGTGGCGGTGCGGGCCATGATGCGAATGACTTCAATGGGCCATTTGCCCACGGCGGTTTCGCCGCTGCACATCACCGCGTCGGCACCGTCGATGATGGCATTGGCCACGTCGCTGACTTCGGCCCGGGTGGGAAAGGGATTGTCGATCATGCTTTCGAGCATTTGGGTGGCCACGATGACCGGCTTGCCGTGGGCATGAGCGCGGCGGATGATTGTTTTTTGCATCACCGGCACGCTGGCCAAATCCATCTCGACACCCAGATCGCCGCGGGCCACCATGACACCGTCGGCGGCATCGAGAATGGCATCCAGCTCGGTGATGGCTTGGGGTTTTTCAATTTTGGCAATGATGGGCAGCTCAACAGGTTCGGGCTCAATGTTGGCCAAAAGTGTTTTGAGTTGATGAACATCAGAGGCTTTTCGCACAAAAGAAAGCGCTAAAAAATCGCAGCCCGCTTGAACCGCCCAAGCCGCACATTTTTTATCCCATGCGGTGAGAGCCGGAGCGCTCACGTCGGTGTCCGGCAGGTTGACCCCTTTTTTGTTGCTAAGTTTGCCACCCACCGTCACGCTGCAAACAAGGTGCGGGTCGTCGCCTTCGACCTTGTTGGCCACGAGCATGCGAATAGCGCCGTCGTTGACCAGCAACCGTTGACCTTCTTTGACGT
>JAZGFZ010000135.1:0-8722 GCA_036480015.1 Algisphaera sp. | reverse complement strand
TACGCCAAGACGCAGGGCCGTCGCGGAGCATGAGCGACGGAATAGATGCGTTTGCTTTTGCCGCATCTCTCCTTTTCAGACGCCAAGGAAGACAAAAAAGCCAACAAGAACACTTTTGCATGCGTGCAAGAATCAACGCCAGATCTAGGGACTCTTTTTGAATGACGGTATGAATTGCGACAACCGCTCGCTGTTTTTGAACTAACACTTAAGACAATCGCGACACCTCACAACCTTTTTTCAAGCAAAGGCGTTTGGAAAATCGAGGACTGGTCGAAAAATCTAATAAATCACCGTGCTTCATCTCCTGCCTTTCTTGGCGTCTTGGCGTAAAGATTTTTCACGATGCCTCTTCGCTCAAAACGATGAGCGACCACTTAACAAGGGGGTTTAAACAATACTAAAACAGTCGACCCATCACGGCTCTTTTTGCTCGCGTGCCCGCCGCTTGGCCGCCAGCAACCGACTGCTGGTAGAGGCGTTAGCGTCGGGTTCTTCGCCTTGAGCCTTTGCTTTAGGGCGACGGGTCGATTTTGCACTGGTTTCTGCGGGTGAAGCCGCATCGGCCGCCCCCACCGCGTCACGTAACCCACCCGCCACGGGCTTGCCCCGGCCCTTCTTTTTAGAGACCGCCTCAAACTTCGTTTCGGCCACAGGCGCCGCGGCGGCATCCTGCACACGCGAGCGACGTTTCTTGAGTGCACGCATCGTCTCGCGTGTTTCACCTGCACTCCGTGTTTGTGTTGACGACGCTTTTTTCAACCAGCCTCGAATTTCTCGATGATCCCACGCAATTCGGCGGTTGGCCACATCAAGCAAAAACAAACCTAGCAACCAGGGCAACAACAACCAGCGTAAAGGCCTTGTCGAGGTCGAAGCAATGCGATGCGCATCGCCAAACAATCCTGCGGCCGCCGGATCACTTGGCTTTAACACCCGTCCGCCCGTGGCCGCTGCTATCGACTCCAACAACTGCCGGTTGCTTGCAAAACGCCGAAGCTCAGCCCCTGGCACCCGCGTGGCGCCTCCTGCCACAAAACTTGTGGCTGCGCCTTCGCCCGCGTTTTCTTTTTGAACAAATAAATTCAAAATATAACTGCCCGTTTGCGTCGCGGGCATGTCGGCTTCAAATGTACCCGGCCCGGTTTGCCGCAACGTGATGTCGCGAATTGCGCCATCGGGATCCAACACCTTGCCGCTCACCGACCCCACCGAACCCTCACCAAAAGAATCCAACCGCACACGCAATTGATCGCCCTCAATGGTTGCATTCAGCTCGGCCTCACGACTGGCCGAGGGGCGACTCACCATGCGCACCGTGCGTGCCCAAAAATCGCCGTAACCGCCCCAACCCAGCCATGGCGTTGCCCAACGATTGGTCGCATCGCTGGTAAACGCCGCCGCCTTGCCCAACCCCACCTGCCAATGGGCAAACAAGGGCTCGCCTTCAGGCCCCAGCAAGGGCATGTCCACACGCCGGTCATACTTGGGCCCGGTTAGCACCAAGCCTTGCAAGCCAGGTATCGCGCCAAGATTGCTCACCACCGGGCTTCCGGTGTTCACCCTTTGGGGCACAAAATTCACTTCTCGAATAAGGTTTTTGCGCACCGTGCGCACTTCCTTAATAAACACCTGCGGTAAATCGTCGGGGTTGTCAATGGGGTGATACTGGCCGCCCGCTTCTTCCGCCAATGATTCCAACAACGTCTCGTCGTGCCCATCACCCACCCCCACCGTACTCAACGTGATGTTTGCCCGATTCAACTTGTTAATCAAAGGCAAATAATTCCCACTCGATCCGCCATCGCTCAGCAAAATAATGTGCTTAATCGACGACTCGCGCAAGTCGGTGGTGTTTTCAATGAGTGCTTGATAAGCCGCCCCCAACCCGGCCAAAATGTTGGTGCCCCCGCCACTTTGAATCGACCGCACGGTTTTCATGGTGGCGTCGGGCTGGGTGTTTTTTTGAAGCGGCACCACCCAACTTGCAAAGCTGTCAAAACCCACCACCCCAATCATGTCGTGGTTGTACAGCGTGCCAATGGCCAACGCCGCAGCTTCGGTGGCCAAGTGCATTTGGCTGCGCCCCGACGCCCCCACCGCGGCGCCCATTGATCCCGACCGGTCAATCACAATCACCACCGCCCCCGAAGGCAAAACGGTTTGCGTTGGAATTTGGCACGCCACAGGCAAAATCTGTTTGTCGATGACCGAGTTGGTCCACCCTCCGGCACCAAAGCTGTCAGGCCCGCCCAACATCACGAATCCGCCGCCCAAATCATTCACATAACGGGCCAGCATCACCTGCTGCCGACCGGTGATTTGATCCGCCGGCACGTTTTGAAAAAGCACCGCGTCATATCGTGTAAGCGACGTTAAATCTTGCGGGAAACCACTGGGCCGCACCACATCAACATTCAGTTGACGCTCACTCAATGCTTGAGGCAACACCAAACCGCTGTCACCCCCCACGTTGTCAACCAAAAGAACACGCCCGCGCCCCTGCACCAACGTGAAAGATTCCGCGCGGTTGTTCACGGCCACCGTGTCATTGGACGCCGAGCCTTCTGAGCCCTCCCCCCCTTTGGCCTTGGCCGGTTCAAACACCGCTTCAAACCGATTGGCCCCCGCCATGCCAATGGGCACATCCACCTGCTTGGCCAGCACATAACGGCCGCCCGCCGCCACCGCCAACTGCTCTGCGCCATCTGTCCCAACCTGCCCATCGGCCCACGCCTCAGGCGCAACAGGCAAACCCAAGCCTTCGCGATCGGGCCCGTTGAGATCCAACACCCGTCCGTCGTGTTTTAATAAAAGCGTTCCTGCCGAACGCTTCGTGGCCCGCAACACCACCCGAACCGCCACGGTTTGCCCCTCGCGTGCTTCCATCGGCGTGTACACGCCCTCCACCATCACCTCATCGCCCACGCGATAATCCACAGGCAACACGTCAATCACCACGCCTGCCGCCGCCGCCGCCCGAGCCGCCGCCAAGGCATCGCCTGTGGTGTCATTGCCATCACTCACCAACACCAACCGCAGTGCGTTTTGCGCATCGCTCTTGCTCGCCATCGCCCACTCAATGGCCTTGGCCGTGTTGGTGCCCTCTCGCACCGCCACCTCAGGCGCATCATCCATCCGCACCGTGTGACTCGCCCGTTTTAACAGTGTGGGCCGCTGGTCGTACACCACCATGGCAAACTTGTCATCAGGTCGCCGATCGGCATCGGCCGCCACCGCCAAATAGTCGCGCACCACCCGCTGCAATCCTCGGGCATCATCCTTCACACCAACCTTGCCATCAACGCCATCAATAAAATCGGCGGTCGCCCCAAACACCCGCATCGACGGTGACTGATCCACCACCGCCACCACCGTTAAATCGTCGTGCGTACGCTGCGACTGCAAGCCCGCCAAAATCAACACCAACAACGCAAGCACCCCCAGCCGAATCGCCATCGCCAACCACCGACGCACGGGCTCCAACGTCGTCAACCGGCGCATCCCCAGCGCGACCATTGGCAACGCAGCAAGAAGCAACAAGAGGTAAACGGGATGGTCTAGGCGGAAGGTCAAGAAAAAGTAAGGGGCTAAAAAAGGGCTAAAAGGCGAAGATAAAGCGTTAGGGGAGAGAAGTGATTAATGCATCGTGTTACAAATCGCAAAGCCAACGAGACGCCTGCTTCATTCAAGTTCCATCACTCTGCCACCTCCGGTGGCGCTTCAGGCAAATTTCCAAAATAATCACGAATCGCCTTGTGGTAGCGCTGGGGCGTGCGATCTTCACTCACCGCCCGTTCGGCTTCGGCCCGCGCCTCACTCACCTGAGCGTCAAACTCCAGCTTCACTTCACCCGGCGTCATTTCACCACCTTCTGTCCACGACGACAACACCCGCCCGCCCTTGCCCTGCTGAATGTCTTTGGACACATGCGATGCCGTGCCCATTGTCGTTCGCTCATGACCCAGCATGTTGCCCCCCGAACCATCACCCTGCCCCGGCCCCGACGGGCCGCCCGCTTGCGATCCTTGACCTGGCTGACCGCCGGGTTGAGCGCCAGGCTGCCCTCCGGGCTGTTGTCCGGGCTGCCCCCCCGCCATTTTTTGCATGGCCTCTTGTAATTTCTGAGCGGCCGCCTTGGCCCCCTCAGCCTGCTGTTGCTGGCCCGCCGCCTCGTCCAGCTTTTCTTGCATTTGCTGCATCGCATCAGCCATTTTTTGCTGCTGCGATGCCTCTTGCTGGCCTTGCTCGCCCGATTCACCCTGTTCACCTGACTCGCCTTGGGCACTTTGCGATTCGCCTTCTTGCGACGCTTGCCCTTCCTGCCCTTCCTGTCCCTGCTCGCCACCCTCCTTCATCGCTTGCGCCATCTTTTTCATCTGCTCCCCCATCTCACCCGCCGCCTCAGCACTTTTCTCTCCCGCCCCATCACCCTCTTCATCGCCCTCTGCCCCCTTCTCTTCGCCATCCGCCTTCGACTCTTTGATTTTCTGCGCCAACTGCTCCGCCTTCTCTTGCATGGCTTGCGACCCGCCTTCCCCCTCATCGCCTTCGCTTTGATCCCTTTCTTGATTCGCTTCTTGAGTCGCATCCTGCGCCGCATCCTCAGGCCGTTCTTGCGCCGCCTTCTCCATCGCCTCTTTCACGGCTTGCGCGTCGGCCCCGTCTTTTGTCAATTGCTCGGCCTGCTCTTGACTTAACCCCGCCTCCTTCATCGCCTGTTCCAACGCCTCTTGCTTGGCTTGTTGTTCTTTCTGCTGCTTTTCCTTTTTGGCCGCCGCCTCTTGTTGTTGCTGCTGAGCCTCCCTTGCCAACTGATCGCCCATCGCGTCCAACTGCTCAGCCATTTGTTGTTGCTGTGCCTGCGACAAATCCCCTTGCTCCAACGCGTCGCTCATTTTCACAAGCTCTTGCTGCGCGTCTTCAAAATCACCACGTCGCATGGCATTTTCAAACGCACTGGCAGGGCCTTGTTCGCCTGCATCCAATGCACTCATCCTGTTTTGCATGGCCTCCACCGCCTGCTCACGCGTCTTCGCCTCCTGTTGGAATTTCTCATGCAAATCAGACACCTGAGCCGTGGCCTCTCGCCGATCTTCAGGATTACCCAAATCATGTTGGCTCAAAATCGCCTCAAGCTTGTCGCTTAAATCTTCCGGATCCAACGCCTCCATGGCCCCCTTTTGTCCCGCAGGATCCTCCGACTCTCCTTGCGTCAATTTCTCAGCTTCTTCCTTCGCCTGCTCAATGGCATCACGAGCCTCTTCTGCCACCACCGCATCTGCCGCCGACTGCGCCCCGCGAGCCTCCGCCCGTTCAACCAATCTCAAAGGATCCAACGACAACACCGCCACACACGCCATCACCGCCAAGCCCCATCCCCAAACCTGCGTCGGCCGCACCAAAAATGCCTCACGCAATGGCTTGCCCGCCACTTGCTGCGCCACCCCCTGGGCATCTTCTCGCACCCGCTGCGACACCGGCCCCTCATCCAGCGTTTGCGCATAAAGCGATGTGCCCAATGTGTCTTTAAGCCCAAGCCGCTCATCCACCAACACCGCCACCTGCTCTGTTTTGGCCCGCCCCAACCACGCCACCGCCAAGCCCAGCAACAAAGACACACCCACCACCCCGCCTGCCGCCCACGCATACCACACCCCCACAATCGTCTGCCCCATCGCATGCACCACCACCACCAAAATCGCCGCCAAAATCGACAACCCCAACACCCCCCACCCCGCCAACCGCAGCGCACGACCCCACACCAAGCGGCGCCCCGCCCGTGCAATCGTCTGTTCGCTAGAGTTCAAAGCAGAGGCCATCAACGCAACTCCAAAAAAGAAAGAACACCCTTCAGTATAGACTCGAACTCAAAAACAATTTTCCAGAAAAAACGTTCCCGCAAAGTACTTCGCGCAATTCATCTCACACCGCCACCACAAAACAAAGCAATCAAAGTATTGCGCGTTTGCGTGAGATCATTCTAATTCTGGAAGCCCTGCCCCCTCCGTCGCACCTTTGCGTAAAATCTCTCACACGCATGACAACTCAAAAACACTCTCGCAAAACAATCCACACCCTCGCAATGCTTGCCGTGTGGCTCTCGCCTTTTCCTATCCACGCGCAATCCTCCGCCACTCCCGGCCCATCCGGCCCGCCGCTTGTCGTGCACATTGAAACCATCACCACAAACCTCAGCGGTCCCGCCAGCCCCACCGATTCCACCGATCAACTTTTCCCCACCGACCTTGTGCCCTTTGCCGACAACAGCAGCCGCACACTCATCGTCACACTCGGCGGCGTATTGCGCGTGCTTGACGCCCGGCATCAATTGCAGGCTCAGCCTTACTTCAACGCCACCAATGCCAAAACCCTAACCGGCCAAAACCACTTTGCTTCTTTTGGCTTCACCACCGCCACGTTTCACCCTAATTTCGCCGTGCCAAAGGCCGATGGCTTCGGCGTCTTCTTCATGGTCGAGCCCGAAACCACGCAAACCCAGCCGCCGCCCGATTTCCCAGGCGTCGGCCCCGACAACACCAGCGACCGAAACCCCCATCACGATCGTGTGCTTTACGAATACACCACCTCCGACCCTTCCGCCAACACCCTGACATTGGGACAAAACGTTTCCAAACGCGAAGTCCTTCGCATTCACGAGCCGCGACGCGGACACGATGTCAACGACCTTCTTTTCGACGCCCACGGCTACCTGCTCATTGCCGTGGGAGACAACGTCGACGCCGACCTTCCTCAAAATCGAAGCAATGTCTTTGGCAAAATACTGCGTATCGACCCACTCAACCCCGCCACTGTCGCCCCCCGCAATCCTGACGATCGCAACAGCAACAATGGCCAATACCGCATTCCCGCAAGCAATCCCTTTGTTGACAACGACAACACCGATGGCAACAGCAGCCTCGACGAAATTTTCATCGAAGGCCTACGCAATCCTTGGCGCTTAACTTTCGCCCCAAACTTCAGCGCCCTCCACATCGCCAACGTCGGGAAAAACCACCGTGAAACCGTCGTCACCGCCCATGGGCAAGGCGGCGAAAACTTCGGCTGGCCTTATTTTGAAGGCACACGCCCCAACCCCAAGCACCCCACGCCCACCGCATTCACCCACATCGCGCCCACCTTCGAATACACCCACAACCGGTTCAACAACACCCACCCCGGCTCCATCACCGGCATCGTTGCCTACCAAGGCAAAATCATTCCTCAGCTTGAGAATCAAGTCCTTTTCGGCGACACATTGGCCAACCTGTTGTTTTACGGCGATCCGCAAACCGGCATCTTTCATCTTTTGCAACCCGACGAATCCAGTGATCCCTTACCTCAACGAATCATCAGCATCAATCAAACCCACGACGGCACTTTGTATCTCGCGGGGTTCGATGGCTCGCTTGCACGCATTGTCCGCTCGCAGCGTTAGCCCGCCATCGCGCCGCGCAATTTCACCAGCTCACCCAGCAACTCCACCACCTGCGTCACCGGCAACATGGTTGCCGCATCGCTCTTGGCCTTCGACGGTTCAGGGTGCGTTTCAATAAACAACGCATGCACCCCCGCCGCCACCGCGCACCGCGCCAGGGTGGGGGCACACTCAGGTCGCCCGCCCGTGCTCGTGCCTTGGCCACCAGGATTTTGCGTGCTGTGGGTCACATCAAAACACACCGGCGGGCCCAACTGCATCATGTCGTAAAGCCCTGCAAAATCGTTCACCAATCGGTTGTAACCAAAAAACGTTCCTCGCTCAGTCAGCATTTGCTCGGTGCATCCTGCCTCGGTCAATTTGGTCACCACATTGCTCATTTCAGCCGGTGACAAAAACTGCCCCTTTTTCACATTCACCGCCCGGCCTGTTTTGGCCGCCGCCACCAGCAAATCGGTTTGCCTGCACAAAAATGCAGGAATTTGCAAAAGATCCACCACTTCGCCCGCCGCCTTCGCTTGGTCTGGCTCATGCACATCGGTGGTCACCGGCACCCCCAAGGCCTCCTTCACCCGCGCCATCAATTCCAAGCCCGCCTTCAGCCCCGGCCCCCGCTCGGTGTGAATCGAGCTTCGATTGGCTTTGTCATACGACGCTTTAAAAATGTAGCCCACCCCCAGCTCTGCACACCGAGCCTTCATCGTTTCGCCCACCTCAATGCACAAGTCGTAAGACTCCGCCTGGCAAGGCCCTGCGATCACCGTCAAAGGCTGGCCCGTACCGATTTCAATGTTATTTACTTTCATCACGCATACATCACATAAAAGATATTTACGCCAAGACGCCAAAACGCCAAGACGCCAAGAAAAACCAATCAAGACTCAGCTTAGCAAACCAACATCCCCAGTGCCCCCACCTCAACCCCCAACCGATTCGCCCCGGCATCCAACAACGCCAGCGCGTCATCACGCGTTTCAATACCTCCACTCGCTTTCACCTTCAAATTCGGCGCGTGCTTTTTCAACAGTTTCACCGCTTGAATCGTCGCCCCGCCCGCCGGATGAAAGCCCGTTGACGTTTGCACAAAATCACACCCCGCCTCAGCCGCCGCTTCACACGCCAACGCCACACGCGCTTCGCCCGTCGCCGCATCCACGTTCGCCATCAGCGCCGCGCTTTCCACAATCACCTTCACCCCAATCTCACGCGACACCGATCGCACGCTGGTTGTCACCCGCAAAAAATCTTCCATCACCGCAGCGTGATTCAGCGCCATCACGTGCG
>JAZGFZ010000134.1:0-17741 GCA_036480015.1 Algisphaera sp. | reverse complement strand
TCGCCTTAGCCCCTCATCCCCTTAGCCTCTCCCCACCTCGTAAACATGATTCATTTTGGCGACTTCGAGGTTGCTGCGATTGAGTGCGGCGAGTTCGGTGGTGATGGTGTGTTGGTGGCGTGGCTTGAGGTGGACGGCGAGGAAGCGGGTGTTGTTTGACGTGTTGAGTTTGTCCATTTCAACTCCGAACATGTCGGGGGTCATGTGGAACGATTCTTCGGCCAGCCATTTCATGTTGTTGGGGAAGCTGGCTTCCATGACGACGGCGGCGACGGGGGTGTCCAGTGTGTTGGCGACTTCCCACAGGCGTGTGGTGGGGGCGGAGTCTCCGCCAAACACGATGGCGCAATGGTCGTCTTGCACGATGTAGCCGTAGGTGGGTACGTCGTGGTCGACGGCGATGGGGGTGATGCGTAGTCCGGCGAGGGTGAAGGTTTTTTCGGGTGCGATGGGGTTGAAGGTCATGAAGGTGTTGTCGGGCGTGGACATGGCCAGAAAGTCGGGCCAGATTTTGCCGTTAAACAGTTGGCGGTGGAGGGTGTCGAGTGTTTCGGGGTGGCCGTGAATGGTGGGGCCGTGGGGGCCTGGGGTGTATGCGTTTTCAACAAACAGCGGCAGGGTGCTGATGTGGTCGATGTGGGCGTGGGTGATGAGAACGTGTTTGATGTTGGCTTGGTCGTCGGCGGTGCCCCAGAGGCCGATGGTGCCAGCGTCAATTAACAAGTTGTCGTTGATGAGGTAGCTGCTCGCGCCTTGGTAGCGGGCGGGCGAGACATCGGACACGGCCAAGGCTTGGAACTTCATCTTTTAAAGTGTAACTGGGAAAAGAGGCTGGTCGTGGCGAATGAGGTTGCGGGTTGCTTGTGAGGTGGCAAATGGGGTGTTTGGGGGGCGCGAATTGGTCGCACGGTTATTTGTGCCGGGGTGGGTAATATGCGTTGATGGATTGTGATTTTTTTAAGCGAGTGATTTTATGAAGTACCGACGATTTGGCCGCACTGAACTTCAGATGCCTGTGATTTCGACCGGGGGTATGCGGTATCAAGATGGCTGGACAGACAAGCCTTTGGCGGAGATGGATCCGGCGATTCAGGCGAATTTAGAGGCGGTGATTCGTTACTCGGTGGAGGTGGGGATCAATCATATTGAAACGGCCCGGGGGTACGGGGCCAGTGAGCGGCAATTGGGAGTGGTGTTGCCGACGTTTGCGCGTGACGAATTGATTGTGCAAACCAAGGTGGCGCCTGTTGAAGATGCCGATGCGTTCACGGCTCAATTTATGGAGTCGTTGGATCGTCTTCAGTTGGATTACGTGGACTTGTTGGGCATTCATGGTTTGAACAATGACGAGACGATTGATCAGACCGTGCGCCCCGGTGGGTGTCTTCAGGCGGCGCGGGCGTTGCAAAAAAAAGGACTGTGTCGACATGTGGGCTTTAGCACCCATGCGCCGTTGAAGCAGCTTTTGCAGGCGATTAACACCGATGTGTATGGCGGGTTTGATTATGTGAATTTGCACTACTACTATATTTTCCAGCGTAACCAAGCGGCGGTGGCGGCTGCGGCGGCGCGGGACATGGGGGTGTTTATCATTAGCCCCAATGACAAGGGGGGGAAGTTGTACGACGCCCCAGCGAAAGTGCAGGGGTTTTGTGCGCCGCTGCACCCGATTGAGTTCAATAATTTGTGGACATTACGCGACGAACGCGTACACACGTTGAGTTTGGGGGCGGCTCGCATTGGTGATTACGATTTGGCGTTGTCGTCGGTGGAGAAAATGCCGCAAACAGAAGAGATTGTGCCTGGGATTGAGAAAAAATGGACCCAGGCGATGACGGATGCAATCGGCCATGCCAGTCCGGAGGCAATGAGTTGGGATGGTGTGCCCGAACATTACGACATGCCCAGCGACTTGAATTTGCCCATTGTTTTGTGGTTGAGAAACTTGGCGGTGGGCTGGGACATGGTGGAGTACGGCAAAATGCGATTCAATATGTTTGGCCAGGGTGGGCACTGGTTCCCCGGCACAGTGGCCAAAGACATTGGCGCGGTGTCGGCCCAAGAAATTGCCCAAGCGGTGAAGAGATCGCCGTTTGCAAAAGACATTCCCGGGTGGGTGGCCGATGCGGTGGAGCGTTTGTTGGGCGAGGCGGGTAAGCGGATGGGCGCTGGGGATTAAATGAAAGGCAGGTGAGGCTTATTGGTTCTTCTGCGATCTTAATACCAAAGCATTTTCAGGCGACACATCCATTCGCTTGCGTCTTGCTAACAGCTATTTGCTCATCCCTATCTGCTACGCCTTTGGCTTTGTCCCTTAATCCCTTTGCCCCTCAGCCCCTTCGTCCGCATCGGTTTCTATTTGCGTTTTGATTTTTTCACCGGCGGCGGTGTTGTAGCCGCAGTTCATGCAGATGACGGCACCCGGGCGAAGGGAGCTGTTGCAGGACGGGCATTTGTTGGAAGACGCGTCTGTGGTGTGGGAAGGTGGCGGGGTGTGTTCGAGGTTGTAAGGGGCGTTAGAGGTGGTGTCGGGGGGGCTGTCCGGCGGGTTGTCGGGAATCACAGCGCCGTCGGGTGTTTGGGGTACGCGAAACGTTTGGCTGCAGGTGCACCGCACCCGTCGACCGGCCCGTTGGGGGGTCCAGCGGCAGGGTTTGTGGCAGCGGGGGCAGGCGAGTTGGTGGGGCGGCATTGGGGTGAACCTCGAACACTTGTCGGGACGTGGTTTTGGGGTTTGATGGGGCAGCGTGAGGCATGCTCAAGCGATTGTCAATGCAAGCAAGGCTTTGATGTTGTGCTTGGGGTGTGGTGCATGGCATCCTGCGATATCCTGACGGGTTGACCCCAGTCCCTCATCTGTTCCCCAAGTCAGCTTTGCGAGAGTCGTTGCCCATGCCTGTTCCTTTAACTGAACTTACCCGTCAGCACGCCGCGTTGGCCGAGCCTTTGCGCGAGGCATTTGAAGATGTCGCAGCCTCGGGGCAATTGGTGTTGGGGCCGCATGTCCGTAAGTTTGAAAAGTCGCTGGCTCAAGCGTGTGGGGTTGCCCATGCGGTGGGCGTGTCGAGTGGGAATGACGCCATTTTGTTGGCGTTGTTGGCGTTGGGCATTGGCCCAGGCGATGAGGTGATTACCACGGCGTTGGCGTATTTACACTTGGCGGAGTCGATTGCACGGCTGGGGGCCACACCGGTGTTTGCCGATGTGCAGGCGCGCACGGGGAATTTGGATCCTGAAACCTTGCTGGGCAAAATCACGCCGCGCACCAAAGCTATTTTGCCCACACACTTGTTTGGATTGCCTGCTGACATGGGGCCGATTGTTGACATTGCCAAGGAGCATGGTCTGAAGGTGATTGAAGATTGCGACATGGCCATTGGTGCGCGGTATCACGGGCAAACAGTGGGGGGGATTGGCGATGTGGCCACGTTGAGTTTTTATCCCACGAAAAACTTGGCGGCGTTGGGCGATGCGGGGGCGGTGCTGACCAATGATGGCGATTTGGCCGAGCGACTTCGACGGGGTCGGGTGCATGGTTTGGAAAAAGGCTTTGTGGTGCGTGATCTTGGCGGCGCGTTTCGGCTCGATGGTTTGCAGGCCGCGTTTTTGTCGGTGAAGTTGCCGCACCTTCAGGAATGGACGGAGAGACGCCGTGTGCTGGCGGCGCGTTATGAAAAATTGTTAGGGTCGTTGCCGCTAACCACGCCGTTTGATTCAGAAGAAAACGAACATGTGTTCAATCAATATGTGGTGCAGGTGCGTGGCGGCGGGCGTGAACCGCTACGCATGCATTTGGATGCGTTGGGGGTGGCCAACCGTGTGTATTATCCGCGACCACTCCATTTGCAGCCCTGCTTTAAGCCGCTGGGGTATCAAGAGGGCAGCTTGCCCGTGGCTGAAAAAGCGTCGGCGGAGTTGTTGGCCTTGCCGATGTTTCCAGAGATGACACGCGAGGAACAAGATGAAGTGGTGGACGCGGTGCGGGATTTCTTTACGGGAGACTGATTTTGACTTCCGCTCTTGATTCGACCCCGCCTGTTGTTCCTTCTGATTTGGAGGGTGCTGTGGCGCGGCGCGGCCCCGCTCCCGCAGGTGAGGCGGTGATTCGCCTGCGGGGGGTTCGTAAGCGGTTTGGTCCGTTGACGGTGCTTAATGGGCTGGATTTGGATATTTACGCGGGGCAAACCACGGTGATTTTGGGGCCTTCGGGCACGGGCAAAAGTGTGATGCTCAAACACATTGTGGGCTTGTTAAGCCCGGACGCAGGCGAGGTTCATTTGCATGACCAGCGGGTGGACACGTTGGGCGAACGTGAGTTGGTGGATGTGCGAAAAAAAGTGGGTTTTTTGTTTCAGCTCGGCGCGCTGTTTGATTCGATGACGGTGGGTGAAAACGTGGCGTTTCCATTGGTGGCCCACACTCAGCAAAACCAAGCGGAGCGAGATGACCGGGTGGCGCAGTTGTTGAGCATGGTGGGGCTGGCCAAAACGCAAAATAAAATGCCCGGCGAGATGTCAGGCGGTCAGCAAAAACGCGTGGCATTGGCCCGGGCGATTGCGCTTGAGCCTGAGATTATGTTGTATGACGAGCCGACGACAGGGTTGGACCCGATTCGTTCAGATGTGATCAACGAGTTGATTATCGCGCTTACCCAGCAGTTGGGCATGACCAGCATTGTGGTGACCCACGACATGAACAGTGCGCGTAAAATTGCCGACCGCATGGTGCTTCTTTATGATGGGCGCGTGGCGGAAGATGCTTCGCCCGAAGCGTTTTTGAACAGTTCCAATGAGTTGGTGCAGCGATTTATCCGCGGCCAAGCCGATCACGACGACCTTGAGCGAATTCGCAGTGGATTCGAACGCCAGGCTCCTTCACGAGTGCAACCATGAACGAACGTCTTCGCAACTTGACTGTGGGCTCCACCGTGATTGCGGGTTTGGTGGGTTTGGTGTTTTTGCTGTTGGTGTTTGGCTATTTGCCGCGCTTTTTGAAAACCGGTTATTTCATTGAAATCGCGTTGGATGATGCGGCAGGAGTGAATCCGGGCAGCCGGGTGCAGTTGGTGGGCATTAATGTGGGGCAAATTGAATCGATTGCGTTTAACGAACCTTTTGATGGCGGCGTGCGGGCTCGGGCGCGTATCAAAGACGATATCCGCATTCCGGTGGGGGCCCGGGTGGAAGTGGAAGAAGAAATTTTGGGCGGCAGTCCCACGTTAAGCATTGTGGTGGATCGCCAAGGTTTGGTGATGGATAAGTTTGTGCCCATCGATGGCAGCGCGACGCTGGAGGGCGGCCCCGGTGCTTTCGCCAGTGCCATGGGTGGGTTCCGTCAAATCGCTGATGATTTCGGCACGTTAAGCGAAGAGTGGCGTGGCGTGGGGGCGAAAATCAATGGCTTTTTGGCCCCAGAAGGCGGCGGTGATTCGGGGTCACCTTTGGAAACGGTGTCTAGCGTGATTGCTCGCGTGGACACACGTCTTGCCGAATTGGAAACAGTGCTGGCGGGCATCGATGCGATTGTGAATGACCCCGAGCTGCGCGAAAACATTAGTGCGACAGGTCGCAATGTTCGTGCGGTGAGTGAGCAGGCAGGCGAGGGGCTCGCCGCTTTGCAGCAGCGTTATGTGGCCTTGGCGGATGACATGAGCAAGGTGTTGGCCGATGCTCAAAGTGTGATGGAAAAAGCCGATCGGGGCGAAGGCACGATGGGGCGAACGTTGAACGACCCCGCGTTGTATGACAATTTCAATGATGCTTCGCTGCGTATGTCGACTGCCCTTGATGACCTTTCGTTGCTGATCGCCAAGTGGAAAGCGGAAGGCGTGCCGATTAAGTTTTAAGTGCGTTTTGGGCGATTTATACGCCATCGTTTTTTTTGAACCCTAAATCCTATGCCGATCATCGAAGGGGCTGAGGGGCTAAGTGAAAAGGCAATTCAGAAGTGGTGATCAACTCGCAACCTCCACTCCCCAAACCCCAAGTACCCCATGAAATACGTCATTGTCATTCCTGATGGAGCGGCTGACCAGCCGTTGGCTGAGTTGGGCGATCGCACGCCTTTTGAGGCTGCGGACACACCGAATTTGGATCGGTTGGCGGCAGTGGGGCGACTGGGGACGGCGGCCACCACCCCCAAGGGCATGCCTTGTGGATCGGATGTTTGCACGATGTCATTGTTGGGTTATGACCCCGCCCAATACCACCGTGGGCGTGCACCGTTGGAAGCTGCCGCGCTGGGTATTGAAATGAATCCGAGCGACTGGATTTTTAGGGTGAACTTGGTCACGGTGGTTGAAGGCGTGATGCAAGACCACTCGGCGGGGCATATTTCCAGTACGGAAAGTCGGCGCTTATTGGCTGATTTTGCCGAGAACAGCGATTTGCCGGGGGTGGCGCTTTACCCTGGGGTGAGTTACCGCAACATCATGGTGGATCGCTCGGGGCAGCGTGATTGGAGTGAGTTGGTCACCACGGCGCCCCATGACATTCCTGGCGAGCCGATTCGCAAGCATTTGCCTGTGGGCGGTCCTCATGCTGCGATGCTCGAGCAAATTATTGCTGAAAGCGAGGTGGCGCTTGCGGGGCATGAAATCAATTTGACGCGGGCTGAAATGGGCGAGTTGCCGGCCACGCATTTTTGGCCTTGGGGCCAAGGGCAGCGGCCGAGCTTGCCTTTGTTTGCCGACAAGTACGGCCTTAAAGGCGCGATGATTACGGCGGTGGATTTGCTGGCGGGCATTAGTTCGTTTATTGGCTGGGATCGGCTGGATGTGCCAGGCCAAACGTCGTATCACGACAATGACTACGCCGCTGCGGGCAAGTATGGGATTGAGGCGATTGAGGATTACGACATTGTGTGTATTCATGTGGAAGCGCCCGATGAGGCCGCGCATGCGGCCGACCCCGCCACGAAAGTGGCCGCTGTGGGGGCGATTGATGAACATGTGATTGGGCCGGTGCATGCCGCCTTGGAAGCGAAGTATGGGCCGGCAGGTTCGGCCGATGCTTGCGGCTGGCGCATGTTGGTTCTGCCGGATCATTACACCTTGGTGAACACCCGAAAGCATGACGCCACGCCGGTGCCATTTTTGATGGCTGGGGCCAATGTAAAAAGTGTTCTGTCGCGAACATTCAGTGAAGAACACGCCAATGCGTCGGATTTGCACATTGCCCATGGCCACGAGTTGATGGAATATTTTCTTCGCAGCGGGCTTTAAGGCGAAAGGGTTGCGGCTCGCGGTTTTTTAAGAGGATGTTTGTGTTGACGGGCCATGGGCGAGGCGTCTCTGGTGAGAGATTTTACGCCAAGACGTAGAGACGCCAAGACGCCAAGGAAGGCAGAAAAAACAATAAAAATCAACAAGAACACGTTTGTATTTTGGCGCGTGCGCGAGAAGTGAAAGGCAGGTGGGGAGAGAGGAGCTAGGGGATAGCAAGTAGCCGTTGGCAAGAGGCTGGCCCGCCTTTCTCCGTTCGTCACTTCGTGTTTGTCTTGGGGTTGTGAAACGGTGCGCTAGCGCCCCCAGCGGGGGGCGGGGTCGGTTTTTGCCTCGCGAAGGCTGTTGCTCATGGCACGCAGTTCTTCGAGTTGGCGGGTGCCGATGTTGGCGGTGATGATGACGCGGTCGTCTTGGTATTGGCGGTCGAGAACTTCGGCGCGGTTTTCGAGGTAGGTGAGGGCTTTGCCGTCGGCTTGGGCCAAGTCAAGATCGAGGGTTTGCAATCCGCCATGAAGGTGGCTGCGAACGCGTTCGATAAGTTGATCGACGTTGAGGCCGGTGACGGCAGACAAGGCCAAGGCTTCGGGGTTTTCTTTTTGAAGAATCAGAAGGTCGGCGTTGTGTTCGACTTTGTCGATTTTATTGAGAAGCAAAAGCCGGGGTTGTTGGTCGGCGCCGATGTCTTTTAAAACTTTTTGCACGGTGCGAAGTTGTTGCTGACAGTGTGGGTCGGCCACATCGAGCACGATGAGAATAAGGTTGCTGTGCACGGCTTCTTCGAGCGTGGCTTTGAATGATGCGACCAAGTGGTGGGGGAGGTTGCGCACAAAGCCCACCGTGTCGGACAGCATGACGTGGTCGCCGTTGCCTAAATCCCACTGGCGGGTGCGGGTGCCCAAGGTGGCGAAAAGTTGGTCGGCGGCAAACACTTCTGCGTCGGTGGCGGTGTTAAACAAAGTGGATTTGCCCGCGTTGGTGTAGCCCACCAAACCCACTGTGAAATAGGCCAAATTGCGAGATTCAACCTCGCGGGCTTTGCGTTCTTGAAGGTTTTCAATTTCTTTTTTGAGCAGGCTCTTTTTACGCTGCACGATACGGCGGTCGATTTCGAGTTGTTGCTCGCCGGGACCGCGTGTGCCAATGCCCGCCGGGGCGCCACCGGCGATGCGCTCAAGGTGGGTCCACATGGAGCGTAGCCGTGGGTAGGTGTATTCCAATTGAGCGACTTCAACTTGAAGTCGCGCTTCGACGGTTTGGGCGCGGGCGGCGAAGATGTCGAGGATGAGTTCGGAGCGGTCGAGGATTTTGACCTCGCATACTTTTTCAATGTTTCGAATTTGTGAAGGCGAAAGATCGTTTTCAAAAATGACGCACTCGGCGTCGTGGGCTTTTACGATGGCGGCCAGCTCGACGACTTTGCCTTTGCCGATGAAGGATTTGACCGAGGGCTTCTGCCGTTTTTGAAGCATTTCAGCCACGGGCACGGCGCCTGCGGTGGCGACCAGCGAACGCAGTTCGTCGAGTGGATCGTGGGGGTTGTATTCCATGTCCGGCACAAGGCAGGCCACGAGGACAGCCCGTTCTTGGGCCACGGCAAGTTGTTCGCGTTTTCCTGATTCCATGGGAGGTGGGCGGCTTGGATAAACCGCAATACAGCTTTTTAGAGGTTTAGAGTGGGTTTGACTGGGTGTAGTTTAGGGTGTGGGCCCATAGCGTGGGGGCCGGGTTGGTCACAGATGCGTTTGGGCAAGCAGGGGGTTCTTGCAGGGGTGGGGCGGAACGTTTAGACTGTGTGGCTCGCTCCAAAGTCCTGAACCTGAGATGCAACCATGCCAAGAGTCTGTGAATTAACCGGTCGCCGCACTTCCACCGGCTTTTCTTACACCCTGCGTGGTAAGAAAAAGTACCTCGGTGGTGTGGGTACAAAAATTACGGGCAAGACCAAGCGTACGTTCAAGCCCAACTTGCAAACCGTTAACGCGGTGCAAGAAAATGGCAGTGTGCGTCGCATGAAGGTGTCGACCAAGGCCATTCGCAACGGCATGATCACCAAGCCGCTTAAGCGTAAATACGCCTACAACCCTGATGCCGCGCAAGCCTGATTGAGGCTGCGTTAAGCCGGGATGCTGCATGGTGACTGCCATGCGGTTTTGGCGATTTTGATTGTTAACACAGGGTTCGAGCCTTTATAAACGAGGTTTGTTTTCTAGTGCGTGACGTAAGGATACGCCACGCGGATCGGGTCAGGGTTGGCCATTGTGCCCGGGTTACAAAACCGCCTTTTCCTTGGCGGCGTGCGGTCAACACGCGATGGCTTTTCAAGACAACGGCGACCGAGACAAGGTGCTGGCTCAGACGGACATTGTCCGGCTGGTCATGGATTTTGTGTCGCTCAAACCGCAGGGACGCGAGTTCGTGGGGCTTTGTCCGTTTCATAATGACAAATCGCCATCGATGCGGGTGAGTCCTGAAAAGCAGATTTACAAGTGTTTTGCATGCGGGGCAGGGGGTACAGCCTTCGATTTTGTGATGAATCACGAGTCGATGACGTTTATCGAGGCGTTGAAATACCTTGCTGAGCGGGGGGGGGTTGAGCTGACGCCTTGGAAACCTTCGGGTGGGGGAGATTGGAAAGGCGCGGCCCGCGATTCTGGCACGCCGAGTGAGCGAAAGCGTGTTGCAGGGGCCAATGCTCAAGCGAATTCTTTTTTTCGCATGTTGCTGGGGCATGAAACCCATGGGGCGGAGGCGCGGGCTTATCTGGAGCGGCGGGGGGTGTCGGCGGAGATGATCGAAACTTTTGAGTTGGGTTATGCCCCAGAGGGTTGGGATGGGCTGGCAAAAACCATTGCGAGCAAGGGTTGGCCGTTGGACGATCATGTGCTGGCCCAAGTGGTGAAGCCCCGCAAGCAGGGCGATGGGCATTTTGATTTTTTACGCCATCGGTTGGTTTTTCCGATTTTGGATGGCATGGGGCGGCCGATTGCGTTTGGCGGGCGTCAATTGCGTGAGGAAGACGACCCGAAGTATCTCAACTCGCCCGAGACGGCACTGTTTAATAAATCGGCCACACTTTATGGGTTGCATGCGGCCAAGCGGCCCATTATGGCGTCTCGAACCGCAGTGATTGTCGAGGGTTACACCGATGTGATTGCGTGTCATCAGGCGGGGGCGACCAATGTGGTGGCGGCGTTGGGCACGGCGTTAACGGCTGAGCATGTGCGAGAGCTTCGTAAATATTGCGATCATGTGATTTTGGTGATGGATGGCGACTCGGCGGGGCAAAAAGCGGCCGATCGGGCGGTGGAAGTGTTTTTAACCGGCGAGTTGGATATTTCGATGGCGGTGTTGCCCGAGGGGCAAGACCCCGACGACCTGTTGTCGGAAGGGGGGTTGGAGGCGTGGGAGACGGTTTTGGCCCAAGCGGCTGATGCATTGGATTTTGCGTACAACCGGGCTTCCCAGCGAATGGACGCTCAGGAGACGCTTACGGGCAGCCAGCGGGCTGCAGAGGCGTTTTTGAATCAAGTGGTGGACCTTGGGTTGACCCGCACGGGCCAGCTTCGGCGGGCCATGATTGTTCGCAAGCTCTCGACATTGTTGAAGATAGGTGAATCGGATGTGGACAAGATCCTACGTGAACGCAGTACGCGATCTTCTCGGTCGGTGGCGCATTCGCCTTCCGAAACACAGGTTTCGGCCGATTATGGTGAACCTTGGGGGCCCGATAGTGAGCCCCTTGGCAGTGTTGATGAAAGTGAAAATTATGTTCACTTAAGCGTTGCAGACCCCGGTTCAGGGTCTAAACTAAAAGCAGTGCTGATCGCTGAGCGGCGGTTCATCGCAGGGTTGGTGCGTTACAACGGTTTGTTTGCGACCACCCTGGATGACGGCCGAGGCCTTGATGAGGCCATTGCAGCCAGCGACTTTGTTGAACCGAACCTAGGTCGTCTTTACCAGCGTATATATGACGCGCTGGCTGAAGGACGTGGCCTCACCCTTGCCTCTTTGCTGTCTGACTTGGCAGCAGAAGGCGAAAAGCAGTTGTCTCGTTTGTTAACGAGTGCTGAGTTTGAACTTCCTTCGGAAGAACCTGCCCCCGACGCGGCAGACTCGTGTGAGTCGTCGCCTTCCCCATCGGGCATCCACGTGATGCCTCCCGCTTTGATCCAGGAGACATGGACTGCTGCGTTTCGGGCAATGATCGCCCGCCAGCAAGAACACCAGTACGAACAAACCCGACGGGCCTTGCGCTCGGGATCGGAAGACGGTAACCCCGCAGCAACCGATCCTGTCATCTTGGCCCAAAAGATTGCCGAACACCGGCGAAACAACCCCTCGCCGGGGCGAATACCCCGGCTACGCCGCTGAGACAAGCCTCGGCTACGCCGCTAGGGCAAGTCCCGGTTGCGCCGTTAAGCAAGCCCCCCTTGATTTCTTAAAAGAAGTCAAGGCCCCATCCCGCCCTGATCCACCTTCGCACCGTACCCCGGAGCCCCCGCCTTGATGCTCGACCCCATTCATCCCGCCGTCATCGAACTTGTCGAATGCGGCAAGCGCTTTGGCGTTATCAGTATTGACCAGCTCAACGCCTTGTTGCCTGATGCCTACGTTGACCCCTTTAAACTCGACGAGTTTTTGGTGTATTTCGAAGGACTTGGTATCACGTTGGTGGATCCCAAGCACATCCCCGCAGCAGCACGCCCTAAAAACCGTGTGGCCGCGGGCACGGCCATTGGCAAGGTGGTGGATCCTATTGCCAAAATTAAACCCACCGCTGCGGCGGTGGCTGAGGAAGAAGCGGGCAGCAAAACCGAAGAAGAGGTTGAAGCCGCTGATCTTTTGACCAAAGAGCAAGCCAAGGCTGAAATTGCCAAGGCGCTTAGCGAAGCAGGCCACAAGCGTATTGACGATCCGGTTCGCATGTACCTCACGCAAATGGGCGAAATTAGCTTGCTCACACGCGACGAAGAGATTCGGCTCGCAAAGAAAATTGAAACCTGTCGTTATCTGTTTCGCCGCTTGGTGTTGCAGAACGATTATTCCATCAAGACTTGCGTGGAAACGTTGGAAATGGTGCATGAAGGCAACTTGCCTTTTGACCGCACGATGAAGATTTCCACTGCCGAGGAAAACGCAAAGGCTAAAATTGCCACGCGTATTCCAAACAATCTTAAAACCATCAAGCGAATGATGGATCTGAATCGCACCGATTGGGAGACGTTAGATGACGCTTCGAATCAAAGTGAGGATGAAGAAACGCGTTTGCGTTTGGCCGTGAAAACACGCCGTCGCAAAATGACCACTTTGGTCGAAGAGTTGAGCTTGCGCACCAGCAAGGTGCAGCCCATGCTTAAAAAGCTTCGGTCGATTGTGAAGAAAATGACTCATTTGCAGAAAATGTTGACCAAGGCTAAAGAATTTCCGAATCGTTACGACCCTGAAGACGTGATGGTCATGAAGGAAGAGTTGTCGGGTTTGCGCAGCTTGGTGATGGCTGATCCCCTTGAGCTTAAGGCCATGGTGCAGTCGGTAACGACCATTTTTGATGAGTATGAAGAGGCCAAGCGCGATCTTTCGGGCGGCAACTTGCGGCTCGTGGTTTCGATTGCCAAAAAATACCGCAACCGTGGGCTGAGCTTTTTGGACATCATCCAAGAAGGCAACACCGGCCTGATGCGGGCAGTGGATAAATATGAATACAAGCGTGGCTACAAGTTCAGTACCTATGCCACGTGGTGGATTCGCCAGGCCATCACCCGTGCGATTGCCGACCATGCCCGAACCATTCGTATTCCGGTGCACATGATTGAAACCATGAGCAAGTTGCGCAACATTGCCAAGAACCTGCTGCAAGACTTGGGACGCGAACCCACCATTGAAGAAATTGCCGAAGTGGCTGTGATGCCTGTGGTCGAGGCTCGGCGGGTGATGAAAATCAGCCGTCACCCCATTAGTCTTGACCGGCCGGTGGGCGAGAGCGAAGACTCGTACTTCGGCGACTTTATTGAAGACAAAAAGGCAGCCAATCCCGCATCGGCGGCGGCCACCGACATGCTTCGACAGCGTATTGAGCAGGTGCTCAAAACCTTGACCTACCGCGAGCGTGAGATCATCAAGCTGCGGTATGGCATTGGTGATGGGTACACCTACACGCTGGAAGAAGTGGGTCGTATTTTTAAGGTCACCCGCGAACGTGTGCGGCAAGTGGAAGCCAAAGCCATTCGTAAGCTTCAGCACCCTGTGCGTAGTCGAAAATTGGCAGGTTTTGTCGATAGCGATGATGAGCTTGAGTGATGGTGGCGGCTTAAGTGAAATCGATGAATGATGTAAGGCCCTTGGCGATTTGCCCGGGGCCTTTTTTGTGAGGATTGCTTAAAGAGGTGGTACTCTGTTTCAGTTGCCTTGCGTATTGCAGGGGTGTTTTGTTGATGGCGTATAAAAGGAGTGTTGCTTGATGTCCTATGTTTCTGGATCGGCGAAAACGAATGTAGGTTTTTCGGCAGTGACACTTGTTAAAGAGGATGCTGAGACGAGTGTTTGGCGACCTCTGGAGCAGGGGCGGGTTGTTGTGTCGGATGCAGGGGCGACGGACGTGACCATTTCGGATGGGGCAGGGCAGGTTTACTTTCGTGGGGCGGTGAATACGGCAAGCCCTGCGACATTTGGGGCGCGTGGACACGCGGGGTGGCACCGTGTTCAGATATTGGATGCGCAGGGCGATGTGGTGGCGCAGTCTAAGTTTCGGGTTCAGCCCGAGACGCACATTCGGTGCGGCACGGAATCGTTTGGTGACTTGGCGCAACTTATGCAGCGTTCGATGATGAAGTTTGACGAACACGGCCCATGGTGGGAAATCAACGGCAAGATGCACCGCATGTTGGTGTGTTGGGGGCGGGATCATGTTTACACACTCAAGGCCCGCAAGTATTTTTTAAACGACGTGCAGTCGGGCATGGACTATTGGCTGGACTCGCAAGAACCCAACGGCATGTTTTGGGACTGCATTCACAAAAACCCCAATTACCCTGGGCACGCTTGGTTTGGCGAAGCGTTGGGCGAAGGATTCTTTCGTTATGACGATGACATGAAGTACATCGTGCGGCGCATTCCTGTTGAAGCCGACTGTGAATACCTTTACACCGAAGGTGTTTGGCATGCATGGAAAGCATCAGGCGATGATGCATGGATGGCCAAGCAGCTTCCACGGTTGGAGTTGGCGTTGAAATACAACACGTCGGATCCCACGCGGTGGAGCGAAAAACGTGGGCTGGTGAGACGTTCGTTTTGCATGGATTCGTGGGATTTCGCGAACCCTCATTTTTGCAGTGGCGATCATCGGCGAATCAATCCGGGTGATGCGCAATTTCTTTTGCACAGCGACAATGCGGGGGCGTATGCGTCGCATTGGCGTATGGCTCAGATGTACGAACACTTGGGTAGCGAAGAAAACATTCAGCGAGCCAAAGTTCTCCGCGAACAAGGCGAGGCGCTACGCAAGCGAGCGAACGACACGCTGTTTTTTGACACCACTTACGGGCATATGATTCCCGATGAGCTGCCTGAGGATGAGGTGTATGCACTGGTGGGCGATGAACGAAAGCGCATGAGTTTATCGTTGGGCTATACGCTTAATCGGGGGCTTCCGACGCACGAAATGGCGGTGGCGGTGATTGATGAGTATCAGCGTCGGCGTGACGAGAAGGCGCATGAAAGTTTTGCCGAGTGGTGGGCGATGGATCCGCCGTACACCCCCGAGCAGTGGCCTGGGCCGGAAATGGGTGGGAGTTCACCGCCTATCGGGGAATACATGAATGGTGGGATTAGCTCGATTATTGCGGGTGAAATTGCCCGCGCTGCCTTTGAGCATGGGCGCGAAGCGTATGCCGTCGACATCCTCCGGCGGTTGTGGGAACTTGCCGAACGGGACGAAAAACATTTGCACGAGGTGTATACCCGCCAGCCTTTGGGTGCGACGCATCCCGAAGCGGCCTTTGGCTTTGTGGATTTGCGCAGCGTGGTGAATCGTGGCTTACGACACAATGAAGTGAAGGGTGTCGAGGCGTGGACCGGCGAAGGCGACAATGACTTGCGTAATCTTCCGGTTGGTAAACAAACCTTTGGTGCGATTACGTTTGATGTGATTGACCCACTAAGCAATGCAGGGGAGGCGATATTGCGTTTGGGCGCAGAAGGCGGCAAGGTGCCCGTGGAAGTCGAAATTCCAGTGGGCAATGCGAAGGCCAAGAGTTTGTATTTTCTTCACGCACTCGCGCATTCAGCGCCGAAATGTGCGGTGGTGGGGGTTTATCGCATCGACTATGAAGATGGGAGCTCGGAGAAGTTTTTCTTGAAAAACAACCGGGAGATTGGTTCGTGGTGGGGCTTGTCTGAGAAGTCGCATAACGGCCAAGAGCCGGTGAATACTGAAACCACGCGCATGGCTTGGCAGGGCCCCAACCCCACGTGGAAAAACGTGGGGCTGTACATGACGGGTTGGAATAACCCGCATCCTGATAAAGCCATTGTGCGTGTTGTTGCCCAGGCAATTCGTTCTTCTGTATCGGGCGCAAACAGTGGCGGCATTATGCTTGCGGGTATTTCCACCAGTGATCAACCCGTGGCGTTTGAACGCAGTATTCGTTCCTATGGTTTGCCCGACAGTTGGTCGCAGGGCGCGGTGTATCACGCCATTGCGGAAGGCTTGGCGGGCATTGAAGACCGTGGCCGAAGCTTTTCATTGGCGAAAATTTCACCGCGTTGGGCGGCGGGTGAAGATGAGTCGGCGGAGGTTTGTTTGCACTACCCCGCGTCGGATGGTTATGTGGCTTATCGTTACCAACACGATTTGAAGAAAAAACATATTTGTTTAAGCATGACGGGCAGTTTTGAACGGTTGGAGGTTCATTGTTTGTTGCCGCAAGGTGCCACGGTGAAAAGTGTGCAATGCGGCGGCAAGGCGCATGATTTTGCGGCCGTGAAAATCGAAGGTTCGTGCTACGCCGATTTTGAACTGGATGCTTCTTTTGGGGGAGACGTGGTGGTGGCGTACACGATGTAAGTACGGAGTGAAGCCTCGTGTTTTTTCGTTTGAAGGAAAACGCGAGGCTTCAATAGGTCGTAAGGCGGAAACGCGCGAGCGGTTTCTTAGAACGTGTATGAGAACCCCGCCAGGCTTCGCCCGTGCAGCGAACTGGCTGAGCTGCGTCGGTCTGCATTGTCGGCCCGCAGCGGGGCCGCCTGCTTAGACCTCTTTGTCAGCCGATCCGCTGGCTCGGGCTCGGGCCGACGACAGACTTCTCATAAACGTTCTTATGCGGCGCGGCGTTCTTCGTCGTGTGGAAGCACCGCGGTTTCTGAGGTGGGCGAGCCGATGGCGGCAAGGACCTTGCGGCGGTAGTCGTCGCGGGTGAGCCACCATGGGCGGCGCAAAAGCTGATTCCAAAGTGTGCGGCGTTCGGGGTTGTCGCGGGTTTCAGCGGTGGCGGCACTGTAGATACGGCGGCGTTCGTCGCAGCTGCGCCATAGGAGGTAACGCTGGGTGGGGGGGAGCTGGCTGGCGTAGCGTTCTGCGGCATCGACAAATTCGTGTCCGCAAGACAAGGCGTGGGTGGCGGTGAGGCTTTCAGCGTGATCGCGGATGGCGGCAACGCTGACAGGAATGAGTGCGGGGGTTTCGCCTGAGGCTTGTAAGCGGCAGTGCATTTCGTAGATGTAGCTGAGTTGCAGATGGCTGTCGAAGCCGCCCATGGCTTTGATGAGGGCGGTTCGGTAGAACGTGGCGGAGGCGCAGGCGGGGGCTTCGTCGCGAAGGAGGTGTTGGGCGAGTCCGCGTGAGGTGTCGGCTTTGAGTTCGCCCAAAACGTGGTCGTCTTCATCGACACGTTGGGCGTGGCCGATGGCCCAGTCGGCGTTGTTCATGGTTTTGGCAACGTCGTGCAAGGCGCAGGGGAGGTAGACGTCGTCGGCGTCGAGGATGCTCAGGATGTCGCCGGTGGCCCAGCTGATGGCGGTGTTGATGGCTTCGGCGGGGCCTGAATCCCACTGGCTTTGCCAATGGGCGATGTCGTCTTCGTAGGCGGCAATGATTTCGAGGCTTTCGTCGGTTGAGCCGCCGTCCATGACAATCAGTTCAAGGTTGTCATAGCCTTGGTCGAGAACTGAGCAAATGGCTCGCTCGAGATATAGACCTTGATTGAGGTTGGGGATGATGACGGTGAGGCGGGGTAGAGACGACATCGGTTGGGACCCTTGCAAACGGAGGGAAGGTGGAGGCGGCGAAGGCTGGTGCGACCGTTGCAAACGGCACAACCGGCAAGGCCGTATCGACCCAAAGCCCCGGCGGCTTGATGCCGTGAGAGGGCTGGGTTATATGGACTTAAGCCTTGATGCGGCTTGGCGAATGCTTGTTTCCGATAAGGCGTGGCAATTGGGATTGCCGCGAATGAAAATGATTCACCGGGGGTTAGATGAGCCGGCCGCCGGGCGTGGGGAGGCTGGGGCTATCGGTCTCATG
>JAZGFZ010000133.1:0-2063 GCA_036480015.1 Algisphaera sp. | reverse complement strand
ACAAGTTTTTTTCTCCCTCAGTTTCATGGAGACCTCCAAATGAAGAATATAGAATATCACACCCACAAAATATAGTCAACCCCCAAATTAGATAGAACGCAGCCCGCAGCCCTGCATCCAGCAGTACACCCCCACTTTCAGTGGTCGGCCCCCCCCTCGCTAAATGCCATATCCCAACGACTAAATGTGGTACATCCGCCGGGGCGGGCTAACAACTAAATCTCGAAGCAAAGCGGAGATCCGCCGTGGCGGGCTCATTCCGCCCGCTAAAAGCTTGCTTTTTCGGCACGAATGTGGTATAATGCTCCGCAACATAGGGGCCGGTACAATAAACCACCCAGGAGGAAACCAAATGATAAATCACCCACTCAGCACGGCTGGCTCACCAACCGCCCCTCCGCCACCCGGCCAACCGCCAAAGGCCAACAGCCAAAAAATGCGAAACGAACCCAATTTCTTCACCACTTCTCCTCTACTCCCCTTCTCCACTACTCCACTACTCCACTTCTCCCCCTGCAATACGAAACGAACCCAATTTCCCCCGCGGCGGACCCGTGGAAGGCCAAAAATGCAAAACGAACCCAATTCCAGCCCAGGCGAACCTGTGGAAGCCCAAAAAACACGAAACGAACCCAATTTCCAACCACGCACACGGCCCCGGTGCGCCGGGATGCCCCAAAAACGCGAAACGAACCCAATTTCTTCACCACTTCTCCTCTACTCCCCTTCTCCACTACTCCACTTCTGCCCCTATTATGCAAAACGAACCCAATTTGCCCCCACGGTTACCCTGCCCCACCCCAAAAAATCGAAACGAACCCAATTCCAGCATACCAAGTGTCCCGCCACCCACTATTTCAGCGAAACGAACCCAATTTACCCCACCGCCACCATCCCACCGGCCCAAATACACGAAACGAACCCAATTCCGCATATCCCACGTCTCTGCCCGTCCCCGATCCCCCTCCAGCCGCCCACAGCCACTATGCGCAAAAAAAACCCAATTTCCCCACCGCACGTATTCTTCCGCCCCCCCCACACCCCGATTATGCGAAACAAACCCAATTCCCGCACCGCCGCCGTCTTCCCGGCTTTCCCATGCCCAAATATGCGAAACGAACCCAATCCCCTCGTACCGCTGGCGTCTCGCCGGCTTTCCCAGCCCCAAATACGCAAAACGAACCCAATTCCCGCGGACCACTGGCGTCTCGCCGGCCTTCCAACCCCCTATTTCGCGAAACAAACCCAATTCCCGCACCGCCGCCGTCTTGCTGGCTTTCCCATGCCCAAATATGCAAAACGAACCCAATCCCCCCTGCTGGCCACCCCCAAATACGCAAAACGAACCCAATTTACCGCCGCGCAGCCCTGAATACTAAGGACTAACGACTAAATGCTAAGAAATGCGAAACGAACCCAATTCCCGTACGGGCACGGCATGCCGTGCCCCTACAATGCGAAACAAACCCAATTTACCACCCCCACTGTCATCCCGAGCGCCGGGCCGCGAAGCGCAGCGGCCCAAAGCCGAGTATCCGGCAACAAACCATCTGCTTTGTCGCATTATCGTCGCCCGGCCAAATTGGTTAATCTCCCTCAATTATGTCGCCAGAACAACTCATGCTCCACCGCCTTCATCAGCGCCGCCATGATCCGCTTGCCCTGCTGTCCTTCGTCTCTTGCCAGCCAGGCCTTATGCGTCACCACCGGCAGACGAACGCGCTCGTAACGGGGCATCCAGTAGCCCCAACGGTACACCTTGTGTGAGCCGCAGTGCGGGCACACATAATCGTTCAATGCCTCAATGCGCTTGCCGTCGAGCGGATCGCAGGTCACCGCGAACACCTCGCCAAACAGGTGCTCCCGCCAGAGTCGTGAATACCCACAGCCCTCCACCAAGTCCGCCACAATCGCATGGACCTCGTTGAATACCGCATCATGCTCGCAATCCAGATACACCGCCTGAGAACCGTCCTCGGTCAAGAGCAGCCGGCGGTCCCGCACGCTGTCGGCAAAACCCGGCATCTTGAACTCATGGCCGCAGTACTCACACTGACACCTGA
>JAZGFZ010000132.1:0-2855 GCA_036480015.1 Algisphaera sp. | reverse complement strand
TGCCCGTGTCATTTTGGTTTTCCATCATGCCCCATGACCCCCATTTGCCGGGTTTGGCCACATGATTGAACTGGGAGTACAACGAAACACCTTCTGCCGCAAGGATATTAAGGTAGCGGTTGTAGATGGTTCGCATGGTCGAACTGCGGTTGGCGTCCACGAGGGCCCTTGTCAGCACTTCGCTGTTTTCAGCGCCACGGTCGCCGACTATGTGCTGTCCGCCCTCATACGTCACAAGATGAACATTGTGCCTGTTGGCAACCGTTTTATTGCCTCTAACCGCCTGTCGAACACTGACTCTGGTGTCTTGCACCACTCGACCCGTGTTCCAATCAATCGAATCGGTCGAGGTGGTGCTTTCCAGTGACCGGTTGGCTTCAGTCAAAATATGACTGGCTTTTTGCCAACGGTTCAGCCGGTTAAACGATCCTTTAAGGCCGTTAAATACCTGACGGTATTTGCCATTGGATTGCCGCAGGGCTCTCCAATTCACTTGCTTGTTGGCAGCGACACCTCCGAAGTACGGCGCGATGGCCAAGACATCGGCCTTGATGCCGTGACGGTTGTAGGTCCCGCTAGCAAGGGCAGCGAGTCGAGCTTCGCCGACCGCCGCAGTGCTGGCTTTTGATCCCATGACTTTGATCATGCGACTGCGTTGGTTCCCCAAAGCATCGTTGAATATTTTCCAGATGTTGGCGGATTGATGCGCCACAAACCGATTGCCTGCCGCAGGCCCAGAACCCCAGCTTCTACGTGCACCTTCGGCGTTGACATAGTGGTATGCAGAAAATTCACTGTTCCATGTTTCATTGCTGTACTCAACAAAAAATTTGAGGTTGCCTCGAAGTCGGTTTTTGATGGTTTGCGCCATCTGTTTGATGTAATCGGGATTGGCCCGGGTGGGAACGGTGAACCAAGGGTTTTTATTGGTTTTATTGGCCAGGTCAATCATGTTTTCAAGAGCAACACCCGCCTTGCGACTGTCTCCAACGGTTGCGCCCCGCCGAACCTCATGTCCTTGAGAATCATTGGTGGTCGTCCGGTCGCGCCAGCTCGAGGTTTTGTTGTGATTGATTTGCGCCCAATCCATGAACCGAAGGCTTGCAAAGCTGGACAAATCATTGGTGTAGGCATTGTCAAAGGTACCGGAGACACCATTCTTAACAAGCTTGATATTGCTCAAGTTGCCCGATGTGATGGTGAAGCGAGCGAGGCGAGCACTTCCCCCGCCAATGTTCAATCGGCGGTTTGTGCGACCAGATCCGCTGAAGCTGATGTTCTTGGTTCCGCCGAGAAAATTACCGCCGCTCGCTTGCTCCACCTTGAGGGTGCCCGTGCCATTGGCGCTGAGGGTGTAGGCACCCGATCCGCCCAAAATACTGGCGCTCGCGACGAATTTATTGCCCGCCCAAGGCTCACGTTTGAATTTAGAGTGCTTCAAGACATCGTTGAAGGGTGTGGCTCCCGCAGCCACTGTGTTGGCATAGCGGTCGCCGTTGCGGGGGTTTACTCTTATGTCGTCAACATCAGAAGCCGTTGAGACAATCTCCGAGAGGTTCGTGCTCACGAGCATGGTGTTCGACATCAACTGCCGCTCTTCGAGGTTTTCAAAGACGGGGGCTTTGAAAACCTCTTCTTTGGGGGTGAATTGTTTTTGGAACCAGTGAGACCGACGTGCTTTTTTAGTGCGAGACTTCATGAGTGAGAACTTTCCATAAAAACGAGAAACGGGGAGTAAGACCCGTAAAACAGACGAGATTTAAGACTGAAACGAAACGATTTTGAAACGGTGCGAACGACAACCTCCAGATGCCGTTTGGGATTTCGCGGGGGGATCAGGACAAAGCAGGAACGTATGCGGTGGCCCTTGGTTTGGTGAAACGCAAGGGAAGGGTGAACCCTATTGCTTTGCTTTTGTGGCAAAACGAACTTGGGGTTGGGATTTGATAGAAGGGGTTGGGGTGTACAAAATAAAAAACGAGCCGAGTACAAAAGAAAGCAAAAAAAGGAGAGTGCTGGACCGACGTAAAACGAATTTCAGGCTGTAAAAACGGCACAGATGAGAACAAGACTAAGGCTACCCGCATTAAAAAGACCTGTCAAGTTGTTTTTCTAATGATGTAGTCAGGTTAAGTCTGCTTGAGAAGATGGGTAGCTTTTTAGGTTGCAAAGGGCTTGAATCGAACGTGGTTTTCGTTCTTTAGATTGAATCTTGACGTTGTACTAGTGCAGCGTCAAGCCTAAATCCTAGGGCGACACGTTGATTTCGCTTGCGAATCCAGCCTACCGCGGGCGGAGCCCGCACCGTTTGCCCGACTGTTTCCCTAAGACGCTCAACCCTAGAAATAAGGCTGACGGTGCACTAGCGATGGCGTTTGTTTGAGCCCCAGCCGGGTTTGATGGGCGGGGGTGTGGGGGCGGATTTGGAGGCGGCTTGTGTGGGGACGCTGCGTTTGACGGTGATGTCGATGCCGGGCAGGGCGGTGTGAAGATCGACGTGAAAGCCTTTTTTGGTGACGTTTCCGTTTTCGAGGGAGGTTGCTTCGAGGGCGGCGAGGGTGCCGAGCATGGGTTCGTGTAGCGGGGCGGTGAAGGTCATGTCTTTTTCGCTGACGGGATGTTGAATACGCAACAGTGCGGCGTGCAGGGCAGGGGTGCCCATGACCAATTCGCCCGACGCAAGGCGGGATTTGGCGGCGTCTTCGATTTTGAGTCCGGTGGCTTTGTCGCGGGCGTAGTTGAGCATGGGGCGCGAGCCTTCGGCCAAGGGGGGATTGGCTCGCTCGGCGTCGCCGACGGTTTCGCCGCCGTAAAGTTGGTCGCCCACGATGGGAAAGCCCAGGTGTGACAGGTGG
>JAZGFZ010000131.1:0-14706 GCA_036480015.1 Algisphaera sp. | reverse complement strand
GAAACGCCCATGTGGTCTGATTTGCGACCCAGCACGACGGCTCATGCGTTGTTGTGGCCGTCGGCCACGTGCATGCATGTGGCATTGGCGTTGCCCGATGACAACGACGCCACATTGCGGGCGGTGTCGTTGTCAGATGAGCAATATGAACAATTGGCGTTGTTTATTCGTCAGAGTTTTGACGTGCAAGCGAATGGTGGAACCAAGCTTATTCCTGATACGGCGTACAGCGACTATGACGCCTTTTTTGAGGCGCGTGGGCGTTACCATGCCGCTCGAAATTGCAACAACTGGGCAGGATCGGCTTTGCGGGCCGCAGGCGTGACGGTGCCGTGGTACACCCCGCTACCTCAAACCATGTTTCTTTATTTGCCGTAACCCGTTTAAAGGTTTACAGCTCCAAGGCAAACACGAAGCCGCGAAGGCTCAAAGACACGAAGAAGAACAGAGTGAAAAATCGCTTTTTGCTTTGAGATCAGTTCATCTGTTTTTAGGTTGTTTTGAAATTCAAGGTGCCGTTTTATTTCATCTAGGAACAGTCCTTCGTCATTCCCGCGCAGGCGGGAACCCAGACTTGTGCGCGCAGGCGGGAACCCAGACTTGTGCGCGCAGGCGAGAGCCCCGGCTCGCACGCTGGATCCCCGCCTGCGCGGGGATGACGGGAGGCGTCGGCCATGACGGGCAAAAGTTGTGAACGGTTATCACTTTTCGTAGGTGACGGTGATGAGCAGGTCGCCGGTTTCACCCTCTTGGGCAGGGTGGGCGATGTTGCTTTGGATGCTGACGACTTTGACATCGTTTTCTTTGATCCAAGCGTTGACGTCGTTTTCAAGACCGAGGTATTCGTGGCTGGCAAAAACTTTGACTTGTTGCATGAGAGGGCTCGGGAGCGGAGAAAAGCGGGTGAGAGAGGCAGGTGAAAGCGAATTACATGCGCTGCTGAACTTGAATGAGGTGGAAGCCAAATTGTGTTTTGACGGGCTCGGAAACCTCGCCCACGGGCAGGTCGCTAAAAATCACAGCGTCAAATTCGGGCACCATGGCGCCTTTGCTGAATTGGCCGAGGCTGCCGCCTTCGCGACCCGAGGGGCATTGGCTGTGTTGTGTGGCGAGTTCGGAGAAAGCGGTGCCGTCGTCGATTTGTTTTTTGAGGTCTACGGCTTCGGCTTCGGTTTTAACGAGAATGTGGCTGGCGATAGCGCTGGGCATGGGTGGATCCTTGGCTGGAGGAAAAGAATGCGTGACGAGGCAAAGGGTAGCAGTCGAAACGGTACAAACGGGCGCGTGTCATCGATGAAGTGATAAAAAGTGCAAAAAAAGAGCCCGCAGTCCACTGCGGTGGCGTAAAATCAGTGGATGGATGCAAGCACCGTTCGGTTGGAAGAAAAAGTGGCTTACCTTGAACGTCACGTGGCGGATTTGGATGAGGTGATTTATGCAATGAATGGTCGCATGGATCATTTTGTTCGTGAAATTAAGCAATTGCGGGCCCTTGCCCAAGCGGCGGTGCGTTTGGAGTCTGATGGGGCGGACGGTTCGGGGAAGGGTGGCGATGAGAATTTAGAGGCGGATCGCCCGCCGCACTGGTGACTGGCCATCTCGCCGAATGGGGTGGGGTGTTGATTTTCGCAAACCCTTACAGTGGTCATCGGGACAATCGGCCCAAGGTCGAGGCGTTGGCGCAGGCATTGGGCGCACGCGGCGTAGAAGTGAAGGTGGTGTGGGAGGCGGGCTCTCGCGTGGCCGAGATAAAGGCTGCCGGATCGCATTGCAAGGCGGTGGTGGCGGCAGGGGGCGATGGGTCGGTGGCGGCGGTGGTGAATGCCATGGCCATGGCCGGGCAGTTGGGCAAGGTGCCTTTTGCCACTTTGCCGGTAGGCACTGAAAATTTATTTGCCCAAGCGATGCAATTTGAGGTGACTCCCGAAGAGCTGGCGCAAGCGATTGTGCAGGGCGTGACCCGGCCCCTTGATTTGGGGTGGGCGGGCACACCTGAGCAAATGGAATCGGGTGGCGGGCACTATTTCACCCTCATGATGACGCGCGGCTTTGACGCCCATGTGGTGCATCGCATGGACCGCTGGCGTGCGGCGGCGTCTGGTGTATCTGGAGAGTCGGTGTTGCGGCGGGTGAACCGTTGGAGCTACGCGCCACGCGTGCTTGCGGGCCTGGCAAGCTATCGCTATCCCAAAATTCAGCTTGAAACCAACACAGGCCAAGTGGTGCAAGGCGTGCAAGCGTTTGTATTTAACCTTAATCGCTATGGCGGCGGGTTTCCATTGGGAGCCCATGCCGTGGCCGATGATGGCGTGTTGGATTGGGTGGTGTTTCAAAATCCAGGGCGATTGCGACTGCTTTACTATCACTGGCTGGCCGGGCGGCGGCGACATTTGAAATCGCCTTCGGTGGTGCATGGTCAAGCCGCGGGTGTGAAGATCAGTGCGGTGGGGGAGGCGGTGCCAGGGCAGGCTGATGGCGACCCCTTGGCCAACGATGCCACGCACGTGCAGGTGTGCCCCGGTGCGTTGCGGGTGGTGGTTGTGCCGAGAGAGGGGCTAAGGGGCAGAGGGGGAAAGTGAAAAGGCAATTCAGAAGTGCCTCCATACTCCATACCCACGCCCCACACCCGGCCACGTCGCGGCCTAGTCCATCGTGACGGAAAGATTCTGTTCTTGGTCTTTTCGCAGCACGCGTAAGGTGAATGTTTCGCCGGGAAGGGTGCGTTCCAGTGCGTTGAGAAGATCGTTGGTGTTTTCGATGGGTTGTCCGGCCACGGCCATAATGAGGTCGCCGATGATGAGTTTTCCCAGTGAATCACGGAAGGTTTGCACGAGTCCTGCCCGCGCGGCGGGGCTGTTGGCTTCGATGCCAAGCACGAGCACGCCCTTGCGGCCCAAGCGTTTAAGAATGGGGCCTGTGACGCGGTCGTCAATGCGAATGCCCAAGGTGGGGCGAACATACTGGCGGTTTTGAATGAGCTGAGGCACCACGCGGTTGACCATGTCGATGGGAATAGAAAACCCCACGCCAGCCGACTGGCCTGAGTTGCTGAGAATCATGGTGTTTACGCCAATCACGCGGCCTGCCGAGTCGAGTAGGGGGCCGCCCGAGTTGCCGGGGTTAATGGCTGCGTCGCTTTGTACGACGCCATCGAGATCGCGGCCGGTGAGGGTTTGGATTTCGCGGTCAAGGGCAGACACCACGCCGGTGGTGAGCGTGTGGTCCAGCCCAAAGGGATTGCCAATGGCGTAAACACTTTGGCCCACTCGTAGGCCGCTGCTGTTACCGCGTGGCAGGGGGGTGAGCGGGGTGGCGTCGGGGCGTTTTACCTTCAGCACCGCAAGGTCGTGATCGGGTGACACGCCGACGAGTTCGGCTTTGAGTTGCGTGTGGTCGTGAAAGGTAACGGTGGCGCCGTGTGCCTCGCGAATAACATGAAAGTTGGTGACAATGTGGCCTTGGGTGTCCCACACAAATCCACTGCCCGAGCCAGCAGGCACTTCGACCACGCGTCGAGACCATGGGTCAACGTGGTGATCCAGGGTGTTGATGTTGACCACTGCGGGGCTGGCGGTTTCAAAAAGCGACACCGTGTGCCGTTCGTGGGGTTGCAGTTGGGTTGCGGTTTTGTCGGCGGGCGGGGCAGCTGATTCGATGGCGGTGGTGCTTTGAGATGTTTTGGTTGCTTGGCCTGCTTGTTCTTCGATTTTTTGGGCCATTGCGGGCTGGGCGGGAATGCCGCCGGTTTGAAGCAGGGCCTGAAGGCCCAAGGCAGCGCCTGCGCCGAGAAGCAGTAAAACGACAAGGGTTCGGGGGTGGAGCAAGGAGGGCCTCGTAGTTGGATCGGGTTGGATGGAAGAGGGCGAGATGGACGCTTTTAGTTTAGGGCCGCCACCCTTTTAAGGCGCAGGGGGCTTTGTGGGTTTCTTCGGGAAAAAGTTTTTTTGCCGTAAATTGAGGGAATGGCGTCGTGGAAAAAAGGTTCAATGGGGCCGTTGGTGCCGCGCGTTCGGGGATCTGTTTGTCTTGGTTTTGTAAGTGCAAGGAAAGATATGGAAAGGCCAAAAAAGCATATTTTAAGTCGTTTAAGCATGTTTTTAGACGATAGGCGAATCGGCCGCGGGAGACATGGCGTGGTCTTAGGCTTGACCTTGGAGCGTTGTAAGTGGCGGCGAGATCGCCCGTTTTCTTACGACCGATAACGCGATGTCAAGAGAAAATTCACGATTCTTACTTGAGTGTGGCCCGGTATTCGCTTACAATCCGCCGTTCGGGTGCAACCGAACCCAACCCTCTTTCACACATTTTAATGCTGGTTCTCGCCAAACCAGTTTGAACCCATCCGCTGGCCAGCGTGAGGATGTTGATGCTGCTGAACTCTGTTCGTGACTTCTCAAAGCGTGGAGACGCTCTTTCCATTCCTAATCTTGTGCGTGTGCAGCAAGTTGCCTATGAACGGTTTCTGCAGCAGGACGCTCCGGAAGGTAAGAGGGATCCCCACGTGGGTCTTGAAGGCCTGCTTAAGGAAGTCTTTCCCATTGTTTCCTATGACGGAAGCATGCAGTTGGAGTACTTGTACTACCGGCTGGATGAAGCCCGCTACACCTCCGACGAATGTCGTGAGTTGCGGCTGACCTATGGCATGCCCTTTCGGGTGGCCGTGCGGTTGGTTCGCAAAGATGTTGCGGAAATTCCAGAAGAAGAAATTTACCTAGGTGAAGTGCCTGTCCTTATGGGCGGTGGTGAGTTCATCATCAATGGCTCTGAACGCGTCATTGTGAACCAGCTGCACCGCTCGCCGGGTGTGGACTTCTCGATTGCGTCGATGGAGGCCGACCGGCCGCTGCACTCGGCCCGCGTGATCCCCGAGCGGGGTTCGTGGATTGAGTTGGAGGTGTCCAAAAAGGACGTGCTCCAAATGCGAATCGACCAAAGCACCAAGATTCCCGCCACAACCTTTTTGCGTGCATTGGACGAGAATTACTCGACCACCGACGCTCTGCTTCAAACGTTCTACAACGTTGAAACCGTCAAGGTGAAGGACGCCAAGCCCGAGCATTATGTGGCTGAAGCTGTGGTGGACACCGAGACCGGCGAAGAATTGATTCCGCTGGGGGCTCAAATTGGCGATCATCTTGACGCCATCATGGGTTCGTCGCTTAAGACGGTTCGCGTGATTAGCAATGCGTCGGACATGCTGATTCTCAACACCATTGCGGATGAGAAACAGGCCAACTTGCACACCGACCTTGATGTGACCGAGCACGAGGCTGCATTGCTTGCACTTTATGCTCGCTTGCGTCCGGGCAACCCACCGCAGGTCGACAAGGCCCGCGCCTTGTTTGAAGAAAAATTCTACGACGAGAACCGATACCGCTTGGGCAAAGTGGGGCGGTTCCGTATTAACCGTAAGTTTGACATGGACACCCCCGAGGACGTCATGCGCATTCGCGCGGAAGACTTCCTTGAGGTCATTAAGTACATGTTGGACCTGCGTAATAGCCGTAACAAGGCTCACATTGACGATATTGACCACTTGGGCAACCGTCGTTTGCGAACGTTGGACGAGTTGGCTGTTGAAGAAATGCGTAAGGGCTTCTTGAAGCTTCGCCGCACCGTTCAAGAGCGAATGAGCGTGAAGGATCCTGATGAGCTGCACAAGGTGGCTGATCTGATCAACTCCAAGGCGATCAGCAGTGCCATCGACCACTTCTTTGGTCGTGGCGAGTTGTCGCAAGTGGTTGACCAAACCAATCCGCTTTCGCAGCTTACGCACGAGCGACGCCTTTCGGCCTTGGGCCCTGGGGGCCTGAACCGCAAGCGTGCGGGCTTTGAAGTTCGCGACGTGCACATCAGTCACTACGGTCGTATTTGCCCAATTGAAACGCCGGAAGGCACCAACATTGGTTTGATCGCATCGCTGGGGCTTTACAGTCGCGTCGACGAGTACGGCTTCTTGCAAACGCCTTACCGTCCTGTCAAGGGCGGCAAGGCCGACAAGGAAATCGTCTACCTGCGGGCAGACGAAGAAATGAAAGTCACCTTGGGCCCCACCGACGCGGTGGACCTTGATGGCAAGGTGATTGAAGGCAATGTGCTGGCCCGTGTCGATGGCGACCTCAGCTCGGTGCATTCAGACACGTTGGACTACATCGACATCAGCCCCAAGCAAATTGTGGGTGTGTCGGCGGCCATGATTCCTTTCTTGGAACACGACGATGCGAACCGCGCGTTGATGGGTTCCAACATGCAGCGTCAAGCCGTGCCGCTGATTATTGCGGAGCCTGCTTATGTGGGCACCGGCATGGAAAAGGAAATTCCTAAATATTCAGGCATGCTCGTGCGAGCCAAGCGCGACGGCATGGTGACGTATGTCGACGCCATGAAAATCGTGGTGGACAACGCCGACGAATACGATTTGCGTAAATTCGTGGGCCTTAATGAACGCACGTGCCAAAACCAAAAACCAATCGTGAACTTGGGCGACCGAGTCAAGAAAGACCAAATCATCGCCGACGGGGCCGCAACCCTGCAGGGTGAATTGGCTTTGGGCAAGTCGGTCATGGTCGCCTTTAATACCTTCGATGGCTACAACTTTGAAGATGCGATTGTCATCAGCGAACGACTGGTTAAAGAAGACGTGTTCACCTCGATTCACATCAGTTCGTTGGATGTGGAAATTCGTGAAACCAAGCTGGGCAAAGAAGAATTCACCCGTGACATCCCCAATGTCAGCGAAAAAATGCTGTCGATGTTGGATGAAAATGGCGTGATTCGTATTGGAGCCCGCGTGTCGCCAGGCGACATTTTGGTGGGTAAGGTCTCGCCCAAGAGCAAGAGTGAACTCACCCCAGAAGAAAAGCTGCTTCACGCAATCTTTGGGCGTGCAGGCGAAGATGTGAAAAATGATTCGCTTGAATTGCCCGCCGGCACCGCAGGTGTTGTGATTGGCGCCAAGCGATTTAGTCGCCGCATGCACCTGACCGACGAGCAAAAGAAAGAGCTTAAACGTGAGGCGCGGGCCTACGAACAAGAGATGGATGAAAAATCGGTCGATTTATTCAAGCAATTTGTTGAACAGGTGAATGAAATCACCGGCACCGAAATGGTCGACCCCTCGACCCGCCAGAAGGTGGCTCAGAGTGACATTCCTGAAGTGGTGTTGGAGCAAATCAGCGACTTCAGCATGAAGTGGGTGAAGGGCTCAAAAGACATCAAGGCTTCGGCCGAAGAGATCTACAGCGCATTCTGGCCACGTATTCAAGGTGTTGAGAAAGAAAAACAACGCCGCATGGCCCATATGAAGCGCGGCGACGAGCTTCAGCCGGGCGTGTTGGAAATGGTGAAGGTTTACCTTGCCACCAAGCGTCCGTTGAGCGTGGGCGACAAGATGGCGGGTCGGCACGGTAACAAGGGTGTGATTGCCCGGATTGTGCCCGTGGAAGACATGCCGTTTCTTGAAGACGGAACCGCCGTTGACGTACTGCTTAACCCGCTGGGTGTGCCCAGCCGCATGAACGTTGGGCAAATTCTCGAAACCCACTTGGGTTGGGCTTGTGCCGTGTTGGGTTTCCAAGCCGTGACGCCTGTGTTCGATGGAGCCACCGAAGACGAAATTCATGCGGCCATCGAAGAGGCCAACGACCACTGTGACAAGCGGTTGGCGGATACCGAAGGTGCTCACGGTGATCGCGAACTTTTGGCCAAGATGCCACGCGGTGGCAAAATCCAATTGTATGACGGACGCACAGGCGAACCGTTTGACCAGAAAACCACCGTGGGCTTTATGTACATCATCAAGCTGCACCACTTGGTCGACGACAAAATCCACGCCCGGGCCACCGGCCCTTACTCGCTTATTACTCAGCAACCGCTGGGTGGTAAGGCCCGCACCGGCGGTCAACGCTTTGGTGAAATGGAAGTATGGGCATTGGAAGCCTACGGCGCGGCCTACGTGCTGCAAGAACTACTGACCGTGAAATCGGATGATGTGGAAGGCCGCACGAAGATTTACGAATCGATGGTCAAGGGCACCAACACCCTGGAAGCCGGCATGCCGGTGGCCTTCGATGTGCTTTGCAACGAGGTGAAAGGCTTGGGCCTGAACATCACCTTGGAAAAAGCAGAGCTTGAAGGCGGTTCGATCTTGTAGTGGCGAGGCGGCGAATGCTGCTTCTTTTTTGCACCGTTTGAACTTTAACGCCTCGAATCGCCTCGACCCAAGAGGCTTACCCCTGAACCCACCTGCAAACGTCTTGAACGATTTTGCGAACAGCTCATTGCGAACTGCTAAAGGCTAAAAATATGGCTGAACAACTCTACGACCGCGTTAACGATTATGCCTCGGTGAAAATCAACCTTGCCAGCCCGAACGACATTCGTTCGTGGTCTTTTGGTGAAGTAAAGAAGCCTGAGACAATCAACTACCGCACCTACCGTCCTGAAAAAGACGGCCTGTTTTGTGAACGTATTTTTGGTCCAGAGCGGGACTACGAATGCGCTTGCGGCAAGTACAAGGGAACGAAGTTTAAGGGCATTATTTGTGACCGCTGCGGTGTGAAAGTGACACACAGTCGGGTGCGTCGCAAACGCATGGGCCACATTAACTTGGCCGCCCCGATTGTTCACATTTGGTTTTTCAAAGCCATTCCCAGCCACCTGGGCAACTTGCTGGGCATGAAAACCAGCGACTTGGAAAAGGTGATTTATTTTCAAGATTATGTCATCACCGACCCGGGTGATACGCCGCTGAAAGAAAAGCAGGTCTTGACCGAAGACGACTATCGCACCGCGATTAGCGAGTACGGCAACGGCTTTGTGGCCATGATGGGTGCCGAGGCCATCAAAGAGCTTTTGGAAGCATTGGATCTTGACGAGCTGGCCAGCGAATTGCGGGCAGATCTGAAAGCGACCAAGAGCAAGCAGAAAACCAAGGACCTTTCCAAACGGCTGAAAGTCGTCGAGCAAATTCGTGGTAGTGAAAACGATCCCACGTGGATGATCATGGATGTCACGCCTGTGATTCCTCCCGACTTGCGTCCTTTGGTGTTGCTGGAGAGTGGCAACTTTGCCACCAGCGACCTGAACGACCTTTATCGTCGGATTATCAACCGCAACAACCGGCTTAAAAAGTTGATGGACCTCAACGCGCCTGAGGTCATTATTCGCAACGAGAAGCGTATGCTTCAGCAGTCGGTGGACGCTCTGTTCGACAATGGTCGGTGCCGTCGTCCGGTGTTGGGTTCCAGCAACCGTCCGCTTAAATCGCTCACCGACATGATCAAGGGCAAGCAGGGACGCTTCCGCGAAAACCTGCTGGGCAAACGCGTCGACTACTCGGCCCGTTCGGTCATTGTGGTGGGGCCTGAATTGAAGCTGCACCAATGTGGTTTGCCCAAGAAAATTGCATTGGAATTGTTCCAGCCTTTCATCATTCGCAAGCTCAAAGAGCATGGGTTGGTGGACACGATCAAGAGTGCCAAGAAAATGCTTGAGCGCCGCGATCCTGAAGTGTGGGACATTCTTGAAGAAGTGATTTATCAGCATCCCGTGATGCTCAACCGCGCCCCCACGCTTCACCGCATGGGCATTCAGGCATTTGAACCGGTGCTGGTTGAAGGCAACGCCATTAAAATTCACCCGTTGGTGTGCACGGGTTTTAACGCCGACTTTGATGGCGACCAAATGGCCGTTCACCTGCCATTGAGTGTTGAAGCTCAAGCTGAAGCCAGTTTGTTGATGCTTTCGCCCCACAATATTTTCTCGCCATCCAATGGCGAGCCCATCATTTCGCCATCGCAAGACATCCTGCTGGGGGTGTACTACACCACCATGCTGCGTGATGCGCCTTCAGAAGGAATTGCGGAGGAATTGGTCACGCGTTCGGGCAAGCTCAGCGACAGTGACGTGGGTGAGATGCGCAAGTACAAAGAGTTCAAAGACTCCACAGAAGCGATCTTGGCTTACGATTTGAAGAAAATTGGCGTGCATGAGCCCATCGTGCTCAAGCCTGACCCCGTCAAATTTAAAGGGGTGGTCAACAAAGAACTCGGCAAAGTAGAAGACTTGCCTGAAACCGGCCGCATTATTACCAGTGTGGGGCGGGTGCTGTTTAACGACATTCTTGAAGAAGGCATGCCCTTCTTTAACTGTGCGTTGGGTAAAAAGGGTTGCTCGCGAGTGATCGACGACACCTATCGCTACTTGGGCCGTCCTGCAACGATTGCACTTTTGGACAACATGAAGGCGATTGGTTTTAAACGGTCGACCACGTCAGGCCTGTCGTTTGGCATCATGGACCTTCGTATTCCGGCGGCCAAAACGCGCTTGATTGATGAAAGTCAAAAGAAGGCCGACCGCATCGAAAAGAGTTTTGACACGGGGGCTTTGACCGATCTGGAACGCTACAACCAGTTGTTGGAACTTTGGACACACTGCCGTGAAGAAGTGACCAAAGAGCTGAGTAAAGAGTTGAAGAATGACCGTCGCGACGCGGCGGGCAATGAAGTGCCCATCGACTCTGACGAGGGCGAGTCTTACATCAACCCGGTGTACGTCATGAGTGCGGATGCCTCGGGTGCTCGTGGTAACGTGAGTCAAATTCAGCAACTCGCGGGCATGCGTGGTTTGATGCAGAAGCCTTCGGGCGAAATCATTGAAACGCCCATCAAAGCGAACGCTCGCGAAGGCATGCGGGTGCTTGAATACTTCTCCTCCACCCACGGTGCCCGCAAGGGTTTGGCCGACACCGCCCTTAAAACGGCGGACTCGGGCTACCTCACCCGTAAGTTGTGCGATGTGGCTCAAAACCAATTTATTGGCGAGTATGACTGCGGATCGAAAAAGGGCATCGCCAAGCGGGCGATTTACAAAGGTGAAGAAATTGAAGTGCCCCTGCGTGAGCGCATCTTTGGTCGCACTGCTCGAGAAACGATTGTGAACCCAATCACCGACGAGCTGATTGTGAAGGAAAACGAACTGATCACCATGGACGCGGCTCAAAAAATTGAAGAGTTGGGCATTGACACGGTGATCGTGCGATCGCCATTGACCACCGAGAGCCCCGTGGGTATTTCGATGCTCGATTACGGCATGGACCTCTCGACGGGCCGCATGGTTGAGGCCGGTTTGGCCGTGGGTATTATTGGTGCCCAATCGATTGGTGAGCCTGGTACTCAGTTGACCATGCGTACATTCCACACTGGCGGCGTGGCCAAGACATCGCTGGTGGATACCAGCCATCGCGCAGCCACCGGCGGTGTGATTGAAGTGCGTGACTGTAATGAAGTGCCTGTGCAAGACGACGAAGGCAATGACGTTTTGGTGGCACTGAAGCGCAACGGCGAAATCGCGATCTTGGATGACAAGGGCCGTGAAGTCGAGAAGTACAAGGTTCAATACGGTAGCTACATTCGTGTGAAACCAGGCACGAAAGTGAAAAAGGGCTCTGTGTTGGTAACGTGGGACCCCCACCGTGCGGCCATTTTGGCCGAGACTGCGGGTAAGGTTCGTTTTGAAGACATTGTGGAAGGCCAAACCGTTCGCCCCGAAGCCCAGCAAGGCCCTGACAAGAAAAAGGGCGCTCAGTTGGTGGTTATCGAGCACAAAGGCGAGATGCACCCACGTCTTGTGATTGAAGACGCCAGCGGGAAAATTTTGGACTTCCATTACCTGCCCGCGAAAGCCCGCATTGACGTCACCGATGGCCAAGCCATCAAGCCGGGGCACATGCTGGCTCGTCAGCCGCGTGAGGCCACCAGTTCGGCAGACATCGTGGGTGGTTTGCCACGTGTGACGGAAATTTTTGAAGCTCGCAAGCCCAAAGAGTCGGCGATTATGGCCGATATTTCGGGCAAGGTGGAGCTTCGCAGTGATAAACGCAAGGGCAAGATGACGGTCATTGTGACCTCTGACTCAGGCCTGGAAGTGGATCACCACGTGCCCCAAGACCGTCACTTGCTGGTGCACACCGGCGACCACATTGAAGCAGGCGATCCCATCATTGATGGCCCCTTGGTGCCGCAAGATATTTTGCGTGTGAAGGGTGAAGAGGCGTTGTGTGAATATCTTCTTGATGAAGTGCAAAACGTGTACCGAGCTCAAGGTGTGCCGATTAACGACAAGCACATTGAAGTGATTTTGGCCCAAATGCTTCGTAAGACGCGTGTGGACAATCCGGGTGACACGCACTTGCTGCCCAACGAGGTGGTGGACAAGTTCCGCTTCCGCGAAGCCAACGAACGTGTGGCGGGCAGCGGTAAGATCAAAGAGCCAGGTGATTCAACCTTGCCCATTGACGCAATTGTGTCCAAAACCGAGCTAAAAGACATTAACGCGAAGCTGGAAGCGGAAGGCAAAATGCCTGCGACAGCGACCAAGTGTCGTCCTGCAACAGGCACTGTTTTGCTCTTGGGCATTACCAAGGCCGCACTGCAAAGTGAATCGTTCTTGTCAGGTGCGTCGTTCCAAGAAACCACCAAGGTGCTTACCGAAGCAGCCTTGGCAGGCAAGAGCGACCCCTTGGTGGGACTCAAAGAGAACGTGTTGCTGGGTCACTTGATCCCGGTGGGCACGGGCTACCGTGAGTACCAAAACATGGAAGTGGTCAAATTGGTTGACCCGCCTCAACAAGAAGCGTTGTCGGTCGAAGAGGAAATTCAGCAGGCGGCGGCAATTGCCGAAGCGGCTGGAGCTCAAACGCCCGACGAAATCACCAACACCGTGGGCGACAGCCGACTGGTGGCCGAATTGCTGGGTGAAGACGTGGCCGGTAAAAGCTAAAGACACAGAATGTTTGCTTTAACCCCCATGCGGCTTGAATGTCGCGTGGGGGCGAAGAGCTGGGGTTGATTTTTAAATGGATGCATTTAAAGATCGCCCGCACTTGTTTGAGTTTGTTACAATGTTTCGCCCCTTGGGGCTTGTAGCTCAGCTGGCTAGAGCGCACGCCTGATAAGCGTGAGGTCGCAGGTTCGAGTCCTGCCAGGCCCATTATTGAAAGCCCCCCGCATTTTGAATGCGGGGGGCTTTTTTTAAAGTACGGACGTGCCGTATGCCGTGTGTCGTGGTGGTTTTGGGGGGGTGTGTTTTTTTGAATACTAAAGGCTTTGTGGCGGTGTGGTTTCTATCGGACGTGAATAAACGTGTTGGGGGGTGGGTTTGTTTCGATTGGGCAATTTCAGCGGTGGGTCTCTTACGTTGGACCGTTTGTCGTCCGATGATTTCTAAGAGATCGGCACGGCTTTTTGGCTTGTGGCGTTATGCCCCACGTCAACCGACGGAGTTCACCATGAAGCCCTCTTTTTTGAATGTTGCCTTTTACGTTCGTACTTTGATGCTGATGCTTTTGATCGGGGCTGTGACCGCGCCGGCGGCAAGAGGGGTTACGATTTTGGGGGTTGAATCGGGACAAACGTTGCGTGGGCCGGTGACGCTGGGGGCGACGGGCGATGACCGCACGGTGAGTATGACGCTGCAATTGATCGGTCCTGAGGGCTTCACACTTGTCGGAACACATTCGGGTGCTTCGGTGTCTTTGGTGTCGAATGCCGAAGGTCAGCCAGGTGTTTGGAATGCGGCGGATCACCCTGCGGGGGATTACACGTTGATTGCGACGGCGCGGCGTGCGGTTCGCACCCATGGGCGATTGGTCAGCGCGTCGGTTTCGTTTCGGGTGGCGGGGGCAACGTCTGCTCCGGTGTCTGAATCTGCGCCAGCACCTGCCGTTTCACCTTCGAAAGGTGAAACCGTTGAGGTGACGGTGTCTGGTGGTGGCACAGGGAATGTGGCTTCGTCACGACGTGGCATGGCGTCTCCTCGCCGTCGAAGTTCGTCGGTTTCGGCTCCGTCTTCGGACGGTGGTCGGCGTCAACCTTCGGCTTCGACGCCTGCGGTTTCGTCGCCTAGGGTTGACGCATCTGGAATTGATACGTCGACGCGTGGCTCGGATCGGGAATCTGCCCCTGTTGCGCGGGTGATTGAGCCGTCGTCGGCTCCTGTGATTGAATTGTCAGATAACAACGGCGTGACGCCGACGGTGTCGCCCACGCAAGGGCATGGATTGAATTTGGATGTTGCCACCTCGTTGCCCCGTGGTGCGGTGGTGGAGGTTGAGGCATGGTCTATTGATGAAGGGCGATTGGTCCATGCCTTTGCCCATGCGTTGGACGGGCAAAGGATGGAGATTGCGGCGGATCGGTTGCGTCAATTGCCTGAAGGTCGCGTTGAGTTGGAATTGACGGCGGTGGTTGATGGCCAACGAATGGATCCTGTTTATCAAACCATTTCGGTTGAAGAGGCCCTTGTGGATGCGGGAAACAACGGGGGATTGACGATCGCGTCTGCGGCTCCGACAACGGGCGGCGGCGGTTCGGTGGTGTCCCCTCGGGTGACACCATCCACCACGACCTCTTCGTCGCGCACGGGTTCGGCCGGAAACACGGCGCCTGCGACGGCACCTTTGACCGGGCGGTCGAACAATGGTGGGGTTCGGCCGGTGACTACGTCGGGACAGACGGCTCCTTCGTCTTTGGTTTCTAATGGCGACGGTGGTGGTGGCCAGGGCGGGTATGGCAACGTGACGCCTGCAGCCACGGGTGGTGTGACGCCAAGTTCATCGCCGACAACAACGCCGACGTCTTCTGTGGGGGATACGGCGCCTGTTGATTTGGATGGACTGGATGTCACGGGTGCTGGTTTTACGGCGTT
>JAZGFZ010000130.1:0-5194 GCA_036480015.1 Algisphaera sp. | reverse complement strand
TTGGGTATGGATGTGCATGGGCCGTTTCCTGCGGACACGTTGTTTACCCCTGCAAGACGCAAAAAATATGATTTGATTGTGGCGATGTATCACGACCAAGGATTGATTCCGGTCAAAATGTTGGCCTTTGACGATGCGGTGAACGTCACCTTGGGGTTGCCTTTGATTCGCACCAGTGTGGACCACGGTACGGCCTTTGACATTGTGGGCAAGAACAAGGCGAACGCGAATTCGATGAAAGCGGCAATTCGTTTGGCGGTGCAAACGGCATGCGAGGGGCGTGGAGAGTGAGTGGCGGTTGCTTTACTTTTCAGCAATCGGCCACACGCGTTTGCCGTCTCGGTTGATGTGCATGGACTGGCCGTTTTTGACCACGGGGGCCAAGCCTTGGTCAAAGGGGTAGGCGTTTTCGAATTGGGGGCGAATGACCATGGTGCCTTGGACGTCTAAGTAGCCCCAGTGGGTGCCGTTGAAAACCGGGGCCAAACCTTCGCTGAAGCCTCGGGCTTGAGGGAAGGCGGCTTCGATGATCCATTCGCCACGAAGGTTGATGTAGCCCCACTGTTGGTTGCGTTTTGCAGGGCAGAGACCCTTGGTGAAAACGCCAGCCCCGTCAAAATCGGGGCGAAGTCGCATGCGGCCTTCGGGGTCGATGAAGCCCCATTGGTCTTTGACGAGTACGGCGGCGAGACCTTCGCCAAAATCATTGGCGTATTGATATTGCGGTTCCACCACGGTTTGGCCTTCGGGGTCGATGAATCCGTAGAGTTCGCCGTTTTTGAACCATGCCCGCCTTTCGTGAAAGTCGCCCACGACTTGAAAACCGTCGAGGCCTTTGAAGCGGGGGCGAATGAGCCAGTGGCCTTGGGGGTCAATGAAACCCCATACGCCGCCTTGGCGGGCGGCGGCTCGGCCACCCCAGAAGGGGCGGGCGGCGATGTCGTTGGCAAAGGTGAGGTCGAGTTCAAATTGTGGTGTGATGGCCCAGTCGCCTGAGCGGTTGATGTAGCCCGCTCGGCCGTCCATTTCGACCAGTCCACGGCCATCACGAAAGAGGTCGGCATGGTCAAAGCGGGCGGGGATGACCACGCGGCTTTGGGCGTTGAAGTAGCCGTGACGATTGGATTGGGGGTCACGGAAGGGGAACAGGCCATCCCGTGATTCTTTGACTGTGGGAAGGGGTGTGGGTTGTTGGATCCACCATGCGGCGGCGCCGGTGGCAAGAATGGAAAGGCCTAAAAAAAGAACCCAAAGGCGCCCGCCATCGCGTGGCGTGGGGGACGTCGAGCGACGTGTGGCAGAACGGGCGGGCGGTGGTGGGGGGGAGGTATCGTTCACGGGGCGGCGTGTTGTAGGGCGGTGAGGGCGTAGGCGGTGACCAAGGCTGCGTCGTCTTCCATCCAACGCGGCTCGCTGTTCACAAACGAGCCATCGGGTTGTTGTTGGCTGGCGAGTTGGTCAATGAGGGCATTGGCCCAATCCAAGGGTTTTTGGCCTGGGATGTTGAGATGTGTTTGGCCCCATGCGCTGAGTGCACGGGCATGGGTGAGATAATAATAGTAAAGCCCTTGGCTGCCGAAGGCTTCGGGCAGGCCGGGGTTTTGATCGAGGGTGTAGTGGGTTTCAATCCACAATTGGGCGGCGACCACGCGCGGGTCGTTGGCTGCGAGGTTGGCATAGACAAATGACTTGAAGGCGGCGTAGGTCATGCTGCCGTAGCCGCGCAGACCCGACACCGACTGGCCTGCCCGGGCTTCGTCGACGGCTTGAGGGTTGGCGTAGCTCACGGGAATGTGAGGGTGTTTTCCATTGATGGCGGTGGCATAAATGACGCCGCCTTTGTTTTCGAGCGTGCCCGGCGCGAAGTAGGTGTTTTGTGGAATGCCTTGGCAACGCGAGATAAACGTGAGAGCACGTTGAAAGGCGGGGTCGTCACAATCCAAACCCGCGTCGTACAGGCCTTGCAGCATTATTTGCGTGTTGGACATGTCGGGTCGGCCGTGTTGGCCGTATCCCGCCCCCCCGTAAAAGGGGTGGTCGGCGGTGATGACTTCCCCAGAGGGCAGGGTCATGCCGTCTTTCCATTGCAGGTTGATGAGAAAGCGTTGAGCGCCTTGGACGGCGGCGGCGGCTTGGGGGTGGCCTGGCAAGCGGGTGAGGGCCGACAGACAGATGGCGGTGTTGTAATTGGCCAAGATGCCGTCGGCTCCGTCGCGAATCGAGCCATCGGATTGAACGCGATCGAGCAGGTAGCTTACGCCGCGCGCCACGGCGGGATCGTCGGGGCCAATGTCAGGTTCGTCGAGCAAAAGCGCAACCACCAAGCCGGTGACTGCGGGCCCGGGTTGGGGTGACCAACTGCCGTCGGCTTGTTGAATGCTGCGTAGAAAGGCGATGCCTTGCGCCACCGTGGCGTGGGCCGTGGTGCGATGGGGGGCATCAAGGGCTCGGGCAGACAAGGCGGGCAAAGGGGCCAAAAGGGCGGCCGCCAACAGGTAGGAAAAGGGGCGAATCATGCGTGCAGGCTAACGCAGATGATTGCTCTTTTGGGGACGGCGTGTTTTTAGAAGGGCAGATGGGCCAGCATCGATCGCATGAGTGTTTGGGCTTGGGCTCCAAATCCAATGACCAAAATGAGTCCAAAGGCAATCCATGCCCCCGCCAGCGGCAGGGTTTTTCGTCGGTCCAGTTTCATGGCCAAGGCGGTGCACAGTGGGCCGCCAAGAAGCAGCATGCCCAGTGGGACAAAGGCGTTGCTGTTGAGCCACGCCCACCCAGCCTCAATAATACGAACGTGCGGTGGGGTCCAGTGAGAGGCTAGGAACAGCGTTCCTAACAAAAGTGATTGAAGTGCGACCACCGTGAGGGTAAAGGCCCACGCCACACGCGGGCGATGAGCGCGGTGTTCGCGGGAAGCCGTGCGCTTGGCTTTTTTCTCGGACCGTGCCTTGGATTTGTTGGGGGTGTTTGACATGGGGTTAAGCGCACGATTTAAGTTGGGTTGAAGCAACAGATAACGGCGATTGATCGAGGAAACCGGTGGGGTGATGTGGTTTCGGTGGCTTCTCATGATTGGGAAAAACAGGTGGATTCTTATTGAAAAAAAACCGATAGAGAGGGGGATCACGTTGGTCTTGAATCGGGGGATTGATAGACGTATGAGAAAGAAAGAAACGCAATTAGACCCTCTTGCCAAAGCATGGCTTAACGGCCTTGCTGTGCTATTGGGGCGAAACCATCCGTTGGAGTTGGTCCCTCATTCTGCTTCTGGCGAGGCGATGCCTCAAGTGCGTGTGCGTCTTTTGGCGATCGATGACGACGGCTCGCTTGTGGTGGAACGGCCTCGGGGTGCGGGTGCGACTGAGGGGCTGCGTCTTGCGACAGAGGTGGTGGTTTATCTCATTGACGGTCAAAGCCGGATGAAGGCGAAATCGCGGGTGACGGGGATTGAAAAACATCAGCTCAACGACCAGCAAAAAGTGCCTGCGGTGCGATTGGCGCCACCTCTGGGTGTGAATTCGGCCCAGCGTCGTGAGTGCTATCGGCTTTCTACAGGGCATTTGGATCTGATGCCTGTGCGATTGACGGCGTTGGTGCCTATACCCAATTTTGAGGGATGGGATGCCCGTGCTTTGGACATTAGCGACCGAGGCATTGGGCTTGGATTGCCCATTGGGTTTGAAGACGCCAAGCCGCTGGATGGTCGCAGCGTGAATTTGAAGGTCAATTTAGGGTCGGACCAAGACCCATTGACCTTTGATGTGCAAGCCCGCGTGGTGCGGGTGTTTTCGGCCGAAGATGGGCGTGCTTGCTTGGGCCTGATCTATGAGCACAAATCGCTTCAACAGCAGCGGGCAGCCCAGCAATTGATTCAGGCTTTTTCGATGGAACAACAGCGTAAAGAGCTTCGTCGTCTTCGCCGCACGGGCTAAACGCTGAGCGATGAGCGGGCGGTTTGGGCCCCGTGCCACACAAGTCATGCCATTTTTAGAAATGCTGGCCTTTGCAGCGCAATGCGGTACCTTTGGGCGGTGAATACACCTTCATTTGATATCGCCATTGTCGGTGGGGGCATTGTGGGCCTTGCCACCGCCTATCAACTAACACGCGGGCGGCCAGAGGCCCGCGTGGTGGTGCTTGAAAAAGAACCTCGGGTGGCCGACCATCAAACAGGGCACAACTCGGGGGTTTTGCATTCGGGTATTTACTATAAACCTGGGTCGCTCAAGGCCACCAATTGCCGGGAGGGCAAGCGGGCGATGCAAGATTTCTGCGATGAACATGAAATCGCTTACGAGCTTTGCGGCAAGGTGATTGTGGCGACCAATGAAGCAGAGCGGGCCAAGCTGGCCGCCATTTATGAACGTGGGCAAGCCAATGGAGTGGACTGCGCGATTGTTTCGGCCGAGCGTTGCCTTGAAATAGAACCTCACGCTCGGGTGGTGGAGGCCATTCATGTGCCCGAGGCAGGCATCACCGATTATCGTGCGGTGTGTGAAAAATTGGCCCAATTGGCTTCGGAGGGTGCGTCGGAGGTGTGGACCCAAGCAAAAGTCACGGCGATGGCACGTCAGCCTGAAGGTTGGGTGTTGGAGACCACACGCGGTCCGGTGCGGGCGGGGCGTGTGGTGAACTGCAGTGGGCTTCAAAGTGACCGGGTAACGCGTTTGGGCGGCACCAAGCCCTCGGCGAAAATCATTCCATTTCGGGGCGAGTATTTTGAGCTCAAGCCCGAAGCCCACCACCTGTGCAAAACGCTGATCTACCCCGTGCCCGATCCGGCATTTCCTTTTTTAGGGGTTCACTTCACCCGCATGATTGGCGGGGGGGTGGAATGTGGTCCCAACGCGGTGTTGGCCTTGGGCCGTGAGTGCTACGGCAAATATCAAATTCATCCACGTGATTTATTTGAATCGCTGACCTATCCGGGGTTTCGCCGCATGGCGATGAAGCACTGGAAGATGGGCCTGGGGGAAATGTGGCGAAGCTATTCGAAGCGAGCGTTTGTGAAAGCGTTGCAACGCTTGATGCCCGACATTCGTGCCGAGCACCTAGAGCCTTGTCCGTCGGGCATTCGCGCTCAGGCCCTCAAGCCCAACGGCGAAATGGTGGACGACTTTGTGATTGACCAAGGCGACGGCGTGGTCAATGTGCTCAATGCCCCAAGCCCCGCAGCAACGGCATCGTTGGCCAT
>JAZGFZ010000129.1:0-9365 GCA_036480015.1 Algisphaera sp. | reverse complement strand
ATCGCGAAAAATTGCCATGGAGGTGATTTTAGGGGCTGAGGGCTTGGAGGGGCCCGAGGTGGGCCGGGGTGGCCCGAGTTGGAAGTAAGAACAAATGATGTGGGGGCAAAAAAGACGCTGCCAGGTTGGCTTGCGTGGGGTGTTTAATCTTTGGTTTTATCCAAGTCTCTTTTAACTCTTACACTACCGCCATGTCTGATACCTCTAAGCCTTTCTACGTCACCACGCCTATTTACTACGTCAACGACAAGCCCCATCTCGGGCATGTGTACACGACGATGGTGGCCGATGTGATGGCCCGTTATCACCGAATCAAGGGTGATGACACGTTTTTTTTAACCGGGGTGGATGAACACTCGGCCAAGGTGGTGGACAAGGCGGCAGAAATGGGGCTGAGCACCGAAGACTGGGCCGAACAAAATGCCACGGCGTTTCGCGAGACGTTTGAGAAGCTTGAAATGACGCACGATGATTTTGTGCGTACCTCCTCATCACACCACAAAGCGAAAGTGACGGCGTATGTGGCGGCGCTTTTGAAAAGCGGTGATGTGTACGAAGGGGAATACGCCGGCTGGTACGACGCAGGGCAAGAGGAATACGTGCCCGAAAACAAGGCCAAAGAAAGCGATTACAAAAGCCCGGTGAATGGCAAGCCACTGGTTAAAAAAACCGAGAAAAACTACTTTTTTAAGTTGAGTGCCTATGTGCCCGAACTGTTGGCACACTTTGAGGCGAATTCTGATTTTGTGAAGCCCGCGGCGCGGCGTAATGAAATTATCAACCGCATTAAAGAAGCCCAAGACATTCCCATTAGCCGCACAGGCACCGAGGGCTGGGGCATTCCGGTGCCGGGAGACGAGGAACAGTCTATTTACGTGTGGATTGATGCGCTGTTTAACTATTTGACCTATGTGGACACGCCCGAGCGGCGGCACTATTGGCAAGCGGGGGCGGTTCATTTTATTGCCAAAGATATTTTGTGGTTTCATGCCAGTGTGTGGCCTGCCATGTTGATGGCGCTGGCCAAGTGCGAGGGCTACGACTGGGTGAACTTGCCCAAGATGGTGTACAGCCACAGTTATTGGGTGAGTGACAGTGGCGAAAAAATGAGCAAGTCGCTGGGGAACTTTTTAGACCCCAAGGCGATTGATAATTGCGTGAGTGAGTTTGGACTTGATGCACTTCGCTACTTTTTGGCCACGCGCGGGCCGCTGGGCACAACGGACTCATCGTTTTCGATTGACCTGTTTGCCGAAACCTACAATGCCGATTTGGCCAACACCTTTGGCAACTCGGCGTCGCGCGTGACCAACATGATTGGAAAGTATTTTGACGGCGTGTTGCCAGAGCCCATCGAAGGTGAGAAGAAGCCTTTTGAGGTAAATATTACGGCGATTGAGTCGTTGAAATTGGAAGACGCCGCCCAAAATGCACTTCGCGTGGTGCGTGAGCAGGTGGATTCTTACATTGAAGCCACGCGTCCTTTCACCCTTGCCAAAGACCCTGAAAACATGGCGCAAGTGGGTGCGATTCTTTACAACTGTGCTGAGGCCCTGCGGATTGCATCGGTGCTGTTGTGGCCTTTTGTGCCTGACGCATGCGAGCTGTTTTGGTCTCGCATCGGTTGTGATTATGCCGAGCAAATGAAGGCCCATGGCGGCAAAGGCAAATTGGATGAATGGTTGGTGTGGGGGCAACTTGTGCCCGGCACGAAAATTGAAAAAGGTGACGCGTTGTTTCCGCGCTATGTGGCGGGGAAGAAGTAGGGGTTAGCATTTAGCAAATAGCAAATAGCAGTTAGCAAGACGCAAGCGGTGGGGTTTCACCTTCGTGGGAATGATGGTGAGAACTCCGCAGCGCATGCCCGTTTTTCATCCGTGTCTTGCTATTTGCTATTTGCTAATTGCTAATTCCTAACTGCTTCCCGCCTTCCCCTTCGGTTATCCGGTTATTCGATCGGCACGACGCCGCCGCCGACGCCTTCGGCGGTGAAGACGCCGTGGGTGAGGTCCCAGGTGAGGGCTTTGGCGTTGGTTTGAGCGCCGGCTTGGCCTTCTTGTCGCAGTTGGCAGAGTTTGCCGGGTTCGGCGGTGAAGATGATGCTGTTGCGTGTGGTGGTGAAGTCGAGGTGGTCGGCGAGTACGCGGGTGTCTTTTTGACTGACGCGAATGTTGCCGCGGGCTTCGACGCGGCGCAATTGTGCGGTGGGGGCGTCGCCGTTGGCAAAGGCGTTGAGGCCGCCGGTTTCGGTGAGGTCGGCGGTGAGCACTTGGGTTTCGAGTTTGACCGGCGGGGCGTCGCCTTGCGGGTCGTGGGCCATGATGACATCACCTTCGATGCGTAGGTCGTTGTGCAGGGCGTCAAGTGCAAGGCGGCCTTCCCATGCAAAGGCGGTGAGGCCAGCGCCTGCGAAGGTGACGGAGCTGTCGTTTGAGGCTGGAGCGGTGCGGTTGTCGCTGAGCAACATGCGCCCACGGTGGGGCACTTCGATGGTTTGGTGGCTGGTGTGGTCGTCGATGCGGGTTTGGTTGTTGAGGTTGGCGGGTTGGTTGATAAACAACAATTCGCGGCTGATGAGGGTGAAGGCGGTGAGGGGCGGTGTGTTGGGGGCGACTGGTTTTTTGGCAAAGGTTTGCGTGGTGAAGTTCACTTGGCTGTCGCTGTTGGCAGGGTCGGCCAAGGCGTGAACGCGGCGGATGTCGAGGGTGCTGGCTTGCGGCTTGGTTTGAGTGGTTTGGTCGTCGTCGTCGCCGTCGTCGTTGGCGTCGGCGAGGTTTTGCGGGACAAAAGCGATGGACAATTCATGGGTGTCGAGGCTTGTGCGACCGGTGGAAGAGATGGATCGGGATTGCACTTGGCCGCCAAAGCGGGCTTGGCCGGTTTGGTTGTTGAAGGTCATGGCCTGGGTCCAGGTGATTTCAATATGGTCTTGCGGCTTGGCAGGATCGACTGGAGCACGAAAGCGGCCGGGGCCAAAGGCTTGGGCGGTTTGCTGGGCTTCGAGCAGCACCAAATGGACGCCGCTGAGCTTGGCGCCGCGGCGCGTCAGGGTGGCGGGGGTGTCGTTTTGACCAAAAAGTTCGAGTCGTTTGGCGGCGGGGTCGGCGTCAAGTGCGTGAGCGGTGAGGTGGGCGTCGCCTTGGTCGAGCTGGATATTGACTTGGCCCATGGCCCGCAGGCGGGTGACGGCGACGCGGGTGAGTGCATCGTCGCTTTTCGTGTCGGCGTTGGCCGCAGGGGGAGCAAGGGCAGGGGGAGCAAGGTCGACGGTGAGTTGGTTGGCGGTGAAGCGGGTGCCCGGTTGGCGGGCGCTCACAGGCGTTTCGGGGGTGCCGGTGGCGTGAAGCTCCGTGGGCTGGGGGTTGTCGCTGGGCTGGGCCGGGCGAAAGGTGATGGACAGTTGTTCGGCGTCGAGATCCAGCTCGGGGGTGCCGTCGGCTTGGGTGGCGTTGACGCGAACGGCGCCGGAGAAGGTGGCGTTTTCGAGTTGGGTGAAGCCTGCGGCGAAGTCGTCAGAGTTTTTGGCATCATTGGATGTGGTGGCGGTCTCGGTGGGTGCTTCGGCTTGGGGGGCGATGCGAAAAGCGAGGTTGAGTTGATTGGCGAATGCCACGTTGAGCTGGCCGTTTTGGGTTTCAAGAACGCCGGGGCCATGCACCACGCCGTGGCCAGCACGTTGTTCAAGCTCAAGACGCCGGGCGGTGAGGCGGCCAAAATCGGGTGCTTGCAAAACCAGCGGGGCGTCGGGCCCGTCCGACTCGGCCCACACGCGGCCCAGGGCATCGTGGTAACCCACACGTGCGGCTTCTAACGTTTGCGCGTCGGCTTGATTGTCGGTGCGGGTGACACGTGCGGGGCTACCTTCGAGCATGATCTGGGGGTTGGGCCCCGAATTGGATTGTGAGTTGAGCGTAAAGCCTTCGGGGGCGGGCCCGTCATGAGGCATGAGCGTCATGCGGCCTTTCCAGGTCACAACAATGTCGTCGGGCTGGGCAAGGCGCAGGGCACGGGGGTCGCTTGGATTGTTGGTGGGCGGCGCAATGGAAGTGTCGGTGGCGACCGATGCGGTTGCGGCGTCGCCGAGATCGGAAGCGGAGGGAGACGCGTCGGCGACAATGGATGCTTGTATGGCGGTCGGCGGGCCGGCAGAGGTTACGGGGCTGGATTCGCCAGAGGCGGTGTTGTTTGGATTGGACCGAACCGTAAAGAGGCCTTGCAGTGTGTTGCCTTGCAACGTGGTGCCGTCGCCGCTTACGGTGACATTGACGCTGTCGTTGAGTGAGACAAGGTAAGCCTGCCCATGGTTTTCTTTTTGTGCGGCCGAAGGATCTTCTGCTGATGTGTTGCTGTTTGAGGCGTTTTGCGTTTTGGCCTTTGCTGTTGCAGGCGAGGAGGTGGATTGCGGCTTGGCGGGGTTTGTGTCTGCGTCTAACAACTGAGGCGAGGTTTCTTGCGATCCCGCAGCCAAGCGAAGTTCGTGGCCGTGTTCGATGATCATTTGCTCGATGCGTCGTTGGCCGGGGTTAAAGGTGAGTGACAGCCCCGAACCTGAAAAGTCGATGTCGCGGCCCACGAGTCGAACCGGTCCCTCGGTGCGCACTTGGCCTTGTTCGCGATCAAAACGTGTGGATTCGTCGAGGTAAAGCCTGAATTGAACGTGTCGGTTGGAAAACAAATCAGCGGTGGTGCCTTCGGGTGATTCATAAAAGGTGATGACGGTGTCGCGATGGAATTCGCCACGTTGCGGCTCGTTGCCGGGATAGTAAAACGTCCCGGTGGCCGCATTGATTTGTATGACGCGATTGGGGGCGAAGGTGATTTGGGCTTGGGGCAAGCGAATGTCGGCCACAAAGTTTTCGCGTGGGTTGGCCTCGGCCCCGGTCAGGCGGGTGATGATTTTGCCGTCATCTTGAAAAATTTCGAAGCCTTCAATGGCTTCGAGGGCCAGGGGGCCGCCGGAGGTGTTGAGGTCGGAGGTGTTAAGGTCGGCACCCTCGAGGTCGCTTAGATCCAGCGGAGCGAGAGGCGTGTCTTGGGCGGCGGGGGCGGCGGGTTTTTCGGCTCCGCCACCCCATAACACTGCTGCGGTCACAACACCGCCTGCCAGCAGCAACGATCCAGCCATCATGATGATGCGTCCATTCATGCCCGCATCATAGATGCGAGCGATCGGGCGCGACCCCGAGGTGTTCTAAGGGGGACGTAAGACGGTGTTTTTGTGAAGATTGTTGCTTGGCGAACCGTGAGGGGATGGCATGATTAGTGCATCTCGCCTTGTGAGGCGGGTATGCTATTTGTGTTCCGCTCTCCTTGTCCCCTAAACCCCCACGTAGAAGTAGAAAAATGATTGGGAAAATCTTTAAGGCTTACGATGTTCGCGCTTTGTACCCCGACCCGCTCAATGAAGACGCGGCATGGCGGGTGGGATTGGCCACGGGCAATTTTTTGAAAGAAGCCAACGGACAGGGCACTGTGGTGGTGAGTCAAGACCACCGGCCTGCCGCACCGTCGATGGCGGAGTCGCTGATTAAGGGCCTTCGGGCTTCGGGCATGGATGTGGTGGACTTGGGGCGCTGCGACACAAGCATTCAATATTTTGCCATTCCGCATCTCAATGCGGTGGGCGGGGTGCAATGCACCGCGTCGCACAACCCCATTGAATACATCGGCTTTAAAATCAGCCGTGAAGGCGCCCGCCCCGTGGGAGCCGACACGGGTCTTAAAGAAATTGAAGCCTTGGCCAGTGCGATTGAGGGCGACTGCCCTGAAGCCACAGGCTCCTATGAAACAGCCGATGTGTGGGCGGAATACCGCAAACACATTTTGAGCTTCATGGGCGAGCTGGACAAGCCGCAAAAACTGTATGTCGATGCCAGCAATGGCTGCGGCATTGCGCTGTTGGAAAAAGTATTTGCCGGCGTGGACCAGCTGGAAGTCATCACCGTGAACGACAATTGGACCGACGACTGGGCCCACGAGCCCAACCCATTGGTGGCTGAGAACATGATTCCCACGCAAGAAGGCGTGAAGAAAACCGGGGCTGCCGTGGGCGCGTGTTTTGATGGCGATGCCGACCGCTGCATGCTGGTGGACGATGCCGGTGAAATTTGTGGTTGCGACCACCTCACCGCATGGTTGGCCTCGCACTTCTTAAAAGAAGAACCCGGCAGTGCGATTGTGTATGACCTGCGTTCAAGCAAAGTGGTTTCTGAAACTGTTTTGGCACTGGGTGGAAAACCTGCCATTGCCAAGGTGGGCCATGTGAACCTGAAAGCCAAGTTGCGCGAAACCGACGGCGTGTTTGGTGGCGAGTTGTCGGGCCACTTTTACTTTAAGAACAACAGCTATGCCGACAGCGGCGCCATTACCTTGGCCGCGGCGTTGGGCGTGCTAAGCCGCTCTGAAACAGGTTTAAACGAACAAATGAAGCCGTTTCGCAAGTACCCGCAATCGGGTGAAATGAACTTTGAAAACGACGACAAAGCTGGCACCATTGCCAAACTTAAAAGCGATTTTGGCCCCGATGGCGAGGTGATGGAGCTTGATGGTGTGAGCATTGATTGCTGGGACACCCAAGGCTTTTGGTTTAACGTGCGAGCCAGCAACACCGAGCCTTTGCTGCGGCTTAACGCCGAAGCCAAAGACTCCGCAACGCTGGAAACATTGCTTGCGAAGCTAAGACCCGCATTGGGAACTTTGTCCGCCGGGCACTGATTGCACCGTCAAGCCTGGCCTTTCGGGGTCGGTCTTTTGGGCAAACGGTGTGGGCTCCGCCCACGGCGGGCTGGATCCGCAAGCGAGCCCGACGCGTTGCCGTCAAATTGAATTGCGGCAAAGTGTGTGGGCTTAAATCCTAACGCCACGACCCGCGCATCCTTTTCGAAAGCACGCTTATGTCCGAATCGTCTGATTCACTCATCGACACCTTGCAAGAGGCGCTCAAGTTGTCGCCTGACAACGTGCCGCTGCGGCGCCAGTTGGCGCAGTTGTTGATGGGCCGTGGACGGTTGGAAGATGCCGAAGACGCGCTGCGTGCAGGCGGAGGTGACCCCGCCTTGCAATTGACCTTGGCCGATTGTTTTCAGCGGCAGGGCAAGCAATCTGAGGCTTTGGTGATTGCCGAGGCATTGGCGGATCGGTCCGACACGGCGCCCGCGGCGCGGGTGATGTTGGCACAGTTGTTTTTTGCCGCAGGCGAAACCGAACGAGCCGTGTCGGCCTATCGGCGAGCGGTGGATGACGATCCTTCGGTGGCGGATGAATCGCTGGCCGACGCGATGGGCATGGCCAGTGCGGGTTGGGTGGATTCAAGCGAAAGCGAAGATGTGCCCAGTCTGGATCCAGATGAGGTGGACGAGCAAGGTCGCATTCGCATGCGTATCGACGGCGTTGGCGACCGCTTTGAAGGCCTTGAAATTGAAAAGCCCGACATCAATTTTTCGGACGTGGGCGGCATGGAGGATCTTAAAGAAGAGATTCGCCTCAAAATTATTGCACCACTTGAAAACGCCGAACTTTATGCGGCCTACGGCAAAAGCATTGGCGGGGGTATTTTGATGTATGGCCCGCCGGGATGTGGCAAAACCCATTTGGCCCGAGCCACGGCAGGGCAAATTGATTCGGCGTTTATTAGCGTGGGCATTCACGATGTGTTGGATATGTATTTGGGTAACAGCGAAAGCAAGTTGCACAACTTGTTTGAATATGCCCGGCAAAACACGCCTTGCGTTTTGTTTTTTGATGAAGTGGATGCGCTGGGTGCCAAACGCAGTGACATGCGTGGCAGCGCAGGGCGACAGGTGATCAATCAATTTTTGGCAGAGCTTGATGGTGTAAAAGCCAGCAATGATGGGCTGCTTATTTTGGCCGCCACCAACACGCCTTGGGCGTTGGACACCGCGTTTCGGCGGCCCGGGCGTTTTGACCGTGTGTTGTTTGTGCCCCCGCCCGATGCTCAGGGGGCTGCGGCTATTTTGCAGGTGCTTTTAAAAGGCAAGCCGCAAGATGCGGTGGACGTGGATGCCGTGGCTAAAAAATGCCGGGCCTTTAGCGGCGCCGATTTAAAAGCCGTGGTGGACGTGGCCATTGAAGGCAAGCTGCAAGAGGCCATGAAAACCGGCGTGCCTGCACCGCTGACAACCAAGAATTTGTTGAAGGCCGCCAAATCGGTGAAGCCTTCCACCAAGGAATGGTTTGGCACGGCCAAAAACCATGCGATGTACGCCAACGAAGGCGGTCAGTACGACGATGTGTTGAATTATTTGAAGATGAAGTGATGGATTGACGGCCAACGTTCCAGCTGGGGTGAGGCGCGGGGGTTGGCGTTTTTGTCGTTGGGCGAAATGCGCTGCAACGACGGCGGAATTTCTGCGGGCAGGTGGTGATGGCAGCATTTTTTAGGGCGCGATGGGGTTTGAAGCGATGGTGTGGGGAGGGAAAGAAAAAAAGCCCACGTTCGGGTGAACGTGGGCTTGGGGAGTTTTTCGGTTTGTTGAATTTGTTTCAGGCCCGGGTTCGTCGGATGCTGGCGAAAGCGAGCATGGAGAGGATCAGGCCTGCGGTGGCGGGTTCGGGGATGGGGGAGCCTGTGACTTGGAAGGCTGACATGTTGTTGGGGGTGGATTGAACGCTCCAGTTGGTGGCAGCACTGTTGGAGAAGGCGATGGCGCGGCCGGTGCCGATGGCGCTTGAAAATTGCCAAGAGCCGTGGCTGTAGGTGGAGTTGACTTCGGGGATGGCGACGGAGACCCAGTAGATTTCGCCGAGGTTGAGTTGGGGATGGAGCAGGGAGTTGAGGGTGACGTTGCTGGGGTTTTGGTTGCTGGTGCTCAGGGAACCGCTGTTGGGGACGGTGAAGCTTTCGAGGAGGTTGCCGGGGCGGTCGTTGTTGTCCCAGAGAACTTCATTGTCCCAGAGGCGGACGACGAAGTCGTCGCCGGCGTTGCCGGTGGGGACGAGCGTGTTTTGGCCAGCGTCGAGGATGTGTTCACGCGAAGCGAGGAGGCGGACGGTGAGGGTGTCGAGGGTGACGGTGTCGTCTTCGATGTTGAACGACTGGGCGGGTTGGTTGACGTAGGGGGCTTGGCCGGGGTCGAGGGGGCCGACGGCGTACCCGGCGGTGCGGGATGCAGGGAAGTGAGCGAGCGAGTCATGGACAATCAGCGCGCCCGCAGGGCTTGCTAGAGCGAGGGTTGTTAGGGCGGCGCACATCCAGACGTTTATCTTGCTTTTGAGTGTCATGTCTTTCTCGTCGGTGATGGGGTGTGGAGTGGTAAACGGGTACAAATGGGCGGTTCGGCATTGCGATGCAACATGCTCGCAGCACTGAGAATAGTGCGGCGGATGAGAATCACGGCATAGGAGAT
>JAZGFZ010000128.1:0-2022 GCA_036480015.1 Algisphaera sp. | reverse complement strand
GGTTGCGAGGCGTCTCAATTGTCTTAAGTATTACTTCAAAAAACGGCGAACGGTTATAGCAATTCAAACAAAGGGTTCTTCCGCGATCTTACGTGGCTTTCCCGTCTTCCTTGGCGTCTTGGCGTCTTGGCGTCTTGGCGTCTTGGCGTCTTGGCGTAAAATCGCTTGCCAGAGACGACTTGCCCATTGCGCGTCAACAAAAAGACGCGAACAGTTGCCCTGTTTGCACTTGGCTGTTTCGTTGCCTCAAGCCCGCGCGTCCCACACCGCTTCAAAATCATTGGGCGCAGAGCACACCACACATTGTCCATCCCATTCAAGCCGCGCCGCATGCAACATGTGTCGCGGCGCCAAGTCGCGCACCCCCGCGCCATACAAACGATCCCCCAACACCGGAAACCCCAAGTGAGCGCAAGCCACACGAATTTGGTGCAAAAAACCTGTTTCCAACACCACCTCAATCAACGCCACATCGCCGCGCTGTTCAACCACACGCCACGACAACCCTGTCTCCCGCGCCTCAGGATGATCCGCTCCCACCACCGACACCTTGGCAGGCCGATGCCGCGTCACCGCCAAATGCAAATCCGCCCGACCTTCATCAGACGGTGTGCCCCACACCAACGCGTGATACGTTTTACTCACCTGATGTTTTGCAAACATCTCTCGCAACCGATCCCACGCATCATTGTCCAGCGCCAACACCATCACCCCACTGGTGTCCACATCCAACCGATGCACCACACCGCTACGCAGCGCCCCCTCGCGTCCCACCCCCACCATTTGTGGATACCGCGCCACCGCCGCATTCAACAACGTTTGCGTCTCCCCTGCATCCAATGGATGCACCGCCACCCCCGCAGGCTTCGCCACCGCCACCCAACCAGAGCCACAAGCCAATTCTTCCAATTCCCCTTGCGGACAAGGCATCACCCGATCAAAATCAGCATGAACGATGATCTGATCAGCCGCGGTCACCGTTTTTCCCTTGTCAGAAGCCTTGAGCGCCCTTCCGTTAAGCGTCACCCAGCCTTTCGCCAACAATTTTCGCGCCCGATTGGCCGACACCCCCGCCACCTGAGCCACAGCCGCATCAAGCCGCACCGGGCCACACGACGCATCAACCCTGCCTGTGAAGCATGATTTGGATTCAGATGAAAGGTCGGGGCGATCTGCACACACCGCCCAATCGTACCCACCGCTGCAACAACCGGAAAACAACCGATAGAGAATTTCCCCTGCCCCCTACACCCCAACCACCCCAACCATGCCGTCTTCCTCTGTAAATCCCAACCCCCAGCCTCACCCCAAGCTCACCCGCTGGACCCCACAGCGCATCACCCTTGCCGTGCTGCTGGGGCTCTTGGCCCTTTGGGCAGGCAGCCGCGCCTGGTTCGACATTCTCTACATCGCCCGCAAAGACGAAGAAGCCAGCCAAGTGTGGCTCGTGCTGCCCATCTTCGCATGGCTCATGTGGACCCGACGCCACGCCATCGCCTCCACCCGCCCAAGGTTTTCTTGGATCGGCCCTGCACTCATCGCCTTAGGCACGGGCGCCTCACTCTACGGCTTTCTCAACCTTCAACAAGCCCTTTGGCACGGCGGCGCCGTGCTCGCACTGGTGGGCGCCTTTGCCACCACCGCCGGCCGACCCTTGGTGTGGAAAATGCTCCCCGCTTTGGTCGTGCTTGCCTTTTGGGTGCCTGTCCCTGGCATGATTCGCCAGAGCATCGCCATTCCCATGCAAACCGCCAGTGCCTCGGCCAGCGAATTTGTCTTCACCCTGATCGGCCTTCCCGTGGCCCGCACCGGCAACGTGCTGATTTACAACGGCCAAGAAGTCGCCGTGGCCGAAGCCTGCAACGGCATGCGCATGGTCTTTGCACTGCTTCTCGTGGCCTACGCCTTTGCCTTTGCCAACCCCCTGCGCCCTTGGGTGCGAGCCATGGTCTTGGTGTTAAGCCCCGTGGCCGCCGTGTTCTGCAACGTGCTGCGACTGGTGCCCACCGTGTTTCTTTACGG
>JAZGFZ010000127.1:0-10864 GCA_036480015.1 Algisphaera sp. | reverse complement strand
GCGGGTGGCGGCAAAGCGTAGAAGTTGAGGGGCTTCTTGTTGCGATTCTTGTGGTTCTAGCTCTACTTGATCAGATGTTTGTGTTTCGCGGGCCAAGGGGCGCGGCTGTTGGGTGAACGCGACGGTGTAGCCGTAGGTGTATTCACCGCCGGGGGCGTTAAAGCCGGTGTCGTTTGGAATCCAATAGGCACCAATGTTGTCGGTGGCTTCAAGTTTGCTGCCAAACTCGACAAGCTCAAGATGGCCTTTGCCCCAGTCGCCTTTGGGGGTCACCCAAATGCTGGGACGCAGTTGCATTTCAGTTTCGAGGTCTTCGTAGCTGTCGAAATCGCGGTCGCGTTGAAGCAGGCCAAAGCCGCGCGGGTTTTCGGCGTCAAAATGACTGATGGAAAGACCAAAGGGGTTGTGCAAGGGGCGCCACATGTGGCGCCCGTCGGCGTGGACCAAACTGAGGCCGTCGGAGTCGTGCACTTCGGGGCGGTAGTCGCCAAAGCTGGCGGGGCGGTCTTCACCAAAAAGAAACATGCTGGTGATGGGGGCCAAGCCGAATTTGGAAACGCCGTGGCGAAAGAACAGTTGGGCGTGCACGTCGACGCTGAGTGTTTCGCCGGGGGTGACAATGAGCCGGTAGGCACCTGCGAGGCTGGGGCCTTCCATGAGTCCATAAAGAGTGACCGAGGTGTCGCCTGGGGCGGGTTGTTGGGCCCACAGTTGAGTCCAGCGGGGGAATTCTTCGGCGCGGTCGGGCAAGGCGGTGTCGATGGCGACGGCACGAACCGACGCGCCCCAGTGTTGGCCGGTGCCCACGGCGCGAAAGTAGCTGCCGCCTTGGATGCTAAGGATTTCGTTGTAAAACTCGCCAGCGGCACCTTCGGGGGTGGCCACATGGTGAAGGCTGAGCCCGGCGTAGCCAAGGTCTTGCGGCAAGGCGCTGGGGTCGAGTGTTTCGCGGGCCACGGGGCCGTAGGTGAATCGAGCGGGGTCGAAGGGAACCGGGGTGACTTGGGCGGTGGCAGGATCAACTTCGGACAGTGCAACAGCATTGGGGAAAAGCCAGCCCAAATGTTTGAACTGCACGCGAAAAGGGAGGTTGCTTTTGGCCCAAAGAAACTTGGCCGGAGGGTTGCGAATGTCGCGGTGGCCATCGTATTTAAGATCGGCCAAGCCGCCGGGCAGGGCGAGGGGGCTGTCGGGGGCCAGCCCGGCATGGGCATAGGGCGCGGCCGCGGTGGTGCGGGCGGCCTCAGCGAGTTGGTCGAAGGTGTCGTCGGCTTGCGCCGGAGTGAATGCCAAGAAAGGGGTGATGGCGGCGGCCCACAAAATGAAGGCTGAGTGTCGAAAAACTGAATTCATAGCAAGGGGCTCGCGGAGGGGGCCCCCGTGGGGGCAAGGTGCGATGGCGCTTGTGACGGCATCCACGTTCTTTGATGATGTGGAATTATAGGATAGCCGGGCTTTGGGGGTGGGCCATTAAAGGGTGCGTGTGAGGGGGTGACTTTTGTTCAGTGTGGTGGTGGAGTTGAAATTTGAGCCTCGGCTCATTTAGAGGCGTTATTTGGCGAGTTTTTGACCCATGGTGGTCGATAAATCACGCGATGCCGCGCCCTGCCCACCTTTTGATTGCCTGTGCCGTAGCCCTTTTGGGGTTGGGGGTGGTGATGGTGCAATCGGCGGGCATGGATGTGACCCACGGCCCGGGGTTGGATGTGGATGCCGCAGATCCCACGGCGTGGGGTTTGTTGGGGCAGTTTGTGAACAAAAATCTTGTTTGTGCGGTGTTGGCGGTGGCGGCCATGCTCACGGGATCGCGTGTGGATCTCATGGGGATTTTTCGCAGCCGATCGTGGATCAGCCCGGTGTGGGTGGCCATGGTGTTGGCCTTGGTGTTGTGCGGGCTGACATTGGTGCCGGGCATGGGGCGGTCGGCCAATGGGGCATCACGTTGGCTGACGTTGGGGCCGCCGGGGGTGGGGGTGAGCTTTCAGCCCAGCGAGTTAATGAAGTGGACGTTGGTGATTGCCTTGGCGTGGTATTGCACGCGGCGGCGTGGGGTGATGGGTCGTTTTTGGTGGGGACTGGTGCCGGGGTTGGTGCTCACGGCGGTGGCATCGGGCATTGTGGTGATTGAAGATTTGGGCACCGGCAGTTTGATTGCGGCGGGGGCGGTGGTGGTGTTGGTGGCGGGCGGGGCCAAAGTGTGGCACTTGGCGTTGATGTTGCCCCCGGCACTGGGGGGTTTGGCCTTTGCGATTTACCAAGAGCCGTATCGTATTCGGCGGCTGACCGCGTTTATGGATCCGTGGGCCGATGCGCAGGGCACGGGCTATCACCCCATTCAAAGCATGTTGGCTTTTGCACAGGGCGGTTTGGGTGGCAGCGGCTTGGGCGGCAGTGTTCAAAAGTATTACATTCCAGAAGACACCACCGACTTTTTGTTTCCGATTTTGTGTGAAGAACTGGGCTTTGGCGGGGCCGCTTTGGTGGTGGGCTTGTTCATCGCCATGCTGTGGATTGGCTTGGGCATTTGCCGCGACACCGAAGACATGTTTGGACGGTTGGTGGGCGTGGGTGTGCTGTTTACCGTGGGCCTGCAAGCGGTGATTAACATTGCCGTGGTGACGGTGGTGGTGCCCACCAAGGGCATTGCGTTGCCGTTCGTAAGCATGGGGGGAACCGGTTGGGTGTTCACCGGTTTTGCGCTGGGGTTGGTGGCAAGCTTGGACAATGCCAATGTTTTGAGGGCCGAACAGGCAGAGAAAACCAATGGGCAGGCAGTGGCGGGGCCTCCGGCGGTTCGCTTGGCGAGAGAGCAGGTTCAGGAGTCTGATGACGTAGAACAATCGGAAGGCGCGGTGTTGCCTCAGCCCGTGCCCCAAGCGGCGTAGTCTTGCCTTGGACGTGTGTCGCCGTTCACGCTTTGCGATTTTGGACGAAGGGACTGAGGGGTTAAGTGAAACGGCCGTCTGGAAGTGATCGCTCACCCTCCCATTGCGTCTTGTACCGCGGGCAGAAAACAGAAATCAAGCGGGCCTGCCTCTTGCTAACAGCCACTTGCTAATCTCTAATTGCTATCCCCCTTCTGCCTTTCCCTTAGCCCCTTCGCGATCAGGCATTTTAGCGGTGAGAGTTTCCTTAGAAACGGTGATCGGTAGCGGATGTGTGTGAAGATGGGGCGTTTTGAAAATGCTTTAGAAAAAGAACGCCGCCGCAAGTGTTCAATCGCCCGTAAACTCGCTGCCTGTGAGTTCTTCAGCCCCTCCCACCATTCTTTTCGCCGGCGGCGGTAGCGGCGGGCATATTTTTCCGAATTTGGCGGTCATTGAACGACTGCGTCGTGCGGGCATGGCCTTTACGCCGCACTTGTTGGTGTCGTCGCGGCCGCTGGATGCCAAGGTGGCCCGCGAAGCCAAGGTGGCCTACACGGCGGTGCCCGCCGCGCCGCTTGCCCTAAAACCTGCGGCCGCATTGCGTTTTGTGCGGGGCTATCGGGCAGGTCGAGCGGCGGTGGCGGCGGTGATCGAACAAACCAACGCGCAGGCGCTGCTGGCCACCGGCGGTTTTGTAAGTGCGCCCGCCGTGGCCGCTGCCAAGCGGGCGGGATTGCCTGTGGCGTTGGTGAACCTAGACGCCGCCGCAGGTCGGGCCAACCGCCGCGCGGCCGCCATGGCCGACGCGGTGTTTAACGCCACACCCCCGCATCCTGGAGCACGCTCGTTGGCCAATGCCCAAGTGGTGGGCTATCCGCTGCGGCGCTCGGCGCGGCCCCGCGAAGGCAAGGCCGAGGCACGCAAGCGTTTGGGCTTGGATCCCAGCAAACGCACGTTGTTGGTGTTTGCAGGGTCGCAAGGGGCACAAACGATTAACCGAGCGCTTTTGGCACTGCTGCGCGGCAGTGGCAAAGGGCTTTTAAGTGGTACCCAGGTATTGCACCTAACCGGGGGAGGGGACAGTGCCGCCGCCGATCGAGCCGCCCTGGAAGAGGCGTATCGCGAAGCCCATGTGCCCGCCGTGGTGCGGCCGTTTTGCAATGCCATGGGCGAAGCATGGGCCGCCGCCGACTTGGCGCTGACCCGAGCGGGTGCAGGCACCGTGGCCGAGGCATGGGCCAATGCCGTGCCGTGCGTCATGTTGCCTTATCCCTACCACCGCGACGAACACCAAAAATTCAACGCGGCGCCCTTGGTGGTCATGGGCGGGGCAGTGGTAGAAGGCGACATGATCGAACCCGAAGCCAACGTGGAAATGCTGCGGAAAGTGCTGGGGCGGCTTCTCAAAGACGAAGCCCAGCGGTCTTCGATGCAGCGTGCATTGCGAGAGAATCCCCCCAAAGACGGCGCCAAGCACTTGGCGGCATGGGTGGCCAATGCCGCGAAACTTTCAGCGAAAGAAACGTGAGTCCGGGATGTTGTGGTTGTTCTTGTGGTCGCCCCGTGGTCACTCGGCCGCGTCTTGGGCGGCGTAAACTGAAGGCATGATGGCAACGCCGCAATTCGAGCAAGACACGCAACTGGTGCAGCATGTAAACGATGCCATGGCTCAAGCCCTTGCTGATCGGGGCTTGCCTGGAATGCTGGCTGACGCGATGGCGTACGCGGCATTGGGCCCTGGCAAGCGGGTTCGGCCGGTGCTGGTGTTTCGGGCCGCGCAGGCGGTGGGGCTGGATGTGAACCGTGACGCACAAGGGCTAGATGCCGCAACCTCGGCGGCGGTGGCGATTGAAATGATTCACGCCTTTAGCTTGGTACACGACGATTTGCCCGCCATGGACGACGATGATTTGCGGCGCGGTCGGCCCACCTTGCACAAACATGCAAGCGAGGCCGAAGCCATTTTGGCGGGTGATGCGTTGTCGGCCTTGGCCTTTGAAAAAGTGTCTGCGGTGGAGCCTGCAACGCTGGCTCAAGGGTTGTCGGCCGAGTTGTCGCAGGCCACGCTGGACATGATCGCCGGACAAATACGCGACACATTTCCTCATGCGGAGAGCGACGAAAAGGCCTTGGACGCGCTGCGGGAAACCCACCGGCTGAAAACCGGCGCCTTGCTGCGGTGTGCGTGTCGCATGGGGGGGCTTTGCGGTGGAGCCTCGGCGTCGCAGCTTGAAGCCCTGACGGCTTATGCCGATGCCACGGGACTGATGTTTCAGGTGGTTGACGACTTGCTCGACGTGACATCCAATGCCCAAGCGTTGGGCAAAGCCACCCAAAAAGATGCCGCCGCAGGCAAGCGAACCTATCCCGGCTTGATGGGCCAAGAGGGCGCCCGAGCAGAAATCAAACGGTTGCACGACACGGCCATCGCCGCCCTTGATGGGTTTGGGGCGTCGGCCGATGCATTGCGTGCATTGGCAGAACAATTGGCACAGCGAAAAAAATAGGTGGGGCGGGCTGGGCTGCACAGGATCTTTTATCACAGGGCGTTGTATTCGTTGTGTTTGGGGGCGACTACACTGGTGGGATATGTGCCCATCCAATTCAAAACAAACTGACGCCCAAACCTCTCTTTCCCAAGAGATATTTCAAAAGCTTTGGGGCCAAGACCCTGTGGCAACGCGTGGGGGAACCCTTGTTACGGCCACCCAAGACGCAGCCCACGTGGGCCGGTTGGTGGATCTTTTGCAACCTAGGCGGGTGATTGTTTTTGAATTAGACGCCGCAAGCGAATTGGATGATCCCTTTGCGCAAAAATGCCGCACTGGCATGGGGCAAAATTCAAAGATTGGGCTGAATGTTGCCCCAGATTTTGAAATTGTGTCGCATACGTTGGCGGGTGTTGCGCGTGAGCAGTGGGTTAGCTCGCTCGAAAAACAAGGCGCGTTGGGCACGAAAGCTTCGGGCGTGGGAAGCCCTTGGGTGTACGACCAAACCGATGGGGCACCCGCACTACGACTGGCTTTGATGGCGTGTGCCCGCGAAGGCGACGGTTGGTTGGTGCTTGATGGTTCGGCTCCGCATGAAACCGCTCACTTGCGGTGGGTGGGAGGCGCCGCGCCCGCAGGTGTCAAAAAAGCCGCGCCGCTTGTGCCCGCCACACCCGCCATTGGATTGCCGTCGTGCATTCGCACGGCGGCCACGCACGACCGCATGTTTCATGCCGATGATGTGCTGGGCGGAGCGCTGCTTCGCATGCACGCCCCCGAGGTGACATTTGTGCGCACACGCGATCCCCAAAAGTGGGCGCAAACCGACGTGGTGTTTGACGTGGGCGGCGATTACGCCGCAGGGAAAGACAAACGTTCGGGCGAGAGTTCAGGCGAGAACGAAAGCGATGAATCCGCAAGCCCGTGGGTTTTTGACCATCACCAGCGTGTGGGCCCGAACCGAAACGATGGGAAGCCGTTTGCCAGCTTTGGACTTTTGTGGCGTGAATTGGGCGCTGTGGTGGGGGCGAAGGTGTTGGCAGGTGTTGCGGCCCCCTTACGCGACGAAGTGTTGGCGGCCTTCGAAGCAGACTTTGTACGCAGTGTTGACGACCATGACAACACCGGAAAATCAGAGCACTCGGGGGCGCAAAATGCGATTCGGGCCATCGGCATGCATGGTCCGGTGGGCCCGCCGTCAGAAGACACCACGCCCCAAGCGTTTGATGCGGCTTATGAACAAGCAGTGGGTTTTGGCATTCAGGTGATTCGCCGTAGGTTGTTTAAGTTGTTGGTGCGTATTGAAACCGTGCCCAAAATAGAAGCCGCCATTGCCGACGCCTTTGCCGCAAAGGCCGACCATCTTGTGTTTGATTTCAACAGTGGCGGGGCAGGGTTGTGGCAATCTGTTGTGCATGCGGCCGATCCCGAAGGGGTGCTACGCTGGGTGACGTTTGATCGTGGCAACGGTTGGATTGTGCGCAACATCAAAACAGCTTGCGGCGAAGAAAGCTTTTTGCCTGAAGCGTGGCGCGGGCTTGAAAACGACGCAGCCGACGCGGCGACCGGCATTCCCGGAACGGTGTTTGTGCACCGCTCAGGTTTTCTTGCCGTGCACGACACGCTGGAAGGTGCCAAAGCGATGATCGAAGCATCGGAGCGTTTGCGTAAGCAAGGGTGATGTGAAGATCGTTTTCGCTCGTTGGTTTGGGATTCGGCGGATCCGGCAACGGGCAGGATGCCCGTTCTACGAGGGAAAAGTTTGGGGGATACGAGGGGAATCGTTCGCGGATTTCAAGAGGGTGTTTGCATTGGCGAGCAACGGGCAAGGCGTTTTTGGCGAGAGATTTTACGCCAAGACGCCAAGACGCCAAGACGCCAAAGAAGGCAAGGGCAGAAGGTGATAGTGGTTAGAAAATAGCGAGTGACAGTTGGCTGTTGTCCCACGCGTCTCTTCGTTATCTCCACGCGTCTCTTCGTCACCCACGCGATTCTCTCCGTCATCCCCGCGAAGGCGGGGATCTAGCGTGTGATCTGGGTTCCCGCTTTCGCGCACTATTCCTTAGTTCCCGCCTCCGCGTACTAAATTGTAGTTCCCGCCTTCGCGTACTAAATTGTAGTTCCCGCCTTCGCGGGAATGACGAACAAAAAGGTGTGGACGGTTACGTTTTTTTTTGGGGGGGGCGGGGATCACGCGCCCGCAGTGGCGGGTTCTGGCGTTTTTTCGACATCTGTCACGGCGGGTGCAGGCGGAAGCGATGACGCGGCGATGGCGATGGGTTTGTTTTGTCGTGTTTTAATCCACGATGCGATTTTTTCGCGGGTGCCTTTCCATTGGCCGCCGGCGCGTTTGTCTAAAAAGGCGTCGTAAAGGGCGTCGAGCACATCGGCCAAATCGGTGATGAGTCCAAAGCGGCGTTCGAGCACTTCGCGTGGGGTGCTGGCGTCGTCAAACTCGGGCAGTTGGGCGCTGCCGATGGTGAGTTGATCGCCTTGCAACAGCAATTGCCATTGGTTTTCAGAATCGGCGACGATGAGCCCGGCTTTGCGAGGCCACTTGCCGGTTTTGAGCGCATCACCCGCTTCGGGCAGGCGTGTGGGGTTGTCGCCGCGAAGGGTTTGTTTGCCGGTCATTTCCCACGCGCAGTCCATGTCGAGTGCTTGGTCTAGCGCCACGAAAACCTCTCCGGCTTTTTCGGTTTTGATGCCGCCGTTGTTGTCGGTTTTTTCGCCCAGCCACCACAGCCACATGAGAAACTCGTTGCCCAGATAATCTTTCAGGTCAACACTTTTGGCAATCCAAGGCAAGGTGGGTTGATCGCTGAAAGACGCAGGAGGGGCGTCGTGAGTGTCGAGTTCGTCGGCGGGGCGGATGTCGGTTGGCGGGGGGGTGAAGGCGCTGGGCTGCAGGTCTTCGTAGTCGCGGCTTCGGCCTTCGGCCTTGATTAAATCGCCTGCCAAAATGCCTGCGCTTAAGTTTTGTAAATCCACGGCAAAAGCATTGCGCATGCAGCGGCTGAGGTGTTCGATCACCGTGGTGCCGTTGGCGCCGCAATACATGACACCCGCTTTGAGATCCCACAAAAGCGGGACGATTTTGCTTTTGCGGTATTTGCCGCTGGCGAGTTCTTCGCGAATTTGCTCTTTGGTGGTTTCGTTGGCTTCGCGTTTTTCACTTTTGCTGGCAAAACCCGTGGGGTTGCCCTCGGCGGCAGCCAGTTCGTTCATCACCTTGTAAGCCTTTTTGACATCGCTGGGCACTTTGTGGGTGTCCATACGCAAAGCAAAATGGGCCAAGTGGCCGTAGCCGTTTTTGGCATAGTCAAATTGCACGTCAAACAGGTGAATGCCGGTGGTAAAGCCCGCTTCCACTTCATCGGGGGTGCCAATGTCGTTTTCGACAAACTTGGCCTCCTTGAGAATGGCCAGCATGGTGTCATCCACGCTAGAAGGTGCATCGCCTTGGACGCGAAAACGGGTGAAAGTCACTTTGCCGGTATCAAATGCCATGGCGGAGATTTTAGGGGAGTCAGCGGTGAGGGCTTGGGTGTCGCAAACACGGTGGAGAGATTGGGGAAAAGGTGGCGGCCAAAGCGTAAAAGGCTCCTGACCCCTTTTTGTTTAAATGGGTTGTTTGCGGGATGTAGATAAGGGCTCAAGGCTATTCTGAAATCTTCCCATTAACCCTTTGACCTCTTGTCCCTATAACCCATCAGTTTCTTACCCCTCTTCTTCTAACAGGGTTGAAATGCTTTTTTCGCCCGGCCCAAAATCCAGCCACAGCCGTGCGATCGTGAGTGATCCATACAAGCCCAGCAGCCACACCATGGGGCCGGTGATGAGGCCCATGACCGCCAAGGGAAAGGCGATGACACTGGCAATCCAAAACACTTGAAGTTTGAACGTGGCCGTTCGGGGTTTAAGCGTGGGGATCATGCACAAAAGCACATACGCAGGAAAGAACACGCCGTAGGTGAGCAAGAAAATCCGGTAGCCCCATTCGCCCGTGCTGATGCCGGCGGCGCTTGGGGCGTGGGGGTTGGCCAGCAAGGCCCACGCGATGGGGAGTATGAGCAAAAGTGCGAGCAAATGGCGTCGCGGGCCTGCCGGGGCAAGCGGGCCGTCGGGGCGGCGATGCGTGTCGTGAAACAGCTCACGCAAATGCACGGTGACCGTGTAAAAAACCTGCAAGCCAATGTGAATGCCCAAAACAGCCCGCCAAGGCGAGGCAATGCGCTCGGCGCCTTGACCATTGACGAGCGGTCGCAGCACCCCGGCATACATCAGGGTAAACACGATCATGCTGCAAAACACCACCCCAAATCCAATGAGAAAAGCGAGTCGCCCCGTGCGCGGGGCGGTGCCTTGGCGTGCGCGGTGAAAGGTGGGGTCTAAATAAGGGCACAAGGCAAAGCCCACCGCAAACCCGGGCGCCAGCAAGGCCAAGTCAAGGCCGCTGAGTCGTTCGGGCAGCACGTTGGAAACCACATCAAGCCACGCGCCATCAAGGCGGCTGGCTGTTGAAAAAGCGCCCCACGAAAGCACCGCAGCGCCCACGCCCACCGCCGGAAGGGCCGGTCCCACCACGCGGCCCACCGCCGGAAAGGCAAACCCCACCAACGGAATGAGCAGCAAGGCAATCCACGGCCCAGGGGCCAGCCAAGCAATCACATAAAACTGATAAGCCACGGTGACCGCCGAAAAACCATAAAGCGCCGTGGCGTGTTTGTCGGTGAGCATGCGGCTAACCGCCGCCGACCGCAACACCGTGCCCATGGCCGCCGCGCCAATGACATTGGGAATGGCAAAGGCCAACCAGCCGCCCAGCCCAAAATCACGCACCAGCATCACCGGCAAAAACATGCCAATCACCCACGTCCACGAGCAGCCCAAAAAGCACGCCCAGCGAATCACCTGCCACGCACCACGCTGTTCAAGCTCGCCCAAAGCAGGCAATGGAATGTGAAGGTTGCGGGTGGGCGTCATGGGCGTGATTTTAGTCGAGTGGGTAAAGGGGGGGCGGTTTTAAGGCTTGATCGTTAACCAAGATCCAATAGAAAGATGCAGGCGGAACAGGAGAAGTGTTTGGATGGACTTGGCGTGTGTATAAAATCCCCGGTCTCGCTTACGTGGCGGGTTTTCCGGTGTTAGAACCGCTCTTTGAAAAGAGCGGGGATGGCGTGTAAGTCGCTGTTATGTTGCAGGTTGCAGATTATTTTGCGTGAAATATGCGGATGCAAGCGGTGGGGTACAATTTAAGGTCTGTGTTTCCGCGTTTTTCTAGTGCATTTAGCAGCCTGTCGTTCTGACGCCCACCCCACCATACAGCCCCGACTCCCGGGCCATTAAGCCGATTTTTTCAACTTTGTAAGCGTCGCAAGCCGCAGGATGCCCCCACGACGCGGCGAATTGCGCCGGGGTCTTGTACTCCAACGAGGAGTGCGGCCGACGGTGGTTGTAGTCGTTCTTCCAACGGTCTGCCAGCGCACAAGCCTCTGGCAAGTCCGC
>JAZGFZ010000126.1:0-4310 GCA_036480015.1 Algisphaera sp. | reverse complement strand
ATCGCGGGTGGAGTCGGCCACGGGATCCATTACGCCTGGGAGATAGTGCACTTCAAGGGTGGCGGTGTTGGGTTGCGCGGGGTGGGCGCCGGTGGCGGCGATTTGATCGATGGGATCGGCAAGAAGCTCGGCACCAATTTGATCGGCGGCTTCAGACGTGAGGCGGCCTTCAATTAAAAAGATGTCGGCGGTGGTGACCGCCGCGACTTGATCGCCAAAGTGAGCCTTGGCCTCGATAAGGGTGCGTCGAGCACGGGCGTCGTGATGGGCTTGGGTGGGGTGAACCTCAATGCGAACAACAGAGGTGGGTGCGGTGGCGGTGGGGGCAGTGGGCATAGGAGAATTGTAGAGTGCCCGAGGCTCTGGCGAAGTCTCGGGCAGGGGGGCAAAAGGCACAGGGCAAAGCACGACGCGGTCGAAGCGGGGTACGACGCGCAGGTTGTTTAGAGGTCGGTGGCCCGGCGAAAGACCGCGACGACATTTTCAACCGGCACCACAAACAGGCGGTTGTCTCCCTCAAAGTCGACAGGTATGGCCTCTTTGGGATTAAAAAGCACTTTGTCATACTGGGCGATGGGGTACTTTTCGTCGTCTTCAATTTCAGCCGAAACCGCAACCACACGCCCGGTGAGGGTGGGGATTTCGATTTTGTCAGGCAAGTGAATGCCCGACTTGGTTTGTTTTTTGTCTTGGTCTTTGCGAATGAGCACGCGGGCGCCCACAGGCTCAACAGTTTCGAGAGGGGCAGGCTTGGAGGGGGAAGATTTCGTCATGGGGCCATGATTTTAGCGAAGCGCGGGAAAGAAGGTTGAATCGCCGCGATTCGTCTGTTTTACCGGCTGCGTTCCCACACCAAGTGGGGAAGTTCAGGAATGATGAGCTTTTGCATGGCTAAATTCACCGCGTTAAGCGATCCCGGCAGCGTGAACAAAAGCGTTTCATGAGCAAGCCCCCCAACCGCCCGCGAAAGCATGGCCGCAGGGCCCACTTCTTGCCAGCTGAGCATGCGAAACAGTTCGCCAAAACCCTCAAGCTCTTTGTCAATGAATTCGCGTGCAATCTCCACCGTGGTGTCACGCCGGGCAATGCCCGTGCCGCCCGTGGTCAAAATAACATCCGGCGCATCGGCCAACCATCGCTTAAGCGTGTCATGAATGGCCGTGGGCTCGTCGGCCACCAACCCCCGTTGAACCACCGTGTGCCCCGCAGCAACAAGCGATTGAGTAACCGCATCGCCTCCCTTATCCGTTTGAGCCGTGCGGGTGTCACTCACCGTCAGCACACAGCAAGTGGCCCGATGATCTTGAGCCGCAGCGCGATGTTGGTCGGTGGGATTGGACATAATGCCCACGGTAGCAGAGCGCGTGTTTTGAATGCGGCGGCGCGGATGGTATGCGTGCAGAAGACGCCTGCAATGCGAACCGTTCACGGCTTTCAAGAGGGTGTTTGTGTTGGCGAGTAATGGGCAAGTTGTCTTTGGCAAGAGATTTTACGCCAAGACGCCAAGACGCCAAGACGCCAAGGAAGGCAAAGAGGCAGGTCAGAAAACGCCACTTTTTTTAATGGGCATACAAAAAACAAGCACAACGGATTCCCTAGCATCAAATGGTTTTCGAAAATTGTTTTAACCACGAAACACACGAAAAGCACGAAAGAAAACCAAAGCAGATTTTTCGTGTATTTCGTGTGTTTCGTGGTCATTCAGAAAGGTGGTGCAGGGTCAGGCCGCCGCCAAATTCATCGAGGCTTGCAGTCACCTTGCTCTTCCCAAATTCAAGAACGTTTTTGTTCGCAGATTACGCGGATTGAAACCGGATTAAGGCAGGCTGGGAAGTGAGGGAGTTGCGTCGAAAAATTACAAGTGAAAACTGCGAAAGGACACGAAATGGACGCGAATTTTCGACTTGTCTTTATTTTTATTCGTATTTGCCTTGGGATGTTGGCAGATAGGGGGAGGTTCGTTGGCAACGGCAACGGCTGATGGGACGGATGCCCTTGCGTGTGCGTAATGTGAACGTGGGACATTTGGCGAAGATGCGTTGCGTATAGAAACGCGATTAGGGGGTGGCAATGCGGATAGATGGTTTTTTGGGGAGCATTTTCGCACTATGGCGGTTTTTCACTGGCATCGACCGTGAGGGGGCTTACGATGGGGTGTCGGTACCCACCCGCTTAGCGCATGTCGCAACGGGGTGGGTTTTGTTTTTACCTTTTTGTGTTGGTTGAGGAGTTTTGCATCATGGGACGTTTAAGCATGAGTGGTCACGGGATTTGTGTGTTGTCGGCGTTGGCCTGCTTGCCTGCGGGCTTGGCGGCGGCTGTGGATAACGAAACCTTTGCGGATCGCACTTTCCTGACACCGGGTCAGCTTACGACCAGTGAAGAACTCTCTGGCGAATTTGAAAATATCTATCCCGATACACTGATGGGCGCGTTCGACCAAACGGGCACCTTAATTGAGGTCGACGATGACGACAGCACCTTTGGCGATGGGCTGGCCAGCGGTTTGTTTAACATTCCGGTCAATGTTGACGGCTCGATCGACCTGCGCGTCACCGGCCTTGGCGACGATGACTTTTTCGGAAACCACAACGAGTCAGGCCTCTACGAATTGTTTGTGCAGGTGTTCGATGCCAGCGGGGCGACCTTGACGAGTCCGGCATTTGAAGAAGGTGAGTTGTACGTCGATTCCGCCGATACGTATGCTTTTTCCAACGCGGCGTGGATTGGCGGTACGTTTACCGCCGAAATCGACAACACGATTGGTGATGGCAATAACGACGGCGGGGGCGATGTGGACTTTTTCGAATTCAGCGGCCTGATCCCCGGGGAGGTCATGCTGGCGAAAACTTTTTTTGAAGACGATGGTCCTGATACCGTGCTGGGTTGGTTCGACAACCAAGGCAATCTGATCGACAGCGATGACGATAACAATAGCAATCACGTTGTTGATGATGGCGGAAATAGCTTGCAGTCGGTCCTCGAAATCACCGTTGATTTGGATGGCAAAGTGGTGCTGGGCGTCACGGGCTACGATGACTTTGATTTTATCGCGGGTTCGCACCAAGAGACGGGTAGCTATGTGCTGACGCTGGGGACGGTTCCTGAACCGGCCTCGCTGAGTCTTTTTGCAACATTGGGTTTGTTGATTCGACGTCGCCGAGCGTAAGACGCTGGTGTGAACAATTCAACTATGCCATCGGTCGCGTGCTTGATCCCAGCGGAAGCGCTAAACCTGTTATTTCTCGCTCGGCAACGGCGTGAGCAGGGTTGTATTGGCTTGTTTTTGGTGAGCGTCCGGAATCAGGACATCATTAGTCAGTAACGTATGCATTGAGTCAGGTGGAGTAGGGCCCAGGCCGCCACGAAATTAACCAAGGCTTGTCGCCGCCTTACTCTCCCCAAATCCAAAAACGTTTTTTGTCCGCAGATGACGCGGATTGAAACAAGATTAAGGCAGGCTGGGAAGCGAGGGAGTCGCGTCGAAAAAACACAAGCGAAAACCGCGGATGGACGCGGATTTTCGACTTGTCTTTATTTTTATTCGTGTTTATTCGGGTTAACAGGATGTCTTGTAGGTCAAGGCGTACCCGCCTGACTGTTTTGGGGTTGTTTGAGTCTGACAACGAAGAGTCAGGCGGGTACGCCTTGACCTACGGGATCTTCACGCAGAGGCGCAAAGGGGGACTTCAGGGGCTGTCCTGCGAAACGATGGAACCAAAATGGGGTGGCGGGAAATTTTTCAATTGTCATTTTTCAATGGTCAATGGTCAATGAGAAAGTGGCTTTGGATAAGTTCGGTTGCTTGTCAAAGCTTTCTCTATCAATGGCAATTGAGGGATGGCAAATGACAAATGACAAATGACAAATCGCAGCGACTTAATAGATGGGGGGCTAGCGAGAAGGCCACTGGATTCCCGCCTGCGCGTACTTGTCTGAGTTCCCGCTTGCGCGGGAATGACGAGGAAGGAGGGCTGGCCACGGCCGCTTAAAAAACGTGAAGGCTGCCGGGGTTTTAGGCAGGCTTTAGCGTTGGGTGGGCTTGAGGTTGTCGACGAGTTTGTTCATGGCGTCGAGGAGGGTGGAGGATTGGTCGGTGATTTGGTTGGTGGTTTCCCATGCGGCGGTGAGGCGGTCGCGGCCTTGGGTGAAGGCGGTGGGGGTGAGGTCGTTGGCGAAGAATGTTTCAAGGTCGCCAAGGTTGCTGAGTAGGGGTTGAAAGTCTTGGTGGATTTTTTCGAGGCCGTCGCCGACGGTGCGTAGTTGGGTGCGTACTTTGTCGCGCCGTTGCGCTGAGGAGTCGCGCAAAT
>JAZGFZ010000125.1:0-6193 GCA_036480015.1 Algisphaera sp. | reverse complement strand
AATCGGCCAAGTCTGCTGCCGCCAAGTAGAACGGGCCTCCACCCCGTTACCGCTGCCGACCCCAAAAGTCGAGTCGCCAAAATCAACACACACCAAGCCAAGCCCCGCCCCGCCCGGCGGGGTTTTTTGTTGTGCGCAACGGGCTGAAAGCCCGTTCTACACCACATCATCCCACGACAAGCCAAACTTCCCCAAATACTTCCGCACCCGATCCGAATCATTACTCGTCTTGCGCTTCACCCGCGACACCGCAAACAGCGCCCGCCCCGCCTGAGCCAACGACCGCGACGCCCGACACACCCGAATCACCTGAGCCAACTGCACCGCATCAAACGCATCCAACTCCGCCGCCCGCGCCACCCCCAACACCCCCTCCAAAACCTCCCTCGAAATATTTTCCAAAACACCCGCCCGACACGCACCCCACGCCCGCCGCAATCGCCCCACCTCCGCCTCCACCGAAGCTTCATCAATTCGCCCTCCCTCCGCCAACGTCGCCATGCGTTCAATACTCGCCGACAAATCTCGAAAGTTCCCCCGCCACATCGACCCCGGATCATTGGCAAACGCAAAATACCGCCGCCGCGCCTCTTTGTTAAACCGAACCCGTCGCCCCAATCGCCGCGCCACCGAATCCAACTCATAGTCCACGTTAGGCTCCAAATCTTCACGTCGATCCACCAGCCCCGGCAATTCAAAACGCCACAAATCAATGCGAGCCAACAAGTCTTCGCGAAACACCCCCTTGCGCACCGCCGCCACCAAATCGCGGTTCGTCCCGCAAATCAAACCAAAATCACTTGCCACCTCGCGGTCACTCCCCACCGGCAAAAATCGCTTTTCTTCAATCGCCCGCAACAACATGGCCTGCTCATCCAACCCCAACTCGCCAATTTCATCCAAAAACAACACCCCGCCATCCGCCTCCTTAAGAAGCCCCGCCCGATCCTTCACCGCACCTGTAAACGCGCCGCGTCGGTGACCAAACAATGCGCTCATCGCGCCATCGCCACGCAACGTCGCGCAATTCACTTCCACCAATCGCCCATCCACCTGCCGCCGCTGCTTTTTCAATTCATACACCAATCGCGCCAACCGACTTTTGCCCGCCCCGGTGGGCCCAGTTAACAAAATCGGCGCCCGACTCGCCACCGCCACTTGCTCCAACTCGTCAATCACCGCGTTAAACAAATTTGATCGTGTTTCAATGCCCGACTTCAAAAACGAAACGCCCTCGCGCTGGGCCTGCGCAAACCGCCGTGCAATGCGGTCGTACCGCGATAGATCCAAATCGATCACCTGATACGATCCCGCCGACGCCGTGTCGCCCCGCTTTCGTGGTGGACTCGACTGAATCAACCGCCCCGGCAGGTGCCGCGACTCACAAAGTAGAAACAAACAAATTTGCATCACGTGGCTGCCCGTCGTGATGTGCACGTAGTACTCCTCGTTTTCAGGATCAAAAGGGTACGACGCCGCAAAATCGTGCAACTTCGCATACACCCCCTCAAAATCCCACGGATTCTCAAACGCCGCCTCATGCAAACACACTTGGGTTTCAGGCGACACCGCCGAAAAATCCCCCGCCACCCGATCCGCCAAATCTTGAAACTTCTGCTCGTGCATCAACTCAAAACGATCGAACAAAAGCTCTGAATGCTGCCCCAACGACACCGTCGGCCGCCACCGCTCCCAGCGCCCGGGCCCATTGGCCGCGTCAAGCTGAGAACCCAACAACCCTAAAAGAACTTTTCGCTTGGCGGGACGTGATTCCATAAATCTATATTACTAGAAAATTAGATATATCGACAAGATTTCGGGGAGACTCAAAAACAGGAAGATTATTTATTTCGCCCACAATACCTTAAAAACACTAGATTTAAAAACTAAATCACGCCCGCCACTCTTTCTGGCACGCATCATGCAATGAACCCCCTCGTCAAGCGAAAGAAAACCACCCCGCAAAAAGGAGCCCCCATGAAACCCACCAACAAAACGGCCGCAAAACCCACATCGTAGAACGGGCTTCCAGCCCGTTGCCGCCTCAAAAACCAAACACTTCAAAACCTTCAAAACCAACGGGCTGGAAGCCCGTTCTACAAAGAACCAAAACAAAAACCAAAGAACCAAGAGCCAAAAAACAAGAGAGGGCCCGGACAAACCTCAACTTTATCAATGTCCGGGCCCACCGAACCCACCTAAAAACAGTAGAAAAGAACACCCATGACCACTCCCCTGAACCAAACTTTCATTCCCACCGGCGACGCCACCGCCATGCTGCCCCTGCCCAACGGCAAAGGCCCTCCCATCACCGTCATCGGCACGCCCACCATTCGCTGCGGCTTCGACGACGTGTGCCTCAAGCAAGCCGTCAACAGCCGCACCGCCCCCGGCGTGTCGCACCTCGTACTCAACCCCGACGCCCACTTGGGCTACGGCGCCCCCGTGGGCTGCACCATGGCCAGCAAAACCCACATCTACCCCGGCCCCGTGGGCTTCGACATCAAGTGCTCCATGAGCCTCTTGCAACTTGACCTGCCTGCCGACGCCGTGGCCGACAAAGCCGTCCGCCGCGCACTCATCAACGCCATCTGCGAACGCACGCCCACCGGCGCGGGCAAAGGCCAACGCCAAGCGCCCAAGTCGCGCAAAGTGCACGAGCAAATCGGGCGCATTGTCGCCGTCGAAGGCGCCAGCAAACAAGTGTGCGAACTCTTGGGCATTCCCCGTGCGTGGCGTCACCGCTGCGAAGACAGCTTTCACCTGGGCCACGACAACACCCAAGAGGCGCTAAAAACACGTCTGACCCACCTCATCGACAGCGGCCGCTTTCCCGCATTTGCCAACAAAATCACCCAACTGGGATCGTATGGCGGCGGCAACCACTTTGGCGAATGCGAAGTGGTTGAAGTGGGCGATTCCGACCGCGCCCAAAGCGTGGCCCAATCCTTTGGCCTCAAAGACGGCCACGTTGCCTTTCTCTCGCACTGCGGATCGCGCGGCTTTGGACACAACCTTGCCCAAGGCCAGTTCAAAACACTGCAAGCCAAATTCGACGCTTGGGGCATCCCTTATCCCGGCGGCGACAAAGAGCTGTGCTACGCGCCCCTTGGCACACCCGAAGCCAACGACTACATCAACGACATGTCGTTGGGCGCCAACTTTGCCACCGTCAACCACCTGCTCATCAACGCACTGGTTTTAGAAGCCTTTCAAGAAGTCATTCCCGGCACCACCGGCAACCTCGTGTACCTCATCAGCCACAACATCGCCCGGCAAGAAGTCGTCGATGACGACTTGGCTTGGGTCATGCGAAAAGGTGCCACCCGCGCCTTTCCTGCAGGCCACCATGGCTTAAAAGACACCCCCTTCGAGCACACCGGCCACCCCATTTTGTTGCCCGGCAACCCCATCGCCGGAAGCGCCGTCATGGTCGCCGACCCCGGCGCCGAAAAATCTTTGTTCAGCGTCAACCACGGCGCCGGACGCGCCCTAGGCCGACGCCGCGCCAACCGGGAGCTGGACCAAAAGGTCGTGGACGCCCAGTTCAACGACGCCGACATCCTGTCCAACTGCCGCCAGTACCCCCGCGACGAAGCCCCCGCCGCCTACAAAGACTTCGAAGAAGTCTTGAAATCAGTCAAACTTGCCGGCCTGGCCAGCGAAATTGCCCGACTCAAAGCCCAATTTGTAATTAAAGACGCGAGCAAAGCAGATGACTAACTTCAAACCCATCAATGGATCTCACGGTGAAGGCGGCGGACAAATTTTGCGTTCGTCGCTCACGCTGTCCATGCTCACCAACACGCCCATTCACATCACCCGCATTCGTGCAGGACGATCCAAAACCGGGCTTCTGCGCCAACACCTCACCGCCGTGCGCGCCGCCGCTGCCTTGTGCGGCGCGCAGGTGCAAGGCGATGCCATCGGTTCCACCGAGCTGACCTTCACCCCCAACCTCATCACCCCCGGCGATTACAACTTCGCCGTCGGCACCGCCGGCAGCGCCACATTGGTGCTGCAAACCATACTTCCAGCGTTGATGCTTGGGCATTCCGATGACAGCCGGGACGGCTATCCCACTGGCACAAACACCACCCCACACACAATCAACACCGCACCTCATTCATCCAGTGGGATAGGCGTCCCGCCTGTCATCCGCCCAAAGGGCGAAATCCACTCCAGCCTTACCCTCGAAGGGGAAAATGACGGAGAGAATGACAGCCGGGACAACCATCCCACTGGCACAAGCACCACCCCACACACAATCGACACCACACCTCATTTATCCAGTGGGATAGGCGTCCCGCCTGTCATTCGACCAAAGGGCGAACACCTCTCCCACCTCACCCTCGAAGGTGGAACCCACAACCCTTACGCCCCGCCCTTCGACTTTCTTCAAAAGGTCTACCTGCCCATGCTTTCCCGCATGGGAATGCACGCCACCGCCACCCTTAACCGCCACGGCTTTTACCCCGCCGGAGGTGGCCGCTTTACCGTGGATGTCACCGCCGGTGCCAGCCTCCAAGGCCTCACCCTCACCGACCGCGGCGCCCATGTGGCCACCCGGGCCACCGCGCTCATCGCCAATCTGCCTGAGTCCATCGGTGAGCGAGAGATCAAGGCCGTGCGCAAGAAACTCGGAAGCGAACTTCACGACGCCCACGTTTCCACCGTTCGCTCACCCGGCCCCGGAAATGCGGTGCTCATCGAAACCGAGTTCGAACACACCACCGAATTGTTTGTCAGCTTTGGCCAGCACAACCGTTCATCCGAAAAAGTCGCTCACCTTGCCGCCCAACAAGCCAAGCGTTTTTTGCACAACACCGTCGCCATAGGCGAATACCTCACCGACCAACTGCTTTTGCCCATGGCCCTCGCGGCCCACACCGGCGGCGGGCCCAGCGTTTTCACCACCTACCCACTGTCCAAACACGCCACCACCCAAATCGATCTCATTTCCAAATTTTTGCCCCACGTTTCCATCCACACCACCCCACAAGCCCGTGGCGTGGTGCAAGTCACCGTGGACTAAAATTCAAGCCGCCCCCTCGCTTGCCATCCCCCGCGCCCGGGTAAACTATCCGGTCTAATGCCAAAAGAAGACACCCCCAGCAAAACCACCGCCCAGCTTTTGGGCGACCGCCGCCAAAAACTCAAACGCTTGCGCGAAGAGTTCCACTTTGACCCCTACGGCCAGCGTACCGACGGTCTCATCGACCTCAGCGCCGCCCGCGAGCAATTCAGCGCCAACGCCGACAGCGCCCGCAAAGCCGCGCTGGCCGCCAACCTCGACGCCGACCCCCAAGCCGACCCGCAAACCCTCGCCGACGACCGCCCCAGCGCCTCCATTGCAGGCCGCGTGGTGCAACACCGGGTTATGGGCAACCTCATTTTTATGGTGCTGCGCGATCACAGCGGCGACCTTCAAGTGGGCGTCAGCAAAAAAACCGTGGGCCAACCCGATTTTGGCTTGGCCAAAATGACCGACTACGGCGACATCGTCACCGCCACAGGCAAACTGGGCACCACCAAAACCGGCGAAATCACGCTATGGGCCGGCGAAGGTTTTGATGTTTCCCAAACCGCCCCGGCCTACCGCATTCTCACCAAAAGTCTTGCGCTACCGCCCAACAAACACCAAGGCCTCACCGACCCCGAAACCCGCTACCGCAAACGCTACGTCGATCTTTACGCCAACCCCGACGCCATGGCGACCATGAAAACCCGCTCGCGCATCATCAAAAGCACCCGCGATTTTTTTACCCAGCGCGACTTTCTTGAAGTTGAAACCCCGATGATGCAAGCCATCCCCGGTGGCGCGGCAGCCCGCCCTTTCGAAACCCACCACAACGCACTGGACATCGACTTGTTCTTGCGCATCGCCCCCGAGCTTTACCTCAAGCGATTGCTCGTGGCCGGCATGCCCAAAGTGTTTGAAATCAACCGCAACTTCCGCAACGAAGGCATCGACCGCAGCCACAATCCCGAGTTCACCATGCTTGAACTCTACGAAGCCTACGGCGACCTTTACAGCGTCATGGATCACACCGAGCAACTCTTCAAGCACTTGGCCGAATCGGTGTGCGGCAACGCCACCTTGCCCTATGGCGACACCCAAGTGAACTACGCCGCATTTGCCCGCAAAAAATACTTAGACCTCTTCAACCAACACAACGATTTCGACCACACC
>JAZGFZ010000124.1:0-6725 GCA_036480015.1 Algisphaera sp. | reverse complement strand
GCTTTACCTGCACCACCGAATGCTGCGATCAGTATTACAAGCAGGGGCGCAAGCTTCCCAAGGGTTTGATGGACCAAGTCCACAAAGCCGTCAAGATGCTAGAAAAAGAAAACGGCAAAAAGTTTGGCGACAAGCAAAACCCCCTGTTGGTTTCAGTGCGTTCGGGTGCGGCTCAATCCATGCCTGGGATGATGGACACCGTGTTGAACTTGGGGCTTAACGATGACTCGGTTGTGGGCTTGGCCAACGCCTCGGGCAACGAGCGTTTTGCTTATGACGCTTATCGTCGTTTGCTTAACATGTATGGCGACGTGGTCATGGGCGTGGATCACCATGCATTCGAAGCAGAGTTTGACAAGATTAAAAAAGCTCAGCGTGTCACACTCGACACCGATGTTGACACTGCCGGGCTCATCAAGTTGTGCACCGCTTACAAAGCGGTCATCAAGAAACACACCGGCAAGGTGTTTCCTCAAAACCCAATGACCCAACTGGAAATGGGCATCACCGCAGTGTTCAGCTCATGGATGGTGCCTCGTGCTATTCGTTACCGGCAGATCAATGAAATGGTGGGTCTTTTGGGTACTGCCGTGAACGTGCAAACCATGGTGTACGGCAACATGGGCGAGGATTGTGGCACGGGTGTTGCTTTTACCCGCGACCCATCGACGGGGCGAAATAAGTTCTACGGTGAGTATTTGGTTAATGCTCAGGGTGAAGATGTGGTGGCGGGTATCCGCACCCCAGAGCCTGTTGAGAACATGCCCAAGAAGTGGAAGGCTCCTAATAACAAAACCATCGGCAAGAAGATTCATGCCGAATTGATGAACATTAAAAAGGTGTTGGAAAAGCACTACAAAGATGTCCAAGACATCGAGTTCACCATTGAATCTGGCAAATTTTACATGTTGCAAACGCGTAACGGTAAGCGTACCGGTGCTGCGGCGGTCAAAATTGCTTGCGACATGGTGAAAGAAAAACTGATCACCGAAAAAACCGCAGTGATGCGAATTCCTGCGGGCGACTTGACGCAATTGCTGCTTCCTTCGTTTGACCCTGCGGCCAAGAAGAAGGCTCGTGCATTGACCGTGGGTCTACCGGCTTCGCCAGGTGGTGCTTTTGGCAAACTTTCTTTTAGTGCCGAAGAAGCGGTTGAACGCACCCATGCAGGCGAGCAGGTTTTGTTGGTGCGTCAAGAAACCAGCCCCGAAGATGTTGACGGCATGCACAGTGCAGCAGGCATTCTCACCAGCACGGGCGGCATGACCAGCCACGCGGCGGTGGTTGCCCGTGGTTGGGGCAAGTGCTGTGTGGCAGGTGCAGGTGAAATTCAAATTGATGCCAAAGCGGGCAAGATCAAGGTGGGCGGCAAAACCTATGGTCGCAAAGATGTTCTTTCAATCGACGGCAGCACCGGTGAGGTTTTTGCGGGTCAAATGGCCACCATCGAGCCGAAACTAAGTGGTGATTTTAACACGGTGATGAAATGGGCTGACAAGTACCGCAAGTTGGGCATTCGCACCAATGCGGATTCGCCTGCCGACGCCAAACGTGCCCGCGACTTTGGTGCCGAAGGCATTGGCCTGTGCCGCACCGAACACATGTTCTTTGAAGGCGATCGTATTCTTGCCATGCGTGAGATGATTCTCGCCGACGATCAGCCTGCACGCCAAAAAGCACTTAAGAAACTTTTGCCGTTCCAACGCAAAGATTTCGAAGGTATTTTCAAGGCCATGAAGGGCCTGCCTGTCACGGTGCGTTTGCTTGACCCGCCACTGCACGAATTCCTTCCGCACGACGCCAAGGGCCAAGCGGCTGTGGCCAAAGCACTGAAGGTTAAGCCTGCTGTGGTGAAAGCCCGCGTGTCAGCGTTGCACGAAAGCAACCCCATGCTTGGCCACCGGGGTTGTCGTTTGAGCATCACCTATCCTGAAATTTTGGTGATGCAGGTGACAGCGATCGTGGAAGCCGCGATCAACAGCCAAAAGAAGAAGTTGAATCCTCAAGCTGAAATCATGATCCCCTTGGTGGGCACCGTGAAGGAATTGGCCGTGCTTCGTGCGATTACCGAAGAAACCATTGCCAATGTGAAGACGGCTAAGAAGTTCAAGGGCAAGCTGCCGATCCTTATTGGCACCATGATTGAAATTCCTCGGGCTGCTTTGACTGCGGATGAGGTGGCCACAGAAGCCGACTTCTTTAGCTTTGGCACCAATGACCTGACGCAGATGACCTTCGGCTACAGCCGCGATGACATCAACAGCTTCTTGCCTGATTACTTGGGCCAAGAAATCCTTGAAAAGGACCCGTTCCAAAGTCTCGACACCACGGGTGTGGGTCAATTGGTCGAAATGGCTGTGAAAAAGGGCCAGTCGGTCAAGAAGAAGATCAAGTTGGGCATTTGTGGTGAACATGGTGGCGACCCCGCCAGTATTCAGTTCTGCCACAATGTGGGCTTGAATTACGTGAGTTGCTCACCCTTCCGTGTGCCCATCGCACGTTTGGCCGCAGCTCAAGCCGCATTGTCATAAGGCTTGACCGATAGCTTAAAATAAGATGAGCCCGCGGCTTTGGCCGCGGGCTTTTTTGTGGTTGTGGTCGCTGACGGCGGAGTAGCCGTTTTTGCAAAAGGAAGCGGCTTCTTTAAGGTTAAGTGCCTCTTGAATGGGGCCGATGAGGGGGGTATGAGTGCCTCAAAAAGCTCAAAATCCCAATCGGCTCGTCGAAAGCTGCCGCGTCATGAGACGGAGGCGGTTTCGTGTCCGTTGGGGCAAATTTTGGATTTGTCGGGCAGTGGCATGCGGATTCAAATTAAGGGGCGGTGTCCGGTCAAAGTGGGCCAGACGGTTCCGATTAAGCTTAAAACGCCCAGTGGAAGCTTGCCGGTGACGTTGCGTGCTATTTGGCGGCGTCGGACGGGTCTTTTGGGGGGCTATCAGGTGGGCTTTACGTTCGTGGGGATTAAGCCTGCTCAATCGGTGGCGTTGGCCACCATTGCCCGGTTTGGATTTGTTTCGGCCGCCGATGTGGCGCCTGCACCAAAGAAAAAGTCAAAAGGGGCTTCCACACGCAGCAGTGCGGGGAGCCTTGAAGCCAATATTGTGATGGCGGAGTATTACGACCGACTGGATTTGCCACGCACCGCGAATTTGAGTGACATTAAAGACGCGTACCGCAAGTTGGCACGTAAATACCATCCTGATGTGGCGCCGGGCGAAGAGAATCGCCAAAAGTTTATCGCGTTGCGCGAGGCTTATGATCTTTTGATGGATCACGTTCGTCGCGCAGGATAAGCGGCAAACCGCAAAACACCGCACGGCATGTTCGTTAGGTCAGTAGGCCAACGTAAAATTCAAGTGCGTTGAAACTCCAGGCAACCAGCACGCGTCCTGCGAGCATGAAGCCAAAGATAAAAAGCATGAGCATGAAGCCTTGGTGGCGTGGGTCGCCCACGAAATCGGCGTACTTGCGGCTGTAGTTTCCCAAGATGTGTGAGCCGTCTAGCGGGGGGATGGGCAGCAGGTTGAACATGGCCAAGAGCAGGTTGTAAACCCCTGCGATGGCGGTGAAACGCAACGCGCTGAATTGCCATGATTCGACCGATGTCGCGGCCAAAGAGTCTCCGATTAGAAAAAGGGTGGGAGGGTAATCGGCCACGCCCCATATTCTCATGAGCACGGCCAAGGTTGTCATGGCGGCCAGCGCTAGGGCCACGTTCATTGCGGGGCCTGCTGCGGCCACGATGGCCTCGGCGTGTTTCCCGCGCATGCGTGTGCGGTCGATGGGCATTTGGCCCCATGCAATGCCTGAAATGGCCAGCATGAGAAGTGACCACGGGCCCATGTGAACCAAGGGGTTGCCGGTCATTCGTCCCAATCGCACGGGGGTGTCGTCACCGTGCCAAAGGGCGGCCCAGCCGTGGGCCAATTCGTGCAGCACAATGCTAATGACCACGGTGATGACCACTGCGAGAAAGTAAAAGCGTTGCCCAGGGTCGTTGCTGAAGAGGTTTTGGATAAACAGGCTGTCAAGCATGTAGAGGGCTCAGGCGTTGTTGGCGGGTGGGGGCGTTGTGTCGCAGGGGCTGTTTTAGTGTGTTGAGAGGCATGGTAAAGGGGAAAGTGGTCCAATGGGAGGGTGGGGCGTTTGACCGGCTGCGGAGGAGCCTTAAACTATGTGGCTCGCAGCGGGAGGCCTGTACGACCGAGCATTTTCGGTTGCCCCCGCATTTTAAGCTCCTGCTTACCCAAGAAACCAAGCCCATGGCCATTGAAACCCTATACGACAAAGACGGTAGCCTCGCCCCCCTGAAGGGCAAAACCATTGCCGTGCTTGGCTATGGCAGCCAAGGCCACGCCCACGCCCAAAACCTGCGCGATTCGGGCCTCACGGTCATTGTGGCCAACCGGCCAGAATCGGCCAATGGCAAGCTGGCTGCGGAGCATGGCTTTACGCCTATGTCGGTGGCCGACGCGGTGAAGCAGGCCGACTTGATCGCCGTGGCTTTGCCTGACGAGGTGCAGCCCGAGGTTTACAAAAACGACATTGCTCCGAATCTCACCGCAGGCAAAACGCTTTTGTTTACCCATGGCTTTAATGTTCACTTTAAAACCATCGACCCGCCTCAAAACGTGAACGTGGTCATGGTTGCCCCCAAGGGCCCAGGCCACACGGTGCGATGGGAATATGAGCGTGGCGGTGGCGTCCCTGCGTTGATGGCCATTCATCACGACGCCACGGGCGATGCCCGTGACATTGCGTTGGCTTACGCCATTGGCAATGGTGGCGGCAAGGGCGGCATTTTGGTGACCACCTTTAAAGACGAATGCGAAACCGACTTGTTCGGTGAGCAAGTGGTGTTGTGTGGTGGTCTAAGCGAAAGCATTAAGAAGGGCTTTGAAGTGTTGACCGAAGCGGGCTACCCGCCCGAGTTGGCTTACTTTGAAGTGTGCCACGAGCTTGAGCTTATTATCAATCTCATCAAGCGTGGCGGGTTGGACTACATGCGTTACAGCATTAGTAACACCGCTGAATTTGGTGATTACTACACTGGCCCGAAGATTTGCAACGACGACACCAAGACGCGTATGGAAGAAGCGCTTAAGCACATTCAAGATGGAAGCTTTGCCAAAGCATTCCGCGATGACTATGCCAATGGTTTTGCATGGTTTAAGAAACAGCGTGCTGAAAATGCAGGCCACAAGGTGGAGCATGTGGGCAAAGAACTGCGTCGCATGATGCCGTGGTTGAAGCCTGTTGAATTGGAAGACGGTGCGGTTAAAAATGTCTAACCCTTTGGGGTGAGACAGACTTCGCAAGACATTGCGTTACGAAAAAAAGCCCTCCGCAGCGAAATGCTGTGGGGGGCTTTTTAAATGGTGAAATAGACCGTTGTCGCACGGTACTTTGTGTTTTGCCAAGGGGATGAGGTTGTTGGAAAAACCGTGTTTACCGTTGACTTTTTGAGCGAGGAGGCGTCGGGGAGAAGCTTTACGCCAAGACGCCAAGACGCCAAGACGCCAAGAAAGGCAGGGAACGAAACCTGTGGGTTTCCTATCCGTTTCGCTCACCGCTGGTTTCTCAAACGCCTTTGCCTGAAGAAAACATTGTGAGGCGTCGCGATTATCTCACGTGTTATTTCAAAAAAACCCTAGACCTAGCATTGATTCTCGAACACATGCAAAAGTGTTTTTATTGGTTCTTATTGCCTTCCTTGGCGTCTTGGCGTCTCTGCGTCTTGGCGTAAAATCTCTTTCCAGAGAAAGATTTGCCCATTGCGCGTCAATGCAAACATGTTTGTCGAAAAGGGTGAGCGGTTCCAGCCGAGATCAACCTGCGTTAAATGGTTTTTTCTTGTGTTTGAAATTCTTTTTGCGTTGATCGGGTTTTGCTTTTGGGGGGGGCGGCGCTTCGTCGGGCAAGTGTTTGCCGTGTAAGCGTGTTTCTTGAGGGCCGGGTTTCCAAAAAATCATGAGGTAGTTGAACCCGCGAAGGTAGAAGTTGCCTTCTTCGGCGGACATGCGGTGGTTGCCCATTTGCAAGGTTTTGTTGTGCCGGGTGACGGCAACCATGTCCACGGCGTCAAAGCGGTTGGCCATGAGGGAGAACAGTTCGAGGCCGATGGGGTGAAAGCCTTTGGTGGGGCCGGAGCCTTTTTCAAAACTGTCGCTCACATAACAAGCGGCGTAGCCTCCGGGTTTAAGGACGCGATCCATTTCGGCAAACACGTCATCCATGGCGTGGTAGTAGCCGTCTTGACTGAGGTCGCTGGCGTGGGTTTTGCCGATGCAGCGTTTGTCGTCGCTGTATTCCAAATGGGTGGAGTAGGGCGGGTCGATAAAAACAGCATCCACCGAGGCGTCGTCTAAGGGAAGGTCGCGGGCGTCGGCGTGGCTGATGTCGTCGCGCTGGGGTTGAAGGTCAAAACCAATGCCTGTGCGTTGGGTGTCGCGGCACACATCAAGTGTGGTGCCGCTGCCGCAGCAAGGGTCGAGTACGGTGGCGCCTTGGCGGGTGTAGCGTTGAATCACATTCCAAATGACATAGCTGGGCGTGGCGCCGCGATAGTGTTTGCTTCCTTGTTCATCGTTGCCATAGTGTTGGCTGGGGTAATCCCAAAGTGTGGTGGTTTGAATGCGCAGCGGTGGCTTGGCCGCAGGTTTGGGGCGATGCGGCCTGGGTTTGCCTTTGAGGTTGCCCTTGGGCTTGGCGCGAGACCAAGGAGA
>JAZGFZ010000123.1:0-2498 GCA_036480015.1 Algisphaera sp. | reverse complement strand
GGCCAAACGCCCCTGCTTCGATTGTCAAAGAACCCCGCACACAAAGCCGCCGATGTCCTCGGCGGTTTCCGCGTGAACCGTAGGTCGCTCCACTGTGAGCCGTGGACTGTATCCACGGCGCCGGGGGCCGGGCGACGGAGTCGCCGGCTCGCAACCCACCAAAAACGTTGCGGCTTTGTGCGACCCCGCGCGCTCGGACAAGACTCTCGGCAACACTGGCACCTCGGGAATCCAACAAAAAAACCGTGTGTTTTTCGTCGTCGATCATCCGGCTGGGCTTCACGCCTGATTAGCACTTTGCCCCCGGCCCGGCCCCCGGAAGTTTTTCCCCGCCACGAAGCGACGCGATTTATCGCGTTGCCCACCCAGCCCCGAACAAACTCCCGAGTTGTTTCGCCTCACTCGCCTGGTTCCCCACGCGGCATCTACCCATGGGCGCACCCCCGGAAGCTTGCGCAGAAAAACAATCACCAAGAGCGCCAAGACACAAAGGCGCGAAGAAGACAGGAGAAATTTTTTGTTTTGGTTTTTCTGCTTTCCTGCACGAGACCGACAAACAGGCGCAAAAACATGGCCGCAAAGAGGAACAAAACCACAAAACAAAGAGGGTTCCCCCCTGTCTTGTTTTTGTGTTTTCTGTGCCTCTTTGTGGCCATGCCTTCGTCGTGTTTTCGTGGCACCCAGCCGACACCATCACGCCCTTCGCCGACGCGCCAGCCCACCCGCCATCAGCAGCAGCACCGCCGACGCAGGCTCGGGCACGACGGCCTGGGTCACCGCGTCGATGATCTCACCGGGCGCGGAGAACTCGTTGAGGCCTTCCATGAACAGCGTCGCACTTCCACTGGTGCCCGCATCGCCCGAACCGACCCGAACCACAGGAACCCCGAAGTTGTAAAGCACCAGATCGTCGCGGGTGAAGCTCACGCCGCCGAGCGTCATCGCGCTGCCGGTGGCGACGTCGAACGCGGCGAGCAGGACGTGGTCGTCGTCAATGACGGCGAACCCGCGGACGTCCGCGTCAAACCCGTTGACGCCGGTGATGGCGCTGCCATCAAAGAACAGACTCGCGGTGTCGTTGATCGGGTCGTATTCGATGATGTCGGCCTTGGTGTAGGTCCCGCCCTTGAAGGTGACGCCGGGGTTGGCGGCGATCGAGAACAGGATGTGCCCGTTGTCCCGGACGTGGACGCCGTTGATCTGCGGAAGGTTGCTGGGGATCACCAGGCCCACGGCCGAGGCGTCCAGGAGCAGCGACGCCGTGCCGTTGACCGGGTCCAGCTCGACCAGATCACTCTCGGTGAACGCCACACCCGCAACCGTGTCGCCCGCCTGCGTGGAGATCACGACGTGACCATTAGGTAAAATATGCGCCGCGTCGAGGTTGCGGATGATGCCGAACTGGTCTCCAAGATCAAAGACCTGAAGCGCCGCATTGGTGTCGGGGTCGTACGCCACCAGCGCATCGTTCTCAAAGTTCACGCTACCCAACGACGCGGGCGCTTCGGTGGAGATCGCGATGTCGGGTACGGCGATGCCGTTGCCCCAAGCCGTGCCCGCAAAAACCATCAACGCCGCCGCGACCCAACTTGTCTGTTCGTATTTCATCTCTGGCCTCCAAAAGAAAAAGGAAACAATCGAGAAATGCCCGATCCGTGAATCACAAAAAAAACACTGCACCATCACTTCGATAAACGCACAACCAAACCACCATATACCCCAACCGCTTACCCACAACCTGCCAATACCCCGTAGGTGTATCAGGAGGTTTCATTAGGAATATTCACTAAAACCACGACTTTCACACCGCCTTGCGATCCCCGCCCCCACCCCCCGCAAACTCGCCGTGACGCCACCGCTCCACCCACCCCCGCACCCGCCGCGTCACGCCCGGCCGGTCCGTCGTCGCGTGGCTGAACGCCCGGCTCATCACCGCCTCGGCCACGAGCAGCCCCAGCACCGCCCACAACAACCACCAACCCAGCGCCGCCCGCGGCGACTCCTGCGCCAACAGCTCCGCCGGCTCCTCAGGCAAAAACTGCCACGCCCCCACGCCGTCCCACCACGCCGACAACGCCGCCTCGTCCAGCGCCTCGGTGTCCCCCGCCGCCGCATCCACATTCACCCCGTACAACCCACCACCACCAAAAGTTTCCGCCGCCTCAAACACCCCCGACACGCCTCCTCCAAATCCCACGGAGGGCATCCGTGGGCCCTCCTCATCTCCTTCATCTTCCCCCGCAAAAACCAATCGCCTCGCCGACTTCAACGCCTGTGCTGGCCCTTCCCCCACCCGCCAACTCCGCACACCCAGCCGGCCCGCCACCGCGCTGCGCAACGCCTCCTGAACCAGGGCCGGGAACAACGGCTTCGCCGCCAGGTTCGTCCACTCCGAATCCAACGCCGACCCCAGCCACAACAACTTCCCCCGCCCATGATCCCGCGCCACCAACCAAGGCACCCCCACCCCACCCGCACCACCCACCTCACCCACACGA
>JAZGFZ010000122.1:0-18023 GCA_036480015.1 Algisphaera sp. | reverse complement strand
AAGGTTGGTCAATCAACGGCCGATCCATCGGCGGCACCGGCGGACTGTTCAGTGGCCGCTGCCCCAGAGACTTAAGTGGCCCCTTGTCATCAATTGGCTCGCCCAACGCATTCACCACACGGCCCATGAGTGCATCACCCACCGGCACAGACGCCTGCAATTCATCCAGTTCAACCGCATCCCCCCGAGCCACCCCTTGGGCCGTGCCCAACAACATCACCACCGCATCAGGGCCATCAAGCCCCACCACCTCACCCCGCACAGCGGCGGTCGATGTCCTCACAATGACCTGCGCTCCCACCGGAACCGGCAACGATGACACCGACACCGCCAAACCCCGCACCTGACGCACCACACCGCGCACTTGTGGCGCGGTCAAACCCTCAAGGGCTTCATGAGCATGTTCAAGAGCAAGCATGACAAAGGTCTCGCAAACAAGGTGCCAACATATTGGCCATTTACAACGCGGGGTCTGAAGTGGGGGCTGGGTCGACATCTGAATTTGGATCAGAATCAAGTTCAGAGGCTGGATCTAAATCCTGCCCCGTGTTTTGATCTTCCTCTTCAGCAACAGGCAACAAACGCTGTGCAATGCGATCAAGCTGCAAGTCGACCGACGCATCAATGCCTGCCCCGCCGGTCAAATCCACCGCGCAACCGCCCCGCCCCACCGAAGGATCATCCACCCAATCCACATGTTTAAGGTGCACCATCCCCGCCAACAAATCAGGCAACGTCTGCGCCAACACCGGCCGATCTTCCGGATGCACACGCAGCCGAAGATCCGTGGGCTCAAGCACCTTCCGCAACACCGCCGCCACCTGATCCGTCACCACCGACACATCAACCGCAACATGCCGGTGAACCACCTTGCGGCCCATGGCCACCGCCAACTTAAGCACTTGAACCCGGGCCGATTCTTCAAAAACAAGACATTGCGTGTTCCAATGTTCGGCAACACCTGCCAGTGATTTTAACAACGGTGTTGCATCGGCTTGCACGTCGGCCACCGCCTGGGCATGCCCCGCCACGCGCCCTTCTTCTTGACCTGCAACCAACCCCTGGGCATGGCCTTGGGCCCGACCTTCCGCCGCCGCCGTATCCGTCAACGTCTGCGCCTCAACCCGAGCCGCCGCAAGAATTTCATCGGCACGCTCCCGCGCAGCATCCAACAACCGACGGCCTTGCGCCGCCAAGTCCCCCAAATCCAAAACCACCGCATCCTTAATCAGCGGACGCGCCTGCATTTGTTTAAGAATAGGCATGGGATCAAAACTCCAACTACACGATCAAATCTTTGTCGCCGCCACGCCCCGAAATAATAATTTCGCCGCTGTCTTCCAAACGCCGCACCACATCCACAATGCCCTGCTGCGCCTGTTCTACGTCAGACACCCGCACCGGCCCCATAAATTCCATGTCTTCCTTAATCATTTCTGCAGCCCGCGATGACATGTTCCTGAAAATCTTATCTTTCAGTTCATCACTCGCCGTCTTAAGCGACAGTGAAAGCTCTTCGTTTTCCACTTCTTTCAACACCGACTGAATGCCCTTGTCATCCACCATGTTCACGTCTTCAAACACAAACATCAGGCGACGGATCGAATCAACCAACTCAGGATCATCTTGCGTAAGCCCCTCCATAATTCCTTTTTCTGTGGTGCGATCAATCAGGTTCAGCACCTCCGCCACACTGTTCACCCCACCAATGGATTCATAACTTTGGCCCAACATGTTCGCCAATCGCGACTCAAGCCCCGACTCCACCTCGGCCACCACCTCCGGATTGGTCTGGTCCATATTGGCCACCCGTTTGACCACTTCAATTTGCTTGGGCCCTTCCAAGCCCGCCAACAACTCTGCCGCCTTGCTGTAGTTCAAATGACTCACAATCAATGCGATGGTTTGTGGGTGTTCGTCTTGAATAAACGTCAGCAAGTTCGCACCGTCGGCTTTGGCCAAAAAAGCAAAAGGAGTACGGCGAATGGTTTGGCTCACCCGATCCATGATCGCATCAGCCTTGTCCTTACTCAAACAATCACTCAGCATTTTACGAGCGGCAAACACCCCGCCCTCCACCGCCCAACTCGACGCTGCCGCAAGATCGTAAAACTCTTTAATCACCGCATCGCGTAACCCCTTGGGAACCTCGCCCAAGTGAGCCAACTCGCGGGCCACCTCTTCCACTTCTTTGGGCTGAAGCTTTTCCAAAAGCAACGCCGACGCGCGGCGATCCAACGCCAACAGCAAAATCGCAGCCTTACGCAGGCCCGAAAGATCTTCAATGGTGTCGGTGATGGCTATGTTTTTCAAAACGTGCGATTCATCGTGTTAAATAGGACCTGCCATAAAACCTTTGGAACATTCCCCAAGGCCAACAAACCTCTACGGGTTTCAATCTTCCGAGTTCACCCATCGGCCCAGCAAACCCGTGGCATCCGCAGGTGAATTGCGAATCAAATCACTGATTTGCTCTGCCAAATGACGACTCTTCAATTCTGTTTCGTCAATTTCCACGCCATCCATCGATGTCTCAATCACTTCGGCTTCGCCAATGAGTTCTTCATCGGTGGGCAACGTGGGCGGCACACCCGCCAACTCTTCAAGCGTGGGCTGCGGCGGGGTTTGCGTGCTACGTCGAACCAACATGAAAGCCAGCAACAACGACAATCCCGCCAACCCCGCCGCAGTCGCCGTGGCCGCCGTATCGCCGCCGCCCACCACACTTAACATGCCCGCCCCACCACCACCGCCCACACCCACCGCCGCAAATGCTGGATCTAAAAAAGCTTGGTCATAAACCATGCTGGCTTCCACCACCCCAGGCGCCTTGGATTCAATCAACGGAGCAATTTGGTTGCGAATCGCCTCTAGCTGAGCTGTACGGATCGCCTCCAAATCCGAATCGCTGGGCGCCTCGGCTTCAGGGTCATTCGCCTTAAAAATACTCACAAAATAACTTCGCGGCACATTAACCGTCGCGTTGATTTGCTCAATTTGATGCCCCGCCATTTCAATTTGCGACGTGCTGGTAATCAGCTTCTCGCCATATTCTTTACGCGAAGTTGACTCATTCTCTTCTTGAACATCATCGCCCCCACCCGCAATGCTCATGCCCGTATTAGGCCGAGTGCCCGCCTCGCCGCCACGCTGTACCGTCCGGCGGGTTGACTCTGATTCCTCTTCACTTCTAAGCGGTTCACTTTCAGAATACTTGCGTTCTTCACGCACCTCGCGTCGCACCGGATTGGTGCGCACCTTCACCGCCACAATCACACCTGGGATATGCCGAAGTGTTGTTTCAATCTTTTTGCGGTGATACTGCTCCTGATGATTCACCAGCTCAATCACCTCAGTGGGAATGACATCATCCGGGTCATCCACCTTGTGCTGACGGCCCATCCGAGCATCAAGCACCACCACATCTTGCGGCTGCATTTCTGCCACCGCCCCAGCGACCAATCCCGCCAATGAAGCCACCAAATTCTTATCCACCCCACCATTGCCCGATGTGGTCACCGTCACCGAAGCCGACGGCCGCACACTGCTACGTCCAAACCCACGACGTTCTGGCAGCGCAATGATGACCTCGGCACTACGAACACCACTAAATTTTCGGGCCACCGCCGCCAAATAATTTTGCGTCGCCAAAAGATACTTGCGATCGCCCTGCGAATCCGTTTCCCACGGGTTGCCCGTCACCGCCGCAAAAGCCGACGATGCATTTTCACTCAACAATTCTTCACGGGCCAAAAGCGCAATCGCATCCATCTGCTGACCGGTGGGCACATACACCGAGCCATTTTTCAATTCGGCTTCAATGCCCGCCACGCCCAAACGCGACATCACCTCTTCAGATCGGCTTCCTGCAAAAGCGCTAATCGGCACCGTTTGAGGCTTCCCCGCATAAAGCACCCCCAAACCCGCCACCCCCGCCAAAATAATCACCAACGCCCCAATCAAAAGCTTGGTGGTCAATGGCAAAGACTCCGCCTGAGCGCGAATCGTGGTCCAGTATTTTCGAGCGAAATCCATTTCGTTGACCTGTCCAAAGCCGTTCTTCATGAACGATGTACCAGACACAAGCGTCTCCGACGCTCAAACCCAAGTGAACCCACAAGCTCACTCGAACGCTTCTATCGGACGCAAGCCCCCATCAAGTCGATTTTTTCGTCACCCACACCCAATTCATGCCGCCATAGCCACACAACCGCCAAACGCCCCCCTTAATCCGCTTACATCTTGCTAACTGCTATTTGCTAACGGCCCGCCTCACACACGAATCTGCTTCACCTCGTCATACGCATCCATCAACGTATTACGCACCTGAACAAGCATTTGAAACGCCACGTCTGCCTTTTGCTTGGCAATCATCACGCCATCCACATCGCCGCGGCGGCCGGTGGCCAAATCTTCAATCGCACCCGCCGCATCCTCTTGCAAGCGATTGACCTGCTCAAGATTTTCCATCAGCACATCTTTAAATCCAGGCCCCTGCACCCCAGCAGGCGCGGAAGGCCCCTTCGCGCCCGGAAAAATCGGGGAGGGTCCAGAGACTCCAGAAACAAGGCCAAGTGGGTCGGTCATGAGAAAAACAAGGGGTTTAAAAGGTCAAAAGTGCCAAGGAAAGCTAAAAGACTAAGCAAAAAACATTTAAGCCAAAAGCCTTAGAGCCGCCTGCATCATGGTTTTGGTCGCTTCAGCAGCCTGAATATTAGCCTCATAGGCACGGGCCACTTCAAGGGCGTTGATTTGTTCCGTCATGGGATCAATGTTCGGGTAACTCACATAACCCGCATCATCTGCCAAAGGATGATCCGGCTCATACGCCTTGCGAAAGTTCGAGGGATCCAGCTCAATTTCTCGCACATGCACACCCGACCGATTACGCCCCGCAACGCTGCCGCTTTCACCCGGAGAAAGAATCGCCAACCGACGGCGGAAAGGCACATTGTTGCCATGCCCGTCGTCGATGCTGTTGGCATTTGCCAAGTTCGCCGAAATCACATCCATCCGTGTACGGTGGGCAATCAAAGCAGAGGTTGAGGTGTCTAAAGCGCCAAACATAGGTATCTCACAGTTATCAGGCATCCGCCAAGAAAAACATTAAGCTCAAACGCGTCCGCGAATCGCTATTTTTAAAATTTCAAAATCACTTTTCAAAAGCTCCAGGCCCGCCGTGTGGGCCATGGTGTTTTCAGCAAGGTCCTGCATCGTGCGTTCCAAGTCGCGGTTGTTACGGTCATGAAAAAGAATGTTTTCGTCCAGCGTTTCAGGACGTGTTTCCAAGCCATTGGGGCCATTTTTAACCTGCCGAGAATCTTTCATTCTCAAATCACGCCCTCCCGCCCCACGGGCAAGCCGTGTACGCCGCTCATCCACAGCCTTGGCCAATTGCGTCTGGAAAGCCTTGGGATCCAAGTCACGCGGTCGAAAATGCGGCGTCGAAAGGTTGGCAATGTTGTGCGTAATCACCGCGTGTCGCGCACCCGTAAACTGAACCAACTTCTCAGTCACAGCCAAACTGCCAGATTGAAAAAGACCTTGGATCATGAGCTTCACAGGGACCGAGGGAACAAACACAAACAAAAGAGCAAGGGCAAACGGCCCACCGAAAGGAACCTACCGCAAGCAGCGTGCCAAAAAGCATCCTTCAAAAACACCACACCACCTCATCTCGCACCCGCGCATCTCTTGCGCACCTGCGCAAAATTCACACCTCACTGCAACCTAAAGCGTGGCGGACACGAGATTCATCTCTTTCCATTTCTTGATTTTCAAACCCAACGTGCGAACACCAATGCCCAAGGCCTTGGCCGTGTGCGTGCGATTTCCATTAAACCGCTCTAAGGTTTGAACAATTTGCTCTCGCTGCATTTCTTCAAGCGGCTTAATCGCAGCAGGAGCCCCATTTAACACCGCCGTGGGCACTTCACTTAACACAGCCACAGACGCGTGCCCCACCGTCGATGCAGACATCGCCCCCTGCTCAGGCGCTTGCAACACCGGACTTCCCGCATCCGCCGCTGGGGTAAGCGCCGCATAAGGTGTCGTGACATCAGACAACTCCGCCGGTGCAGGAATGGCCGAGCCCATTGCTCCTGTGCGCGACCGCTGAGATGGAAGCGTTAACAACCAAGGCTGGATAAGCCCTGCGGTAATCGTTTCACTCGACGCCAACACACTTGCCCGTTCGCAAATATTTTGAAGTTCACGCACATTGCCAGGCCAGTGATAAGCCGTCAACACTGCCAGAGCATCGCGATCAAACACCTTCGCCCCACCACCACTTCGCGTCGATGCTTGTTTTAAAAAATAACCTGCAAGCATCGCCACGTCGCCCGCCCGATCACACAAAGGCGGCAACACCAACGGCAACACATTTAAACGGTAATACAAGTCTTGGCGAAAACTTCCGTCGGCCACGCTGCGCGTTAAATCTCGATTGGTCGTGGCAATCACCCGCACATCCACCTGCCGCGTAGCCGACGACCCCACACGTTCAAACTGACCTTCTTGCAGCACCCGCAAAAGCTTGGCCTGAAGGCCCGGCCCAATTTCACTGATTTCATCCAGCAGCAACGTACCGCCATCAGCCAATTCAAAACGGCCCTTACGCAAATTATCAGCTCCAGTGAAGGCTCCTTTTTCATGGCCAAACAATTCACTTTCCAGCAACGCACTCGACAACGCCGCGCAGTTCAAACACAACATCACCTGTCCCGCCCGAGGCGAACGCGCGTGCAATGTACGAGCCACCACCTCTTTGCCCGTGCCCGATGCCCCCTGAATCAACACCGTGTGATCCGACTGGGCAATCTGCTCTATTTGCTGACCAATCGCCTGCATGGCCGACGAATCCCCCACCAACGCAGGCGATTCCACCGCTGAAACCGGAGCCGCCACCGCATGCCCCGTCGATGAAACGACCATGGGCCGCGGCGCCGCCGATGCCTTGACCTGCTGGCGGTGCTTCACTGCACGCTTTACAACCATCACCAATTGGTCACCCTCAAAGGGTTTTTGCACAAAATCAAACGCCCCCGACTTCATCGCACTCACCGCATCATTAATGCTGCCATAAGCGGTCATCAACACCACCGGCAGATCCGGATCCGCCTCAGCCAAATGACTTAGCAACGCCAAACCATCCATCCCAGGCATTTTCAAATCGGTCACCACGACTGCAGGCTTGTGCCTGGCAATCAAAGGCAACGCCGCCTCGCCGCCATTGGCCACCACCACCACAAAGCCTGCACGCTGCAACGTCGCCGCCACCGAGTCGCGCATCATCTGCTTGTCATCAACCACAAGAATTTTAGTACTCATCTTTGCTCCATCAAACCCAATTCAGGGGCTTCCAAGGGAAATTGAAGTGTAAATATCGCCCCACCGCTCGTCCCATCAAACCCCGATTCAGGCTCACGGTTACGCACGGCAATCGAACCACCATGCCCATCCACAATGCGATGCACAATGGCCAAGCCCAAACCCGTGCCACTCCCACGGGTCGTAAAAAACGGATTAAAAATACGCCCCACCGCCGCCATGTCAATGCCCGGCCCCGTATCCGCCACCGTTAACACGCCGCCCAAAATCGAAAGCGTAAGCACTCTGGGTACATCACCCGCCATATCATTCGGCACACCCACACGTTCACTGTCCGCCATCGCCTCGGCCGCATTACGCACCAAATTCAACAACACCCGGTGAAGCAAATCAGGATCGGCAAACAACGCGGGCGATTCAACACACGTTTCAACCATCACGCCGGCAGCATCCAACACCGGCCGCTGGGCCGCCACAGCCCGCTCTAACACCGCCGCCGCATCCAACGGCCGAGCCACCGGATCAATCGTGCGCGAAAAACTAAGCACATCATTCACAATGCCCGACAATCCGCACACGGCATCGGCAATTTTCTCACTGTGCCCCACCGCGCCCGCCAAAAGCTGCCGTGGCGCTGCGGCATGCTCCGTCGCCACATCTTCACGAATCATCTCGATATAAAGCTGAATGGCCGCCAACGGATTGCGAATTTCATGGGCAATACCGGCTGCCATTTCACCCAATGCCGCCAGCCGCTTACCTCGTTCCAATTGTTCGTTCTTACGCACCAACTCATCCTGCAACCGCTGCACCTCACCCTGCAAGGTTTCATGCGATTCTTGCAGACGCTCCGCCACAGCCGAATACGCCTGCAACACCTCTGCGAGATCTTGCGGCGCCAACACCGGCTTGGAAGCCGGCGAAAGTTCAGTCATGGGCGAAGCTGCAATCGTCATTCTTTAGCCTCGCGCATCCGTAAAACGTCCACCCACAGAAGCCGCCGAAGCGGAAGCCCGATAGGCATTCACCGCTGCGGGCGCCGCATTCACACGCTTCATTTCATCACCCACACGCGACCGCGACGCCTCAAGCCTGACCCGATCAGCCTCATCACGTTCAATGATTTTTTGCAAAAGCGACTGCACCTGATCCACCCGCTCGCGAATCATAACCCGCACCGACTCAGACGCCCCCGCAGCAATGTCGCTTAACCGACTACGCAGCGGAGCCACCTCTTGATTGCACGTTGTCAACTGATCAATCAACGCCTGCCGCTGCGTAAGCACACCCAACAACGCTTCAGTGCGTCCCGTGTCAATCAATTCTTGCTGCCGCGCACTAAGCCCGCTGAGTTCTTGATAAAGATCGCGCTGCCGCGTTAACAAACCCACCAAATGTTTGGCGTCGTCAGGGAGCGAGGGGCGAGACACATCGTCATTGTTTGTGTGAGAAACGGTCATCCTGACCTTCTTTCGCTAAGCGGTAGGGCGTCGCGCGAACAGGCATCATGCCCATTCGGTTATCGGGGCTATCGGCAAAGCTTGCGCACAACCGTGAGTTTTGACCACACGCTCGGCCAAAACTGCGCAAAAGCATCTTCATCTAAAGCCAAGTGTGCCTTGCTTTTGAGCCCAAAGAAGATGAAAAAACCCCAACGCCAACATGATTTCGGCTGCTGCTTTTCAAAAATAGATTAAAAGAGCCGATCACCCCGAAACCGCGGCACTCTGACTGGGCTTGTCGAGCAGCTTCAATTCATTGCTCCATCGCAGCCAATCTTCCCAATGCCGCCGGGTCATGGGCATATCGGGGCGATCAAACACTTCGTCGGGCATTTGACTTAGGCGATACAACGCATTTTGATTGGCCACATAGGCCTGCGGAAATTGGCCCAAAGCGCAGTGGGCATTCACAATTTGCACCTGAGCCACCAAGGCTGCGGGATGATCACTAAAACGCTGGGCGGCTTCGCGGTAGCGCTCGATGGCCAGTCCATGGTTTTCGCGGTCATAAGCGCAATCCGCCTTAAAGAAATAGGCGTTTCGCAAATAAAGCATTTCCAAATCGGTGCGGGCATCGGCAAAACGAGCTTCCAACTCGGTAATCACCTGGTCAAAATACACCTCCGCCTGCCGCAAGCGATCATCGGCTTCGTTTTTAAAGGTCACCCGCTCACGTTCACTGCTGGAATCCCCTGCACTGCGACGCAATCCACCTGAGCTTTTCCGCAAGGCATCGGCCAGCATGTAACGCAATTCAGGCCCACGATCGGTCACGCCGTAGCGCTCCACCGCGGTGGCCAAACGTTCAATGGCACTGGCAAAGTAAATCGAATCGTCTTGGCCGCGATCGTAATACAAGCGAGAAAGATCGATCAGCGCATCGCGGTAAATGTCTGATTCAGGACGAATCCCCGGATGCCCGTCGACAACCGAAAGCAATACACGCAAGGCTTTGTCTTCACGCTCGGTTTCACGAAACGCATGAGCCATCGGCACCAACGAGGCATACGCCCAATTGCTGCTGGGGTTTTCGTCACTTAATGTTTCAAGCACATCGGCCGCAGCAACATATTGGCGATCGGCCAAATAAGCCAAGCCCAAACGGTGGCGGGCTTCAAGCTGCCGCCCATCTCCATCACCTGGCCGATTGGCCACGTACTCGCCATACACGTCAATCGCTTGATCCCACTTTTCGGCACGGTCATAACTCTTTGCCGCTTGCCACAACGATTCCCCATAGCCCTCGTCGTCAATCACCGTCACCGCCGCAGCATGGCGACGGTAATAGTCGGCCGCTTGCGTGAAATGAAACACCGCTTCTTGAAATGCCGTACGCCGGGCATTTTCAGGCGGCTCGCCTGGGCCCGCCCATGCACGCGGATCCAACGCTTGGGCCTGATCCATGTATTGCTGAGCTCGATTGGCGTGAATTTCAGCAAATTGATTCAGCATGCGTGGCGACAATGTGTCACCGCCCCCAAACAACGGCTTAAGCAACGCCAAATAATCCAGCGCGTCGCCATATGCTTCTAAATCAATCGCCAAATCAACATGCCCCGCAATGCGGTCAATGGCCATCTTTCGCCGTGGATCCCACGCAGGAGTGGATTCCACCAACTGGTCAATTGCCAGTCCAAAATGCTCGATCGCATCGGCCACCATGCGTTGCATGGCCTCGCTGTGGGCTTGCCCCAACAGCGCATCAATGTAAACCTCTCCCAATGGAAAATCGCGCACCGCGCGGGTAAACAGCGCCCGGGCACGATCGTCATAACCATCGCCCCCCAAGGCCAATTCAAGCTCGGCCTGCCCCAAGAAAACGCGTGCGTTCAGCGGATCACCATCGTTCAACATTTGTTGCGCCAAGGCGTACAAACGCTGTGCGTTTTCATACTCTGCCGCATCTTGATATGCCGCAGCCAACAACGTGACCAACCGTGGGTCATCTTGGGCCCCTGCCGCACGCAATCGCTGGGTTTCACGGTTGATGTAATCAACCCCGCGGTGCGGATCATGGGCATCCAAATAGGCCTGCGCACGCACCGACACCAGCCACTGCCGCTGACGATGACGCCGCGCGTCGTTCGTGTCCACCCGCAATGCGTCTTCAAAACGATCGGTCAGCCGAGCCAATGCCGCAGCCGAAACACTCGCGTCGCCACCTTCGCCTTCACCGCCAAACGCCCCCAGCCGTTGACGATGCCGCTCAATCAAACCCCGCAGTGTTTCATAACGGGCCATCACCCCGCCATCGCCCATGCCCTCAATCACCGCCAGTGCATCGCCATCACGCCCCAGCCGCACCAACGCCTGTGCCCAACGTACTTTTGAAGAATCGTCCAACGTGCGACCCAAATCACGCGCGGTTGCATAATGCTCGTCAATTTGCTCCAACGACGCCGTGCTTCCGGGCGAATTCACCGGCACGGGGTACACCCGGTCATATTCCAGCGCATCGTGATCGCCCAAATACTGCCGATACCGCGCCCGAATCGGCCGATCACGCTGAGTCACCCCCAACTCCGCCAACGCATTCAACTGCGTTCGTGCCTCTTCGACATTCTCTGCAACAAGATACTGCTCCACCACATCCAAACGCTCGCCGTACTTCGTGGGCACAATCACCGGCTTGGCCAAATACACCCCCAAGCCCAGCATCAACAGTCCCACCCCAAGCACCGGCAACTGCCACAACTGCGACCACGCCACCCCCGACCCCGCAGAACGCGAAGCAATAGGTGATGAAGTGGAGGGTGTCTTAGCCATGGGATCAGTAACACAAAACCCACAAGAACAACACAGCACTCACAGTGAGCGCAGGTCGCCCCCAAAGGTGGCGTGATTAGACTTATCGGCCCATGCAGGGCATTGGGTTGAAGAGAAACAAAAACGGCTTCACCACAAGGTGAAAATGACACAGAAAAAGACACATACCTCACAGAACGCCGCTCACTCAAACACGCGACTGTCTTTTTCAAACACAAAACTAAAAAACCTCGCAGGAAGCCGTCGGCCACCTGCGAGGTCTCTATCTAAAAGAACCCTTGGTTTCAAATTCAACCCACTCAGCGCGATTTCATTCGCCGTCGCATCAAGGCCAAACACCCCGCACCTGCCAGCATCAGCGCACTGGGCTCAGGAACTGAATACACAATTCCAGGTGAAAATTGATTGTTCTCAGGCGCCCCAAAAATAGGCACGCGACTCCTCAATGTGGTCGAAACATCCTCTGGAAAAAACGCACCACCGCCGCCACCATCACCTTCGTCGTCGTCGAGTGGAACCGTGACCGCCGATACCAATGTGTAAAAGAGGGACATTTCATCAAATGCCAGCCCCTCTGGCAAGGCCACCGTGTTGGTCCCAATGTGAACTTTTGAATTCAAAGCGCCCGTTTCACTCAATTCAAACACATCAAGCCCATCGTTTCGCAACACAAGATCAAAGTCTCCAATCCGATCCCCCTGTTCATTCACCTGCAATCCGGCCAAAGGAAAAAAATTGCCCGCGGTTTCCACCAACCAAAAGCGATCGTCGGCCGAAGTCAACGTCCATTGAAACGTATCGCTAGGAACAAGCGACGTGCCTATCGGCTCATTGCTCTCCGGAGCAAGCTCCGTCAAATCGTTGCCGAGGTACACCACATCAAAATCAAAATGCGCGGCCCACACAGGTGTCGAAAACAACAGGGCTGCAAAGACAATGCCCCACATTGTTCCCCCACGCCATGACACCGCCGCGGCCTTGCCATCCCAAACCCGATTGCCGGGGGAAACGATTTGCGAAAAACACATTTGCCATACTCCTTCATACACCACAAAAAACCTTCGCGGCAAAAAACAAAATCTGCACGCCAAAAAACATCGCAACCCACACACCACCATCCTTTAAAAGATAACGACCTACGGCTTTTTATCCGCATTAAAACCAGAAAAGAAAGGGGAAACCCTTAATTTTCTAGCGATTTATTTCAACTAACCAAGCCCCTCAAAAAAACACGCGTGCCTTTCTTCGTGTCTTTGCGTCTTCGAGCCTTCGCGTTTGCCTTGACGCCTTGACTTAAAACCACACCCCACTCAACTCGCAGCCATCTTCAACTTCGCCTTGCGCCGCAGCTCGGCATCAATAAACCCTTGCAGCTCACCGTTCAACACAATTTGTGGGTTGCCCACCTCGTAATTGGTGCGGTGGTCTTTCACGCGGTTGTCGTAAAAAACGTAGCTTCGAATTTGACTGCCCCAGCCGCGATCCACCGATCCGCCCGTGGCGGCATCCATTTCGGCGGCGCGTTTTTGCTCTTCGAGCAGCTCCACTTTGCCCTTCATCAGATTGGTGGCGATTTTTCGGTTTTGCTCGGCCTTGCGTTCCACCGAGCACACCACCGTAAGGGTGGTTTTTTCGTCGTAGCGGTACACCAACCGAATCGCACTGGCCACCTTGTTCACGTTTTGACCGCCAGGGCCTGATGACCGCGCAAACTGCGTGGCTTCAAGTTTGGCATCGTCAAGCTCCACCTTGCCCGTGTCAGGGAATTCAGGAACCACCTCCACCGTGACAAAACTGGTTTGCCGTTTGCCCTCAGCATTAAACGGGCTCACGCGAGCCAAACGGTGGGTGCCCGCCTCATTGGTAAGGTAGCCATAGGCCATGGGGCCCTTCACATACAACGTCACTTCTTTAAACCCCGCCTCGGTGCCGTGGGTTTTGCTGAACTCGCTGGTGTCCCAGCCTTGTTTCTCAAAGTAATACAAGTACATGCGTGTGAGCATTTCGCACCAATCGTCAGCCTCGGTGCCGCCTGCGCCCGACTGCAAGGTGATGTAACAGTTGCGTGCGTCATACTTCCCGCTCAACAACGATGCTGTTTCAAGCTTCTCTAAATTGACTTCAATCCCATCAATTTGACCATCCACCTCAGCCTTGCTTTCGTCGTCGTCCGCCTCAGAAGCCATCTCCCACAACAGCACCGCATCTTCCACCGTGACCGTAGCCTCTTGCAACGGGGTAATTTGCGCCTTAATTGTTTTCAACTCATCAATCACCGCATTGGCCTTGTCTTGGTTGTCCCAAAAGCCTGCGTCGCCCATTTTGACCTCCAACTCTTTGAGCTTGGCAGCCTTTTCGTCCACACGCAAAGCGTCGCTCATTTCGGCGATGCGTTTGGTAAAACCAGTGAGAATGGCGGGAATGTTTTCGTGCATGGTTCTAAAAAGGTTAAGCGTTGGCAATGAACAGTCAGATAAAACGACGGGCATTCAACATCAAGCGTCCGTGACAGCGGCAATGGCATCGCAAAGCGTGCCCAAGTTGTCTGGCGTTATGCCCGCAACGTTGATGCGACCCGAACCCACAATGTAAATGGCGTGATCTTCACGCAATTGGTCCACCTGCGACCGATTCAAACCACTCATGGTAAACATGCCGTTTTGCTGGCTCACAAAACCATTACCACTGGCCGAAAGAGACACATCCCGTTCGTCCAAACCGGCTTGAAACGCCGTTCGCATGGTTTGAATGCGCTCACGCATGGCCGTTAGCTCGGCCTCCCACTGCGTGCGAAGGGCCGGGTCTTCCAAAATCATCCGGACCACCTCGCCGCCGTGCGCAGGCGGGTTGGAATAGTTACGACGAATCGACGTTTTCACTTGACTGCCCACGCGGTTCGCCGTGTCGGCGTCGGCTGCGATAATTGAAAGCGCCCCGATGCGTTCGCGATACAAACCAAAGTTTTTGGAATAGCTCGAACACACCAAAAGCTCTGGACAAGTCTCAGCCAAAATGCGCAAGCCTGTGGCGTCTTCGGTAAGCCCTGCGCCAAAGCCCTGGTAAGCAAAGTCCACCAACGGCAGCACACCGTAAGCCTTCGCCGCCGCTGCAATTTGAGCCCACTGGTCGGGCGTGGGATCAACACCCGTGGGGTTGTGGCAGCAGCCATGCAGCAACCACACATCGCCCTCTTTCATGCCTTGGGCCGCACCCAACATGGCCTGAATGTTAAGCCCATTGGTTTCAGGATCAAGATAGGGATAAGGCTTCACCGTAAGGCCTGCCGCACCAAAAATGCCGTGATGATTGGCCCACGTGGGATCACTCACCCACAACGTTGCCCCAAAATGGTTTTGCTTTAAATAGTCACCCACCACCCGCAACGCCCCTGTGCCGCCGGGGGTTTGAAACGTGACCACGCGGCCCGCCTCCAACAAGGGGTGATCCGCCCCCAAAAGCAACCCGCGAGCCGCGGCCGCAAACGCAGGCGAGCCGCCAATGGGCATGTAACTTTTGGTTTGCTCTTCTTCCACCAACCGCCGTTCAGCCCCGCGCACCGACTCAAGCACCGGCGTACGCCCCTGAGCATCTTTAAACACCCCCACCGCCAAATTGATTTTGCCCGGCCGCTCATCACGGCCAAAGGCCTCACTCAAACCTAAAATGGGGTCGGGGGCCGCGGCCTTAACGTGCTCAAACATGGCAAATCCATCGGGGGAAACAAAGCAGGCATCCAAACAAGGGCAATGCCTCAAAAGCTCAACCGAGCAGGTTACCACGCAGCCGCCTCCCGTTCGTATCAGCCCCCAGGAAAAACACCCCCTAACAGCACGCCAACGCCTAATTTCTAGCTCACACCCCCGATTTTCCGTTGGGGGATGTCCAACCCCGCCCGAGCCAAAGGCCCGCAGGGCCCATCCCCACAGCATCGAAATACCCAAAAATAAACCCGGCATGCAAGCAAGGCTCCCCCTTTGCGTCTTCGCGCCTTTGCGTGAGGCGCTGCCTTAGACTACTCAACGAAAAGCCAACGACCCAACCCGTGGTCATTCCCGTGTCCAACACCCCAAGGCAAACACGAAGTGTCGAAGGCCCGAAGGCACGAAGCAAGACATTAAAGCAAGAGAATCGCGATCAATCTGATCCCGACAATTCCTCAACCAACGCAAGACACTTCCCCCCCCCCTCCCCGACGCCGACTCGGCTTAAGATATTCACTTTCCCTTCACACACAACCCCCACTTCCTATTTGGAGCATGACGTGGCAGACATACGACTTGGTTTGGTTGGCGCGGCTGGCAGCATTGCGGGCTTGCACCTTGGTTATTACGACAAGATCAACGGGCTTAAACTTGCTGCGGTGGCTGATGGGCAAACTGAAAAGCTTAAGCCCATTGCCCAAGAACACGATGCGGCCCTGTTTGATGATGGGCACGACATGATTGCGTCGGGGCAAATCGACGCATTGTTTATTGCCACCCCCCATGATTCCCATCCTGTTTATGCGGCCCAAGCATTTGATGCGGGGATTCATGTGTTGTGCGAAAAACCTGTGGCGGTGACGGCGCTTGATGCCGAAAAACTCAACGACGCCTACCACACTGCTCAAAAAAAACATTCTGGCCTTCTTTTTGCGGGCATGTTTAACCAACGCAATCGAACCGACTGGCGAGCGGTCAAGCGTCTTTGCACCGATGGCTCCATTGGCGAATTGGTGCGTGTGTCGTGGACCATCACCGATTGGTTTCGCAGCCAAAACTACTACAACTCGGGAGGGTGGCGCGGCTCGTGGGCGGGCGAAGGCGGCGGCGTTTTAATCAACCAGTGCCCACACAATTTAGACCTGCTTCAATGGTTTGTGGGCATGCCCAGTCGACTTACCGCCACGGTGGGTTTGGGAAAACATCACGACATTGAGGTAGAAGATGACGTGACTGCACTGCTTGAGTTTCCCAATGGTGCGACGGGCACTTTTTGCACGTCTACGGGCCAAACCCCGGGGGTCAATCGCTTGGAAATCGTGGGCGATCACGGAACGCTCATTGTCGAAAATGAAACACTGGTCTATCACCGCAACCATGAACCGGTGAGCGACTTCACACAAAGCAGCAACGATGGCTTTGCGCATGCACCTGCCGACAAAATCACCCTCCAGCCCGGCGGTGAAAATCTTGAGCACGAGGCCATCACACGCAACTTCATTGAAACACTTCTCAAAAAAGGGGCGCAAAATGATTTGATTGCCCCCGGTACCGAGATGATTCACAGCCTTGAGTTGGGCAATGCCATGCTGTTGGCGGGGCTCACCCGCACATGGGTGAACCTGCCCACCGATCGTGATGCGTTTGTTGCGAAGTTAGAAGAACTCAAGGCCCACTCGGCTTCACGCTAATGCTCGAAAGATGACGGAGCGGACGCAGACGACGCAGGAGAAAAACGCCGCACGCCCGCCTCGGTCACCAGCACATCCACCCCGCGATCGTGGGGCTGGGCCAACCCGGCCACGGCCTCATCGCATTGCGTGGCAAAGGCCAACCCCACCACAAGGGCCTTGGGCACGCGGGCAAGGTAGCGGTCGTAAAACCCTCCGCCTTGGCCCAAACGCATGCCTGTTTGCGGGCAAAAAGCCACGCCGGGCACCAAGACCACGGTGGGCGGGTCAACATCAGGGTTCAAAACCACCCCCAAAGGCGGAGCCCATGTGCCGTGGGGGCCAGACTCCAGCACAGCGCCTTGTTCAATCCAAACCGCCTGCATTTGGCCTTGTCCCGCATCCATCACACGCGGCAAGGCCACGCGGTGCCGCGTGGCCCACAGTTCATTCATAATCTTTTGCGTGGACACCTCGCTGCCCATGGCGGCGTAGGCCAACACACCGCCATCGGCCTTGGGCACGCTCAATTCAGAAAGAGACCCCACCGCCACCGCAATGGCTTGCTCCGCCCGCTGGCGTTCTGCCGCGGGCAACAACCGACGACGTTCACGACAGGCTGCACGCAGGCTTGCTTTGGATGCTCGCTTGTTCATCTCAATCTAAACCATTCCAAAGGGTCACTCCCGAAAAATCGACGGCTCTTCAGGCCTTCTAAAAACACCTAAGGTTTCGTCTTCGCTCTTTTGCGCTGCGGAGGGTGTTGCACGCACTGTCGGCGGCCCATCGGCCCCCACCTTTGTCGGATCAATACGCAAATAGGGCTTAAGGATTGCCACGGCAAGGTAAACCAGCGGGGTATCCAACAATGCGATGGCCAGCTTAAAGGCGTAGCCCGTGGCGATGAACAACAACAACTGCCCCATCACGGGTCGATCTTGCGCAATGGGCAAGGCGTGGGCGTAATAATGGGTGATTAAAATCACCGCCACCGTGTCCACCAGTTGACTCACCACCGTGGACCCGTTGTTGCGTAACCACAAGGCTTTGCCGTT
>JAZGFZ010000121.1:0-2606 GCA_036480015.1 Algisphaera sp. | reverse complement strand
TTACGCCAAGACGCCAAGACGCAGAGACGCCAAGGCGCCAAGGAAGACAAGAAAGCCAACAAGAACACTTTTGTTCTTTGGCATGCGTGCGATATTCAGTGCCAGGTGGAGAGGCTCTTTTTGAAGTGACACGTAAGACAATCGCGACGCCTTACAGCCGTTTCTTCAAGCAAAGGCGTTTTGGGTGAATCGGAGGCTGAGCGAAAAGACTAAGAAGCCGTCAGGCTTATTCCCTGTCTTTCTTGGCGTCTCCACGTCTTGGCGTCTTGGCGTAAAGCTTCTTTGCGATACATCCTCGAACAAAAACCGTGAACGGTTACGGCAACTTGGCGGTTCATGCTTCGCTTTCCTTCGTGTCTTTGAGCCTTCGAAACTTCGTGTTTGCCTTGGGATGCAAAGCGCGAACATGTTCGCGACCACAGCAATATAAAAAGCGTGACCGATTACGACCCGACCTCATCAACCGATTTTGCGTTGTTATGCCGCGCGAAGGGCAATGTGGCTAAGGCATTGGGCGAGGTCTTGGGGGGGCATGGTGGCGGAAGCCAAGTTGGCTTCAATTACAGCCTTGGGCATGCCGTACACCACGCAACTTTCGGCATCTTGAGCCACGACCTTTCCACCTTGGGCCACAATGTCTTGTGAGCCACGCATGCCGTCATCTCCCATGCCCGTGAGCACAGCGGCCACAAGGTTGGCGCCTGCGCATTGTGCCGCGGATGAGAACAATGCGTCCACACTGGGACGATAGATGGCTTGGATGGGTTCGGGGCCGATGGAAAGTTTGAATTGTCCATTCAGGCCACGGCACACCTGGGTGTGTTGTCCGCCAGGCGCCACATAAACGGTTTCGGGTTGTAAAACCATGCCGTGGGCAGCCAAACAGGTTGAGCGGGTTCCACGTTGGTTAAGGCGCTCGGCCAAGGCGGCGGTGAAGGTTTCGGGCATGTGCTGGGCAATGACCACCGGGGCCGTCATTGATGGCGCAAGGCCTTTTAAGAAGGCTTCGAGTGCGGGGGGGCCGCCGGTACTTGATCCCACAACCATCAACTGAGCGTGTGAGGCATGGGGGTTGCACACATTGATAGGCGGGGGGCTGGACGGGGCATTGGGAGTTCTGAATTTGGCATCGGTCAACGCGTTTAAGCGTTGCATTAAGGGCTCCTGCAACGCATCGATTCCTTTGATGGGGCCATCTGGGTTTTTGCACATCACATCGGACGCCCCTGCATGCATAAGATCGATGGCTGATCGCGATGCTTGTGGCGTGTGGCCTGAAAGCACCACCACCGGCACCTTGCTAAAGAGCCGCAGTGCCTTAATGGCTTGTAGGCCATTCATGACGGGCATTTCATAGTCCATCACCACCACGTCGGGACTGAGCTCGCGCACTTGAGCCACGGCTTGCTCGCCATCGGCCGCGGTGCCCGCCACGGCCCAGCCGGGTTCTTTGCCGATTAAAAGTTTGAGAGCGGTGCGAATGGTTACGGAGTCATCCACGATCAACACACGGCGCATCGTCCCTTGGGGCACGGACAGCGCAGAAGATGAAGGGGGAAGTGGGTTTGGCATGTCGTGTGGTTCTAAGCGGTTTCTCAAAAGGCATCGACGCCTTGTTCATATAGAAGTATTTTCGGCAAATCACCGTGCTCAAATCATTTTGACGCGGCCTGTTCGCGGGATGCTCCCGATAACGAATCAATTCACAACGTCCGAATTTCGCGTGGGGTTACATCTCTTGGATTGCCGCTCATTCTTGGCATTCATGACACCGATGGCCTTTCATGTGGCCGGAGGTTTCGGCTTGCCCCTTCCCTTTTTTGGACTTTCGTCATGCTTTTTGTCGCCGTCTGTATCGCCTGTCTTGCATTCATCGCCACCTTTTGGTGCTTGCGGTCTCGATTCACACTTGCCTTGAATGTGATTCTTCTCTCGTGTTTGTCGACACTCACGGGTATTGCCGTGGTGGGCACGATTGCCTACAACCGTGCGAGTGATGCATTGGTTGAGCAACAAGCCCGTGGGCTTGAAGGTATCGTGGATGGCCGTCGTCATGAAGCCGAGGGTTACTTCCATGTCATTCACGAGCAGATTTTAAACTTTAGTGGCAACCTCATGATCGGTGAGGCCACGGCTTCATTTTCTGAAGCGTTTGCAAGCTTGCCCGCTGAGTTGGAAGATCATGACGGGCAGATGAGTGAACAAGCCGCTCATGCCATGGCGGATTATTTTAAAAAACACTTTGGCCCTGGTCTTGAAGAAAATGGCGAAACCTTCCGGGGTTCTGCGGCTTACACCCCCACATTGGCTCAGGCCCGTGTGTTGCAGCAGTGGTACATCGCTGACAACCCCCACCCCGTGGGCAGCAAGCTTGAATTGGACGCGGCAGAAACCGTTTGTGATTACAACACGCAGCATGCGAAATTTCATCCGGTGATTCGACAGTTTCTTAATTCATTTGCATATTACGATATCTTTTTGTTTGACAATCAAGGCAATCTTGTCTATTCGGTGTTTAAAGAAACCGACTACGCCACAAACATGCTTAATGGCCCTTACGCCGAGACCAACTTCTCTGAAGTGGTCCGAAGTGCATTGGGTGCAAG
>JAZGFZ010000120.1:0-16558 GCA_036480015.1 Algisphaera sp. | reverse complement strand
CGCGCTTGAAAAAGCGCGGCCTCATTGAAGCACGATGTCGTAGCTGCGGCCAGCGGCGACAGTACCAGCTTTCCGCGCTTGAAAAAGCGCGGCCTCATTGAAGCAACCATAACGCCGGGCGTAATTTTTTCGATGTTCAACTTTCCGCGCTTGAAAAAGCGCGGCCTCATTGAAGCTCCCGGGGAATCTCAGGTGCCTGGCCCCAATAGGCCCCAATAGGCCCCCAGGAATGGGGCATCCGCCGCGAGGTCAATCCACGTCAGGCTCTTTTGTTCCAAACACAAAGCGTTGGTAGACAAGGCCCAGTGCCATGAGCGTTAGGCCCAGTCCTAGGAAGCTTCCTGCTCGCAAAAGGCCGTCCAAATGGCGGGTGTCGAGTAAAAAGACTTTGCCCACGGCCAGTAGCAACACGGCCAGCGATCCATAGCGCAAGCTGGGGCGGCCTGTCATGACGCCTGCGGCTAACAGTGCGCCGCCCAACACCAACCATGCCAGCGAATAGGCGTACCACTCGGCGGGCGCAAACCCTTGGGATTCTAGGGTGAGATATGGCCCGACAAAGGCTTGTCGCACCAGCAGGGTGATGACGCCAAAGGCGAGTGTCATCGCTCCGCCTGACAAAAAGGAGGCCATGCGTTCATGGGTTGTATCAAGCCGCCAAGCGATCAACGTCGCCAGAAGTGCGGGGCCGCCCAGCACCCAGAGCACGGTGTTGAACACGGGCCAATCGCCCACTTGCTCTGCAAAATGAAGCGGGTTTGCAAAAGCGCCGGCGCCCACCACGGCCACCACCGTGCCTGCCATCGCCACGGCGGGAGCGGCTTTCGACCATGGCAGCCGAAACCACACCCCGGCTAGGGCAAGCGTTAGTGTCGCGATGGCGTAGGTTCCGTATTCACCAAATCCAATGTGTGCCGACTGGGGGACGGCCTTGCCCAATGCTTTAAATCCGGCGGGCATGCGCAGGTCGGGTTGGTGGAACACATGGCGAATTAAAAGCATGGCTCCCAACACCGCGAGCAGGCCTGCCGCGGCGCGAACATACACCACCAGGGTGTCGCGGTGGCCAAGCGATGTTTGTTGGATGATTTGATGTGCGGTAACAAAAAGAAGTATCGCAGGCACGCCATACGCAAAAAGCAATTGGCCCCAGCCCCATCCGCCGCCCACGGCCTGAAGGCTCCACAATGGGTTTTTCATCAAGCCCAGCCCCACGGCGCCCATCGCAGCAGACAGTATTGCAACTTGAGGTGCCCCGGCACTCAACATGCGAGCCGGATCCACCTTGGGCCACAAACGTCCGAGACTCAAAGCCAGCAAGCACAGTGTTGCCATGGCCGACACATGGGCCGACATTTCCAGCATCGACAATTCGCCTGCACTTGGGGTTAATGGCCAAGCGGCACTGCCCTGAAACGCCCGGCGCACCATTGCCATGACACCCAACGCGGCCACAATCCATGCCATCGATTGCAATGCGTGGGTGTATTCTGTTTTTTTGGGGTTTCCAAAGCGCTGCCACCCCAAAGCCCACAACCCCGCCACGGCCACGGCATAAGCAAGCCACAATTCATGAATCACCTTGCCGCCCACCACGCGGTAATCGGCTCCTAAAAGGGGCGCTTGGGTCAACGGCAATCCCACGATCGCCACCACGCCTGCCAAAAAGGCCGCCGCCGACGAAACATTTTGTGTGGCGCAAAGCCCTTGATGTCGCGCCCAAGCATAAGACGCTGCGGCCACGGCTCCGCCTGCTGCAAAAAGGGCCACCACCCATCGCAGCCACGAGGTTTCCATGGCGTTGTTCAGTGTGCTAAACGCTGCGAATAATGCGAAGCCAGCGCCCATGGTCGCAAGCACCGTGGCCGCCACGCCCAACGCATCACGCATTCCACGGTGGTTGGCATTGCGCGGGGCAAGCCCCGACACCGCGGCCACCAACCCCGCCACCGACACGCCGTAAAGGGCGGTCACATGCCATGCTGAAACGCCTGCTTGGCCCACGGCAAAGTGCGACCAAAGTTCTACAGGATTTAAAAGCCTTAGCGCCACGGGCAACGCGCAGCCTGCCACCGCCCACCATCCGTGATGTCGAAAGGCCGTGGTTCGCGAAGTCCATGCGGCCAAGGCGGCAAGCAAGGCCAGTGTGGCAATACCCCAAACGTTTCCGTGCGTGCCTGCCCACAACGGTCCCACGCCCGCTGCAATCGCCGCCGCGCCTGAGCCAAAGGCGGCAAGTAGCAACAGTCCCGACGCTTGGGCATATGGGCGACGACGCACCCGTGCAAATCCCATGGCGGCATAAACACCTGCCACGGCGGCAAACATCCACGTCACCGAAAAAGATTTTTCGGGCGACCACCCTGTGGCCAACAGCAGCATCAACATGCCGCCCACCCCCGCCAAGCTGGCAAATGAAACCGCCGGAACACGACGGCGATCCCAACACGCGACATACCCGCCCATGCCATAAAGCGCTGAAAAACCCAGCGACACAAGCATCAATGAGTGGCCTGATGCCGAAGCCTGCGAGCCCACAGTCATGGCGGCGCTAAGTCCCAGCGTTAGCCAAGGAATCGCAAGGTAGCGTCGATCCAATCGTGCCAGCGCCAAAGCCCCCGCGCCCAAAAGCCCCACCATGGCCAGCTCTTGCGGTTGATAGCCGCCACGCACTGTCACAATACCCAGCAGTGATCCCGCCGCCGCCAAGGCCGACACCGCCAACCCAAAAGGTGAAATCATCCGGCGGTTTTTTCCCGCGGCCGCATCGCGTGCTTGCATTCGCGCTGCATTAAGCACAAACATAGCCGCCGACACCAGGCCCAGTGTTCCTGCAATCAATCGGCCTTCAGGCCCCGTGCCGGTGAATGCCTGCACCAAGCCCCACATCACACTGCCCACCAGCGTTGCGGCTGAAAGCCCAATCCACCCGCGTTGTCGTGTGACCACCACCAATCCGATTTGAAGCACCAGCAAATAGCCCAACAAAGCCCCGCTCGCAGGTCGCTCATCTCCCACCAAAAGTGGCGTGCAAAATCCGCCCACCAAACCCAGCAGCGCCACAAACTGCCCATGACGCAATGAAAGCACCACGGCCAAAGCCGTGACCAAGCCCAGCAACACAAAGCCAAAGGTGGGCCCCACAAAGTGATACACGCTCGACGTTGCGAACGTCACGCCGTACAAATCAGCCACGCCTGCAGCCACCAACGCCGCTGAAACCCGGGCCGACCGATCCCCAAGCCATGTTCCTGCGATCACCATCGCACCGCCAAACAATGCGGCAATCAACAATCGCATGCCCACGGACAGCAACTGGTTTTCCCAAGAATATTTCACCAAAAAAGCACCCGCCAGTGCAAGGGCCACGCCGCCCACCCACACAAACACCTTGGCCCCAAGTGCTTCTTCGAGGCTGCGCCGTTTACGCGGCGTCGAAGAGTTGGAGGACGGTTTGGATTCAGATGGAGGTGAGGATTGACTCGAAGGTTGGCTTGAAGACTTTGAAGGCGATTGAGATTGAAGTGTAGAGGTCAATGACGCTGCCGAAGGTTTTGACATTGCCTCAGGCACCAACGATGCTTGTTTAATGTTTGCCGATTTTGAAGCCGCAGCAGACTTCACCTGCGGTGCATCGTTGTTTTTCTTGGTTGTTTCATTTGGCGATGCTTCAGGTTGGGGTTGTTGCGGTTGCGGTTGGGATTTGGATACGACCGGCTGAAGCGCAGGCCCAAGGGTGGACGCAGACGCATCAACACCCGCCTCTTGCTCCTTAATACCCACCGTTTTACGCTCCTCCAACGTATCCACCTGCGTGCGCAGCACGGCCAAATCGCGTTCGAACTCACGTTTCATGTGAAAAAAGTTCAGAGTCAATTTCTTTTGCTCTCGACGAGCAGTAGAAAGTCCTCCCAAGCAGATCATGGCACCCACCCCGGCCATCAAAGCGATCGCCCCTGCCATCAAGGCTAAAAAAAGTGCCATGTCTACTTTTGAAACCATCGTGATCTAATCCTTTTTAACCGCTGTGATACCTGCCAAGCCAAACTTGTTTTGCACCTACCTCATTAAAACACCTACCCCATTGCATCAGATGCCTGCCAACGGTTCCCCCGCCTCGCGCATCAACTTGCGTTGGGTTGACACCGGAAACAAATCCAATTCCCGGGCAATGTTTGACACCGTGCCCAAGCCAATGAGCGCCCACGCCGCCAGCTCGGGTTGAAGCCCGATGCCCCCACTTGCCTTCGCGTGTTGCTTTAGCAAATCAGCAATAAAACGGTGAAAACTGCGATACATCGATTTAAGCGCCGTGCGAATTTCTTCATCTTCTGTGGCCGACAACCCTGCAAACAACACGCGATGCAGTCCTGTGCTTCCGCGTTCACGTCCTTCTTTTTCAAGAATGCGTGCCACCACCGTGGCGGGGTCGCCCTCTTCAAGTTGTTCTTTCCACCACCGAGCCTGCTGCTCATACAAGTGGTCAATCACCGCCAAAAACATTGCTTTTTTACTCGACCACAACCGGTAAAGTTGATTCTCTGCAAGCTCGCAATGCGCCGCCAGTTTGGCGGTGGTTGCTCCGGCATAACCCAATTGGGCAAAAGCCTCGGCCAAAACGGGCGTCAATTCAACACGGCGTTCGTCAGATCGATTGGGACGGGGCATGGTGGTGTTCCAAGTAAAGAAGGCGAAGGGGGCAAAAGCAGGGTGAAATGTAAGCGACTGCTAACAGTGTATCGTATGCGACCACTTACGCAAAAGCCATGAGGGTTTTTATCGCGTTTTTAGAAAGAGCTAGAGCGTGACCGCCATTGTGGGCCGATTGAGCGTCTGTGGGATGGGGTTGTAGACGGCATGGGCTTTCGCAGATATGCCTTTGGAACACCATGTTTTTAAGGCAAAAGCTCACGCAAAGGCGCTAAGTCGCAAAGGAAATCTGTAAACGATTGTTTGCCCTCGCTCATCCCCGCGTCTTCGCGTACCCATCTGGATTCCGCAACCGTTCACAGTATTAAAATCCCAAGGCGAACACGAAGGCCCGAAGGCTCAAAGACACGAAGGAAAGCGAAGCATGAACAGCCAAGAACGCCAAGGAAGGCAGGGGCTGTTGGGACTGTCGGGACCGTCGGGCTAAAGAGACGCTTTCTGAGGGACGCTTCTCAATCGCTTTGGCTTAACTTCCTCACGCATACCAAGGCTGTAAAATAACGTTTTTAATTTTCTTTTTTGCCTTCCTTGGCTCCCTCGCTTGTCCCCTTGGCGGTTAAATTCCACAAGCATCCTTTTGAAAATCAGTAAACAGTTGTTTGTTTTCTTCGTGCCTTCGTGACTTCGTGTTCTGCCTTGAGGTTTTTCGACGTAGGCATTGGCTTCAAGGAGGGTGGTCAAAAACCCGTGAATGGTTACTGGATTCCCGCCTTCGCGTACAAGTTGGAGTTCCCGCTTTCGCGTACTACTCTGGATTCCCGCTTTCGCGTACTACTCTGGATTCCCGCTTTCGCGGGAATGGCGGAAAGGGAAGTGTTGGCCTTGGCTTTAGCGTCTTACCGTCGGCGGGCTGCTTTTTCGGCGGCGCGGGCGGCTTGTTTGGCTTTGCGGGCGCGGAACATGGCTTTGGGGGTGACGTGAAAGGTGGCGATGCTTTCGCCGACTTTGCGTTCTTTTTCGTCTTTTTTGACGACGGCTTGCAAAATGGTCATGTTGACGGTGATGTTGAATTCGTCGCCGGTGGCCACCAGGGGTTCGATGTTTTCTTGGGGGATGACGCGGTAGATGGCGGGGCCCACGCAGGGGCGGCGGAATTTGTATTCGAGGTGTTTGCACACCACGGTGTAGTCGCTGCCGCAGCGTTTAAAAATGTACATGCCGCCGGCGACTTCGCTGTTGGCGAGCAGGGCGGCGCCTGCCATGGCGTTGTACCAATTCTTGTTGAACCGGCTAAAGGGCACCACGCATTCAAATTCGCCGTCTTTGCTGAGGGCTTGTTTGCGGAAGGTGATGCCTGAGCGATAGGCCAAGGGCAAGAAGATGCGTGCGATGGAGCGGTGCCAAAAATTATTTTTGGTCGACAGTCGTGAGACTTTGCGTTCGATGCGTTGAACAAGCTTGCCCACCCGGCCCACTTGGGGGTCGTCAAACACGGGCCGCTCAGGCTCAGCAGGCGCTGCGGCAGGGTGTGTGTCGGGTGTGGAGGGGGGCACGGTGGTCATGGTTTGAAATAAAGGGCTGTGGACAAGGGGGCCACAGCCATGAGTTTACTCCACCGGCTTGTTTGTTGACGGGGTTTTTTTAAGCGAAAAAACAGGTGAACGCGTTAGAACGTGTGCGAGAACCCTGTCTGGCTTTGCCCCGTCCAGCGAACCCGCTTGAATTGGGCTTGGGCCGACGGCAGACTTCTCAAGCACGTTCTTAGTGAAAAGGGTTGTTGGGTTGATAGCCAGGGCCTTTTTCGCCGTCGGCCCGTTCTTCTATCCATCCGGCTTGGACGGCTTCGAGAATTTGCTCGTTGACGTTTTGGCCGGGTTCGGGGGCAAAGTTGGGCAGGGCTTCGATGAGGGCGCGAAGCTCGGTGAATCGCACGCTTGCAGGATCGACGTGGGGGTGGGCGTCGTCTAGATCAAGAACGATGTCTTCGATGTCGGTCCAGCCAAAGGTCATGGATGTTTTTTGCGGGAGGTGGTGGAGGGAGGCTGTTTGAAAATGCGTTGTGCTTGAGCGTCTGCATTTTCGTTTTCAGCATGTCATTATTGAAGGCTGACGGGCATGATGACGTAGAGAAAGTTGGGGCCCGAGCGAATGACGCCCGGTTTGTTCGAGCTGTTGAGGTCGAGCTGCACTTCGCTTTCGTCGATGACTTTGAGGGCATCTAAAACGTAGGCGGGGTTGAAACCGATTTCGACGTCGTCGCCTTCGTACTTGGTGAGCGGGACGGTGATTTCAGCTTCGCCCATTTCGGGGGCGCGACTGCTGAGGGTGAGGCCGTCTTGGGTGAATGCGAGTCGCACGCCTTTGGATTCTTCGTTGGTGAGCAAGGCGGCGCGACGTGTGGCGGACACCAAGGCGTCGGTGGCTAAGGTGGCTTTTTTGTCGCCGTCTTTGGGGATGACGTCGCTGTAAGGCGGGAAGTTGCCTTCAACAAGGTTGGCGGCCAACACGGCTTGGTCGGTTTTGAAAATAATTTGATTGTCTTCAACCCGAACGTGGACGGTTTCTTCGGCGTCATCAAACAGTTTGAGAAGCAGGTTGAGTGCTTTGGTGGGAATGATGGCCGAGCGGGTGTCGGTGTTGTCGGTTTTGCAGGTGCCGCGGGCGAGGGCTAGGCGGTGGCCGTCGGTGGCGACGATGACGAGTTTTTTGCCGGTGCGTTCCATGAGTACGCCGTTGATGGCGTAGCGCGAGTTTTCGCGGGCGGTGGCAAACAATGTTTGCGCGACCATGCGGTGTAGGTCGCCAGCGGCGAGGGTGAAGTCGGCGTCGCCTGAAAAACCAGCGACACCGGGGAAGTCGGTGGGGGGGTGGCCAAACACTTTGAACTTGCTGTCTTGGCCGGTGATGTGGGCCACGTCTTGCTTGGTGGACAGCGTGAGTGTGGCGTCGACCGATTCACGAACGATCTGTTGCAATTTGTCGGCGGGAATTAAGGCTTCGCCGGGTTCCGAAACTTCGACGCGCGGGGTGGCCAGCCGAATAGAAACTTCGGTGTCGGTGCCTTCGAGCACCAAGCCTTCGTCGGTGCTGGCGGTCAATTTCACACAGGTAAGTGCCGCTTTGGGGGTGCGCGAGGCGATGACGCCGCCCACGAGGCCCAACGAACTTACCAACGCGCCACGGTCACAGATCACTTTCATAGGAGTCAAACTTGTTTAAAAGGAGGTTTTTGAGCCTTTGGCTCATAGTTAGTGGAGGCTATTTTAGGTGATTGGGCGGGGGCGTGGTGGGCAATCTATTCTTAGGCGGTCTTAGGCTGTTTTTTGGGTCGATTGGACTGAACCGAAGGTTTTAGATAGCTTATGCGGCTCGGCCTCTCGCTGCCTAGGTGGGTTGAGGCTGGATTGCTGTTCCGTTTATGCCCCTGCACCGCGGCTTGGCCGCTGGAGCCATCATCATGCCAAAACTTAAAACACACAAAGGTCTTGCCAAGCGAGCCAAGCTCACCGCCAAGGGCAAGGTTAAATTTGCCAAGTCGGGCAAGAACCACATTAACAGCCACATGACTGGTACTGCGTTGCGTAACAAGCGTCGTAAGTTGGTGTGCAAAATGGCGGATCGCAAGTACCTCGAAGGTTTGCTGCACAAGCGTGTGGAACCCAAGCGTGCCAAGCAAGCGCCCCGTGACGATGCCGCAGAGGCCTAAAAAGCCTGTGGGTTGACTCCCTTAGAAATAGTAGAAATAGTCCATTCACCGTTTGCGTGCCGGGTTATAAGAGAATTGCGCTGGAGCGTTTCCAGTTTAAATCAAAGGCGTTTGAGCTTTTGTTGATTCCCCCGTCGATGCGACAAGGAGATGCACCATGCCACGTGCACAAAAAGGTGCGGCTCGCCGTCAGGCGAAGAACCGCTGGTTTAAAAAAGCAAAAGGCAATCGCGGCGCACGCCGGACGCAATGGCGTCGCGTGCAAGAAGCGGTTATTCGTGCGGGTGTAAATCAATACACTCACCGTCGCTTGGTCAAGCGTGAATACCGAGCGTTGTGGATCACTCGTATTAGTGCGGCATGCAAAATGCGCGACACCAATTACAGTCGATTCATCGCGGGCCTGAAGGCTGCGAATATCGACTTGAACCGCAAAATGCTTAGTGAAATTGCCATTCACGATGAAAAAGCATTTGATGTTTTGGTTGAAAAAGCCAAGGCTGCGTTGGTTGCTGCGGCGGCTGCTTAATGCACCGTCAAGCCTTATTTTCAGGTTTGGCCTTTTGGGCAAACGGTGCGGGCTCCGCCCGCGGTAGGCTGGATCCGCAAGCGAATTCGACGTGTCGCCCTGGTTTTTGGGCGTGACTACGCTAAGTTCGCGGTGTTTGAATGCGAAGATTGATTAAACGGCCCCCGGCTTAGCCGGGGGCCGTTATTCTTTGGGGGCTTGTTTTTCTTTTCCCCATTTTGAATGTGCCCTATGTCTAAAGAATCTGACGCTGCGTTGTCCCGTGAGTCTTGGCGCTTGTTCCGCATTTTGTCGGAGTTTGTTGACGGCTTTGATGCGATGGCAAGCGTTGGCCCTGCGGTGAGTGTGTTTGGCTCGGCCCGCACAGACCCCAAGGAGGAGTGCTATCAGCAAGCGGTGCGCTGCGGCGAGATGATTGTGAAGCGTGACCTCGCGGTGATTACCGGCGGTGGCCCGGGCATTATGGAGGCGGCCAACAAAGGTGCATACGAAAGTGGTGTGAAGGGCGCAAAAAGTGTGGGGCTTAACATTGAGCTGCCTTTTGAGCAGGCGCCCAACACCTATCAAACCCATCCGCTGATGTTTCGCTACTTCTTCATTCGCAAGGTGATGTTTGTGAAGTATGCGGCGGGCTTCATTATTTTCCCCGGTGGATTTGGAACGCTTGACGAATTGTTTGAGTCGCTGACGTTGATGCAAACCGACAAGATTCAAAAATTTCCGGTGGTGTTGGTGGGTAAAGAATTTTGGGGCGGCTTGCTGGACTGGATGAGGGGCACCTTGGCAGAAAAATTCAAAACCATTAGCCCCGAAGACATGGACTTGTTTCATCTGACGGATTCTGAAGAAGAAGCCGTGGAGTTTGTAACCCAGCAATTTGACCGCGAGACGTGGAAGAAGCAGGTGCGGCCCACCATTCCTGGTCCGCGTTTGGACACGATTGAGTAGGGGGGGGATAGCAGTTAGCAGTTAGCCGTTAGCAATTAGCAAGAGGGGGGATGGCTTTTGTTTTTGGGTTCTTTTGCGAAGGGGGGGGCTGCGTGTAGAGCTGGATTCCCGCCTGCGCGGGAATGACGGAGGGGGCGAGTGTCTTCTTGCTAATTGCTATCTGCTAACGCCCCTCCTCTTCAATACAGCCGCACCAGGGCGGCGCCGGGGTAGTAAAAGCTGAGGATGGCGGCGTGCTTGTGGCCGGCTTGGGCCATGGCTTTGGCGCCCCATTGGCTCATGCCCACGCCGTGGCCGTGGCCGTGGCCGTGGGTGAATATGATTGAAGAGCCGCTTGCGGCAACGTCGACATGGCTGCTGAGCAGGCGAAGTTCTTTGCGGATGGCGGGCAAGCCCTTGGCTTTAAAATTGCAGGCTTGGCGAAAGCCTTCGGCGTCGAGGATGAAGGTGGCGCCTGTGTTGTTGGTGAGGCGAAAAGAGGCGGGGCGTTTCACGCGGTTGAGGGTGGCCACGGCAATTTGACGAAGCGTGCCGAGTTTTGCGAGGGCTTGGTGTGGTGCGCTTTTTTTGGCTTTGCCCCATGCCGCAATGCGGCGAGAAAGTGTTGCGCTGTCGCGTGTGATGGGGCCCCAGCGATACGTTGGGCTTTGGGCGTCCCATGCGCCCTGTTCGCGGGCGCGTAAGGGTGGCAGGTCGGGCCCGCGGCCGGGAAAGGCGAGGGCGGCGTCTTGTCCTAAGCCGCCGGTGCTTGATGCAAAAAAAGCAGGGAGCACGCGGGCGTCGTACACCAACAGCATGCCTCGGGTGTCGTGCACGGCGGCCAGCGCCTTGGGGTTTTTAGAAACCCCGCCGTATACCTGGCTGGCTTCGGTGGATTCAAGATCAAACACACGGCCGGGGGTGCGTCGGGCGAGCGACACTTCCCACAGTGCATAAGAACGCGCGGCCACGGCTTGGGCGCGAAAGGTTTCGGCAGGCCACGAGGCGTAAAGCTCACGTTCTAACACGCCGGCAAGGTAGGTTTCGAGCGGCACGTGGTTGATGGCGTGGAAGCGTGCGGCGGCGTCGCCTGCGGGGCTTAGTCGTATCCGGCGTGGATAGGCTTTTTCGCCCAGTGATATGGCGCCGCTTGTGTCGTGGGTGATGTTGAGTTCGGGCAAGCGCCAGCGCACACGGGCGCCTGTTGCGTCGGTGAGTTCCCATGCTCCGCCCGAGCGAATGATGGTGACGGGGGCGGGGTAGCGATAGATTTTTTTGTTGCGATGGGTTTGCGCCGCGCCAATGCGTAGGGCGTCGCCGGGCTTGCCTAAGGTGGCTTTGGTGAGTGATGATCCCACGCGCACCCGCACGGTGGGTTCGCCCCGAATGTCGGCCACGGGCATGCCGCGATGGGGCGGTGCGGGGGGCAGGTTGGGGGTTGCGGTTGGCGTGGCGCCTGGGCGCAGGGCGGTGCCGGTGGATGATCTAGAAGTAGAGCCAGGGGTGTCGTCTGTGGCGGGCCAAGCGGTGGGAGACGTGGGCTGCGGTGTGGTTTGGGCCACGCAGCCGGTGCCGCCAAAGGTTAGCGCGGCCGCCACAAAGGCAGAAAGCAGGGGGTGGGCCGTGGGGCGGCAGGGATGCGATGTGATTGTAAAAAGAGAAACCATGGCCCCGGTGTAGCATTTCTGGGGTGAGTGTTCAATGTTGGGCATGGGTGGGGCATGGGGGGAATGGGGAGCGTGCAAGTGGCGTTGCTCTGAAAATCGCTTCTTGCGTGGCGAAAGTGCTGCTGGATGTTTCATAAGTCATTAAAAATGACACTTAAATGGCTTTTTTTTGATTTATTGATAAAATATGATCTCTTGATATGGACGATAAAAAACCATGGCCCGCACACCGATTCAACTTTATGACCCTGACGAGATGGCAGCCCAATTGGCTCGGCGGATTCGAGAGGAGCGGTTGCGGCGTAAGTGGAAGCAGGAAACGCTTGCCGCGCGGTCGGGGGTGTCGTTGCCGACGGTTCGACGTTATGAGCGTTTGGGTCGGACATCCATTGAGAATGTCCTGAAGCTTTGTCATGCCTTGGGCCGGCTTGATGAATTTGCTGAACTTCTCAAGCCTTTGCCGGTTTCTTCGATTGCGGAATTAGAGGCTCGGTCGGTTGAGCGCAAATACAAGCGAGGGACACGATGAAGCGTGTGATGGTGAAGTTGCAACGTGGGCCAGAAGATTTACTGACGGTGGGCACGCTTGCCGAGCAAAACAATCGTGTGTATTTCGAGTACGACGCGGCGTTTTTAAATACGGGGATCAATCTTTCGCCGTTTAAGTTGGCCGCGGGGCCGGGTTTGATTGAACACACAGACTTGGGGTTTGGCCCCTTGCCGGGGCTGTTCGATGATTCGCTGCCCGATGGCTGGGGGTTGTTATTGATGGACCGGCATTTTCGTCAACAAAGCGTCGATCCGAGGGTCGTCTCGCCATTGGATCGCTTGGCTTATCTTGGGGCTCGCACGATGGGGGCGTTGACCTATCACCCGCCAATGGATGAGGGCAAAGAAAAGAAGGGGGAGACGCTGGATCTTTTTAAATTGGGGTGTCATGCAGAAAAGGTGCTTGATGGCGATGCGGCTGAAGTGTTGCCTGTGTTGATGCGGGCCGGGGGTTCGCCGGGGGGGGCTCGGCCCAAGGTGCTGGTGGGCATTCAAGGAGACCGGGTGATTTCAGGCGACGAGGATTTGTCGCGAGATTTTCTTGCAAACGGTGGCGAACACTGGATGGTGAAATTTGCGTCTAAAACCGAGGCTTGCGACGCGGGGCCGGTGGAGTATGCCTACAGTTTGGCGGCTCAAGAAGCAGGGATTGAAATGCCTGCAACGCGGTTATTTGAAGTAAGGCAGGGGCGTGGTGTTCGCCGTTATTTTGCGGTGAAACGGTTTGATCGCTTTGGAGGTTGTGATGGGGGCAATCGGCGTCGGCATGTTCATACGTTTGCCAATCTTGTTCATGTGAATTTTCGTATTCCCTCGGCTGACTATGCGGATTTGTTTAAGGTGACACGGGCATTGACACGGAATCATGGTGATGTGCTGCGGCTGTTTAAGGTGATGGTGTTTAACGTTGCAATGCACAACCGTGATGATCATGCCAAAAACTTTGCGTTTGTTCTTGATGATGAAACAGGCGAATGGTCGCTTTCGCCAGCGTATGACCTTACTTTTTCGACAGGTCCTAGTGGCGAGCATGCGACCACGGTGATGGGCGAAGGAAAGCAGCCCGACCGTGAGCACTGCTTGAAGCTTGCGGCGCAGGTTGGTGTTGGACGGTCGGAGGCTCAACGGGTTTTTGATAAGGTCAATGCGGCGGCGGCGCTTTGGCCTCGCTTTGCCCAAGAGGCTGGCTGCAGGGCCAAGGTGGCAGGGGTGATTGACAAGGCGATACGTCGGTTGTGATTGGAGCGTTTTTTGCGGTTTCAATGGTTGTGGGTGTGTTGTCGTTCGCGGCCTTTTGGGAGGGTGGCGGTATTGCCAGCCTGTTGGTGGGCCACCCACTACAAACCCAGAAGAGTCATTAAACTCTTGTCATGCTGACTGAACGCAAACGTGCCCGTTGGCTCATGAAGGACGCGGTGGAGGCGGCGAATGGGCGGGGGCTTTTGGATCGGATGATGGCGCAGCGCGGGCATGGGGATGCGGCGGCGGTGGATCGGTTTTTGAGTCCAAAGTTGACGGATTTGGATGATCCGGCCCAGCTTCCAGGATGTGTGGCGGCGGCAAAGCGTTTGGCACGTGCGGTGAGCGAGCAGCAGCCGGTGGTGGTGTATGGCGACTACGACGTGGATGGGGTGACGGCGTCGTCGATTTTGTGGCACACGCTGCGCAAGTTGGGCCATAAAGCGGTGACAACCTATGTGCCGCACCGGTTGGAAGAAGGCTACGGGGTGAACGTGCAGGCGCTAAATGGCTTTGCTGAAATGGATCCCAAGCCGTTGGTGATTACGGTGGACTGCGGCATCACGGCGGTGGATGCCGCCAAGCACGCTCAATCGTTGGGGCTTGAGCTGATTGTGACCGACCATCACCAATTTGATGTTGACGATTTGCCCGAGGCGGTGGCGTTGGTGCATCCTGAATTGCCAAGTGAGTCATCTGAAAAAGCGGGTGCGTTGGCGTCTCCCCTTTGTGGCGCGGGGGTGGCCTTTAAGGTGGCGTGGCAAACGGCGCGTACGTTTTACAACACCATGCGGTTGCCACAGGAGGTGCAGGGGTTGTTGTTGGATTTGTTGGCTTATGCAGCGCTGGGCACGGTGGCGGATGTGGTGCCACTGACGGGGGAAAATCGGGTCATCGTGGTGCATGGGTTGTCGCGGATTAAAGACACGCGGTTTGATGGGCTTAATGCGATGATCGACGCGGCGGAGCTACGGGCGCAAAAGGTGGATGCGTATCACGTGGGGTTTGTGATTGGACCGCGACTTAATGCGTGTGGCCGCATGGGACATGCAAGGCAGGCGGTGACATTGCTCACCGATGCCAGCCCGGTTCAGGCTCGGGAGTTGGCGGCGTTTTTAACGCAAGAAAATGAGCTGCGCCGCCAGACGGAGCGTGAGATGGTGGAGCAAGCGATTGAAATGGTGGAGGCGGAGGGGCACGATGTGGACGATCGTCGGGTGTTGGTGCTTGCGAAAGAAGGCTGGCACCCGGGGGTGGTGGGCATTGTGGCGTCGCGATTGGCCGAACGCTACCACCGACCGGCGGTGGTGCTGGGCATTGATTTAGAACGGGGTGTGGCAAAAGGATCGGCACGCAGTGTGACGGGGCTTGATTTGCATGCGGCGATTTCGGTGTGTGCCGAGCACTGCGACAAGTTTGGAGGCCATGCCATGGCGGCGGGCATGACCCTGAAGCCTGAGGCGATTGAGGGGTTTCGCGAGGCGCTGGTGGCCGAGGTGAATCGACACCTTGAGGCAGATGATTTGGTGCCCACGTTTCGTTTGGATGCCGATGTCACGCTAGAGGATTGCACGGCGGGATTGTTTGCGACACTCGAACGTATGGGGCCGTTTGGCTGCGCGAATCCTGCGCCGCGTTTGCGCTTGTGTGGTGTGGTGGTGGCCCGCGCGGCCCAGCGCATGGGACGCGAGGGCAAACACATGAGTGTGGCACTACGCGGGTTAAAAGGCGGGGCGATTCGAGCGGTGGGTTTTGGCTTGGGCGACTTGGTTGATGCGCTTCCTGCGGGGGTTTCTGTGGATGTGATTTTTAAACCCAGTTTGAATCATTGGCGCGGGGTGACCAGTCCTGAGCTTCATGTGTTGGACATTCGATTGGCGTAACGCGGGGCCGGGCGATAAAGCAAAAAGATAAAATGAACAGCGTTTCTTCTTTGCGAATAAAGGTTTGGCTGTTAGTGTCGAAGGAACCTTGCGGCCGAGACTCGTCTGAGTACGCGCCGCCCTAGATTTGTTTGTTTTCTCGCTGGTTTTGTTGGCGAGAGGGCTCTCTCCAATCCCCTTCACGGAGCTACCTATGTTTTGCTTGTCTCCTCGTCGTGTTGCGTCGGCCTCTGCCGTTGCTGCGGCTGCCACGTTGGTTTTGGCCACGTCAAACCAAGCGGCCACGGTGTTTAACTTTGATTATTCGGAGGCGCCCGAATTTTCAAACAATCCCGCTGCGCAATCTGCGCTAACGCAGGCGGGGCAATTGGTGGGGTCGTACTTTGGTCAATACAACGCCTCGATTGAAATTGCAGTGGACAGCAATAATGACGTGAGTGAAGACAACTTTTTAGCATCGGCAGGGTCCAGCTCGCCGGGGGTGGGGCAACCGGGTTTTGGAAACCGTGGCTACGTGGGCGCAGAAATCATTAGCGGGGTTGATCAAAATGGACGACGACCCGATGGTTCACTGAGCGTGAACTTTGGCGGTACAGAATGGGATTTTAGTAACAACGTTGCGGCCGATCGTTTTGATTTTGTGGCCACCATGGCCCATGAGCTTTTGCACACGGTGGGTTTTTCGTCCAGCTTTGATGAACAAGGACGAGACCTTTATGAGACATCGACAGGCTTGCCGGGGCGTTGGAGTCCGTTCGATCAGCAAGTGGGCGACTTGAACGGCCCCGTGGTCAATGGCGAAACGTTTGTGGTTGACCAAGAGCGATACAACACGGCATCGGTGGGGGGCGAAGGGGAAGAAGGGTTGTATTTTCATGGTGCGCAGGCCGTGGCCGCCAACGGTGGACAGCCGGTCAAGCTTTTTTCACCCACCGAATTTGATGAGGGAAGCTCGATCAGCCACCTGGACGATGACTTTTACACCGACACCGAATTTTTGCTGGAATCTACAGCGTTGGCTGGGCCCGGAACACGTTTGATTAGCGATGTTGAGCTTGGCATTTTGCGAGACATTGGATTTGCGAATATCACAGCCCCCAATACAGATTCCGACGCGGTTGCTGAAGATCCGACACCTGAGAACCCCGATGTCGTTTCAGAAGATCCTGCTGTAGACCCCGTTGTTGTGGTTGAAGATCCTGCTGGCACGGACCCCGACGTTGCGGTTGAAGATCCCGCCGACACAGACCCCGATGTTGCGGTTGAAGATCCTGCCGACACGGATCCTGACGTTGCGGTTGAAGATCCCGCTGATGCGGATCCTGATGTTGCGGTTGAAGATCCTGCCGACACGGACCCCGACGTTGCGGTTGAGGATCCCGCTGATACAGACCCCGACGTTGCGGTT
>JAZGFZ010000119.1:0-2282 GCA_036480015.1 Algisphaera sp. | reverse complement strand
GAGGATTACCACCAAGACTACGCGCGGCTTCATCCGAATGAACCCTATGTGGCGGGGGTGGCTTTGCCCAAGGTGGCAAAGGTGCGCGACGCTTTTCCAGAACTGTTGAAGGATGAAACGCCGAATTAAGATTTGGTAAGTGGCCCGGGCGGTCGGCGTAGCGTGGTAATGTCGCGTAAGTTACGGCACCTTTGTTTTAGGAAAATTGCTTTGCTTGATTTCTCTTTTTCTTCTGTTGCCCGTGTGGCTTTTATGCGTTGGGCCACCTTGTTGATGGTGGTGGGGGTGACTGCGGGGGGAATGTCGGGCTGCGGCGCTGACCTTGCCGTTTTGGGGGCGGCGGCGTCGGCGGCGTCGACGGGGTCGTCGGTTTACAAACGAGGCAAGCTCAATGCGTCATGGATGGCAGATGTTGAGCAGGTGGTGACGGCGGCGGAACGCGCGGCTGCTGAGCTGGGGCTTGAGCTTTTGTCGTCGGTGGGAGACAGCCAAGAGGGCGTGTGGACGGTGACGGCACGCGACATGTCAGACACCAAGTTTATGGTGCGCGTGGAGCGAAAGGCCGAGCGGTTGACGGAATTTCAAATTGATATTGGTTGGTTTGGTCAAGAGCCCACGGCACGGCTTTTGTTAAAGCGCATGGCGGTGGCGATTGAACTTGATGATGGACGCAGCGGGCAGGATGGCGACGGGACGGCGAATTGAGGTGGCGTTTACTTTTCGAGAATGTAGTAGTAAGCGTCGGGGGCGAGCTTGCGAAAGTTTCCCGAAGCCAAATCGCCATCGTCGATGATGCGGTCGACGCCGGCCATGAAGACATCGTCGCGGGTGGTGCCCACGCCGGTGAATACCACTCCCACGGCCGAGGAGATGCCCAGTGTGTTGTGGGCCACGTCCCATTCGCCGCCGACGGAGGTCACTCGCTCGAATTTTTGGTGTTGTACGAGGATTGGAAGAATCTCTGCGGGCATTGTGCCAGGGGCTGCATCGGGGAGCAGATAGTTGCTTTGGGCGTTGTATAAAATGGCGGCGTCTCTGAGCACCTTCATGTTGGTGACAAAGGTTGTTTTTCTTGCATTGGATGAGGCGCCTGCCATTTGCACGGTCGCAATGGAGGCGAGAATTCCCAATATGACCACCACGATCAAGATTTCAAGCAGCGTGAATCCGCTGTGAAGGCGACCTTGGCGAGTGAGACGTTGTGGGGTGAGGCAGAGGGGGAGAGTTCGCATGTTAGAGGAAGCATCGGATTAAAAGAGGAGGGTGTTGAATCTATTTGGGTGCTGGGGGTTTATTTTGTATGGTTTGGAGAAGATAAAACGCTTGGGCGTTCAGCCGTAAACGAGGTGGATGCGTAAACTAAGCAAATGAATGAATCTCAACCTTTTGATCCGGTGCGGCTCCTTCGACATGTGGGGCGTTTGGAGGGCATCTCTTTTTTGTTGTTATTGGGCGTGGCCATGCCGCTGAAGTACCTTGCGGGCTATTCTGAGGCAACGAAAATGGCCGGTTGGGGGCATGGTGTTCTTTTTATGGCTTTTTTAGCGGTGTGGCTGTGGAGTCTGCCGCGTTTGCCTTGGAAATGGGCGTTGGCTGCGTTGGTTGCTGCGGTTGTGCCGCTGGGTCCTTTTTGGGTGGATTCGCGACTGCGTCAGTTTGAAGGTGATTGACGGGTGCCGCGTAAACTCTGGGGATGAATGTTTTGCGGAAATTAGCTTGTGACACGATTTGGCGTGTGGGTGTGGTTTTGTGTGCTGGGGCAGCGTTGGGTTTGGCGGCTTGCCAGCCTTTGGATCCTGTGTCGGACCCGATGCCGCAGGTGGTTGAGGGAGCGTCTAAAAAAACGCCCACGGTGGTGCTTTTGCCGGAGGAAGAACCGGTTGATCGCGTGGTGGTTGAAACGCCCGAGGCGGCGGCGGCGCTTTTGGTGGAACGTGAGAAAATGGCGAGCGCCCCGGAAGCGGCTCAGGTCTCTCAGGTGCCTCAAGAGTCTTTGGTGCGGGAAGGCCCATTGGGTGGAGAATCGAACCAAGAGCATCTTTCGCCCGAGCAGATTCGCAATGGTGTGCGGGCGTTTGCCGACCGCTATCGCCACAAGGTGGCCGAGGCTTGTGATCAGATTGCGGCGAAGGCTCATGATCCTGTTGTGGGGCGGCGGGCGATGCAGTTTAAAATTGACGCCGCAACTGCGGTGTATGACATTGCGGTGAATCCTGCGCCCGCGCAAGCGATGATTGACACGTTGGTGATGCTTTCGCTTCAGGTCAATATGGCCGAGCGCC
>JAZGFZ010000118.1:0-6495 GCA_036480015.1 Algisphaera sp. | reverse complement strand
CCGCCAATCCTTTCGTCTCATTTTCGGCTGCGCTGAATGACAGGCGGGAATGCCTGTCCTGCCGAAAATTTCGTAGCTTGCGTGAATTGTCGGGATCAGATTGATCGCAATTCCCTTGCCTTAATGTCTTCCTTTGTGCCTTTGGGCCTTCGCGACTTCGTGTTTGCCTTGGGCTGTTTATTTTAGGAATGATCGTCTCACTTGCCTTTCACTCAGCCCCTGAGCCCCTTAATCCCTCAGCGCCTTCACGTCTTCGGGTTTTGCTTTGCGACGTCGTGGGCGGCGTGCTTCAACGGCGTCTTCGAGAAGTGATTCCCATTGGCTGCAGCGGTGAAGGGCGGAGTGTTCGTCGATGACGGCTTGGCGTGCATTGGCGCCCCATTGGCGAGCCAGCTCGGGGTCGCGGGCGATTTCGCGAATGGCGTCGGCAAGGCCGGCGCTGTCGCCTAGGGTGACCACACGACCACTGTGGGTTTCGTGAATCACTTGCCCCACTTCGGCAATGGCGGGGCCCACAAAGAGGCTGCCGCGAGCGGCCGACATAATGCCCAGCAGTTTGCTGGGCACGACCACGCCGGTGAAGGCTTCGCTTTGGCTTACAAGGTGAACGTCGGCGCAGGCCAGCAGATCGTTGAGCCGTTCGCGGGGTTGATACGACTGAAACATGACGTTGGTGAGGCTTTTTTCTTCGACGAAATTTTTAAGCTGGGGGATGCGTTTGCCGCCACCTACAAAAACAAACTGCACGTTGGGTTGGTCTTGCAGGCGAGCGATGGCTTGGCAAATGGTGTCGACATCGTGGGCAAGGCCAAAGTTGCCCGAATACATCACCACCAGTTTGCCTTCGAGGCCCCATTCGGCACGGTAGGGTGAATCGGCGGGCACGGTGGCTTGTGTGGGGGTGTTCACGCCCCAGATGCCAATGGTTTTTACTTTTTCGGCGGCGATGCCTTTGTCGAGTACACGCTGCCGCATGCAGCGGCCCAGCACCACCACGCGGTCGGATTGAGTCATGCAGCGGCGGTTGATGCGTTCGAGCATGCGGGTGTGCAGTGCTTTGGGGCCCATCACGCCTGCGGCGGTGAGTACGTCGGGATAGAGGTCCATGGCCCAATACACTTGGGCGCAGCCACGCAGGCGGCGGAGCATGCCACCCACCAAGGCGATGAAGGGCGGGGTGGTGAGGGTGATGACCACGTCGGGGCGGCGGGCACGCTTGCCCGGAACGGCGGGAAGTTTGATACGCAATGCGGCCCACATGGCGGCCACATAAAAAAGTCCAAAGTCGATGAGTCGAAGGGTGATGCCTCGTTTGCCAAAAAGCGACAGGCCCACCCGGTGTACTTGCACGCCGCCGCGTTCTTCGCGACGCGGAAGTTGCGCGCCTGTTTGCCCATAAATGGAACGTGAGGCGATGACGGCCACGCGGTGGCCTTGGGTCACGAGGTATTGGCAGAGGTCTTCGCTGATTTGCGCGGTGGCGGCGATGTCTGGTGCGTAAGCTTGGTTGATGAGCAGCACAGTGAGCGGGTCGGGGCTTGGGTTTGTTGCAACGGCGGTGTTGAGTGTGCCGTTGAGTGCGGGCGTGCCCGCCATGACCATGGTGGCGGTGGTGCTTTGAGCAGATGGCAGAGCCGATTTGTCGGCAGTCACTTGGGCGAGAATGGCTTCCCATTTTGCGGTGCGATCGGCCAAGCTGTGATGGTTGTGGGCGGCGTAAAGCGCTTGACGCCCCCAAGTGTGAACACGATCGAGGTTTTGGGATGCCGATTCAATGGCGTTGGCCAAGCCTTCGGCGTCGCCTAGGGCAAAACCGACGCCACATTGTTCTTCTTCGATGACTTTTGAAACTTCAGTGTCGGAAGGGCCAACATAAAGGGCGCCACGTCCGCTGGCCATGATGCCAAACAATTTGCAAGGCACCACCACGCCGGTGAAGGCGTCGGCTTGGCTGATAAGGTGAATGTCGCCCAGCCGCAAGAGGTCTTCGAGTTTTTCGCGGGGCTGATAGCCTTTTTCGATGATGTTGGTGAGATTGTGTTTGCGAACAAAATCGGTCACTTCATCGCGTCGACGGCCGCCACCGGCAAAAACAAAAACGATGTCGGAACGATCGCGAAGCAGTCGTGCGGCTTCGCACAGGGTTTGGGCTTCGTGGGCGAGCCCCAGGTTGCCTGAGTACATCACCACAAATTTGTCTTTGAGTCCCCATTGCTCACGGTAAGAGCTGGGCGGGCCGGGCACGTCTTCGGTGAGTGCGGGGCTCACGGGCCACACGCTGGCGATTTCGAGTTTTTCAGCGGGGACGCCTTGGGCTTTAATGCGGTCTCGCATGCAGCGCCCCAGCACGACCACGCGGTCGGCGCGTTTCATGCAGCCTCGGTTAAGCCAGGCCATCAGTCGGCCTGCGATTGAATCGGCTCGCACCACGTGGGCGGCGGTGAGCACTTCGGGGTACAGGTCCATGGACCAATAAACGTGTTTGGTTTGCCCGCGGCGCAAGCGGCGAATGAGTGTGCCAATGAGCCCGATGTAGGGCGGGCTGGTGAGGGTAACGATGACCTGGGGTTTTCCACCAGGCAGTCGGGCCCGCCATGCGCACCACAAGGCCGAGAGGTAAAACACACCTGCGTCGAAACTACGCCCCACAATATTGCGGGTGCCAAACCATGCCGCGCCCACACGTCGCACATGCACCTTGTTGATTTGCTCGTGCGCAGGCAGGGTGGCGCCGGTTTTTCCGTAAAGCGATTTGGATGCAATGACCGCAACCTCATGGCCTTCGGCGGCGAAATGCTCGGCCATGTCTTGCAAAAGCTGCGCCGACGCGGCAACGTCGGGGGCATAAACCTGATTGATAAAGAGAATACGCAAGGTGGGTGTGGGGCCGGTGGGGATGGTGGGGAGAGCAAGAAAAAGTGCTTGAGCGTGCGTTCTATCGGTTTTTTAAGGGGGCGGGCATAGTTTGCCATGGGTTGGCAAGAGGGGGAAATGTGATTTTAGACCTCGTGATCTATGCCCCGCGTCGCTTGCGGCGCAACAGCATGGCAAGGCCGCCGATGAGTCCATAAACCAGCATAAAAGCCCGGTAGGCCATCATCATGGCCACAATTTGATTGAAGGTGGTGCCGCTGCCTTCGAGCAAGGAGGCTGCGGCGGGTTCCATGACGCCCATGCCCAGCACGGTGATGGGCAGAGCGCCTGTTAAAAAAGCGATGGGCAGGGCGGCAATTAAGGTGGACAGGGCCGCAGGCACGCCCACGGCGTAGCCCGCGAAAGCGGTGGCCGTGGCGAGGATGAGGTGCACCGGCACGCTGAGCCCAATGGTTACTGCGAAGGTGCCGACATGGTGGCGGTAGCCGGTGACGGCGGCGTCGAGTTTTTGCACCACCCCCACGCGGGTGAGCAGGTTGATGCCCAAGAGTCGCCGTGGCAGGGGGTGCAAATAGAGGAATGCGCCCGTTGCGAGAACACCCAAAATGGCCCACGCCGTGGCCGTCACGCGTTTGCCCACAGCCCCATTGCCTTGAACGATGAGAAAGGGCCCGGCTGCGGCGGCCAATAGAAGCAAGCCTAGAAGCCCGGCCAAGCGATCCAATAGCACACTGATGACCGCGATGGTGCGGGCGTTTTCGGGATTGTCGGCTTGACCATGAACCGACTTTGCCACGCCATAGGCCTTGGCCACATCGCCGCCATTGGAACCCAGCGGCACGCAAAAGTTAAAGAACAATCCCGTGAGGGTGAGTCGCATGACCGACCCAAAAGCAACATCAAGTTTTCGGCATCGCAGCAGCAGCCACCATCGAAGGGTTTGGAGTGGCACGATCAGGCCCGTCATGGCCAAGCCAGCCAAAAGCCATCCTTTTTTGGATTCGGCGATGAGTCTCAACATGCCATCGCGAAGGATTGGATTCGCGTCGTCTGGCCCCGCCACGGCGTAATCATGCCATCGCACAGACCACAAAATGTAGCCCACGCCTGCGGCAATCAAAAGCAAGCGAGCCACGGCAAAAAGATGTTTTTTGAAGGGTTGGGCCAAACGTCAACCACTCCTGAAATCGTGATGGGGGGTTTGTGAATGTTCAAACCCCTGTGCCGTAGCGTGCTATGCACTGACGACATGGTTTTTGTCGCCGGTCACGCTGCGTGTGGCGCCACGGGTGTCGATGATGAGTTTGGCTTGACGCACCACGTTGTCCCAGTCGTAGGCGGCATGATGGGTGGCAATCACCACGGCGTCGGCGTTGGCTAGCGCGGCATCGGTGAGTTCAATGGTGCGGCGACCTGCCATGTTGGGATAGTGTCGCATGGGCGGCGCCACGGGCACATGCGGGTCATGGAAATCAACGTGGGCGCCCAATGCTTCAAACTGTTTAATAAGTTCAAAGCTGGGGCTTTCGCGCACGTCGTCCACGTTGGGTTTGTAGGCCAAACCCAGCACCACAATGCGGCTGTTTTTCACAGCCTTGCCGTGGTTGTTGAGGGCCAGCATGGTGCGCTCCACCACCCATGCGGGCATTTTGGTGTTGACCTGCCCGGCCAATTCGATGAAGTGGGTGGTTTCTCCCAGTTCGCGGGCTTTCCATGTGAGATAGAACGGGTCGATGGGGATGCAGTGCCCGCCCAGTCCGGGTCCGGGGTAAAACGCTTGAAAACCAAAGGGTTTGGTGGCGGCGGCGTCGATGACTTCCCACACGTCAATGTCCATGCGGGTGAGAATGACTTTGAGCTCATTGACCAGCGCGATGTTCACGGCGCGGTAAACGTTTTCTAAAATTTTGGCGGCTTCGGCCACCTCGGCGCTCGACACGCGAATGACTTCTTTGATGGCGTGGCGGTACAGGTCGGCGGCCAAATCACCGCTGGCAGGATCGAGCCCGCCAACCAACTTGGGAATGGTTTGGGTGCTGGCGTTTTTGCGGCCTGGGTCTTCGCGCTCGGGCGAGTACGCCACGGCGAAATCCACGCCGGGTTTCAGATTGCTTCGGTCGCTTTGATCGCCTTGGTTCGCGGCGGCTTGCATCATGGCTGGCAGCATGATGTCGCGGGTGGTGCCGGGGTAGGTGGTGGATTCAAGCACCACCAGTTGTCCGGGGCGCAGCCGTTTGCCAATGTCGCGGGCGGTTTGCTCGACATAAGACAAGTCGGGTTCGTGGTGGGAGCCCAGGGGTGTGGGCACGCACACCAAAATGGCGTCGGCTTCGGCCAGTCGATCAAAATCGGCGGTGGCTTCAAAGCGGTCCGACGCGGCCATGTCGGAGACAAAATGTTCGCCCAAGTGTTTGAGATAGTTTTCGCCTTTGGCCAAGGCTTTGATTTTGGCCGGGTCTACATCAAAGCCCAGGCAATTGAAGCCTGCATTCCAAAAAGCCCGTACCAAAGGCAGGCCCACATAACCCAAGGCCATCACGCCCACCACGGCGGTGCGATCGGCGATTTTTTGTTCTAACGATTTCATGGCATTCATGGGAGGCTCGGGAGGTTGGGGCAAAGACAGAATACGGGGCTTTGCCGGGATCCAATGGGCGGGAGGGCAGTTTTGGGTGCGAACTTGATTTTTACCCTGCTCGTATACTTTCCGGGCGGCTTGCGTTTTTAACGTTACGGCGCATCTTTGCAGTCCAATAGGCCCGTGTTTGGCGTGTTTTTCGCCAAACCGCTCTTTTTTTCTTCAAACTGTGCCCCACCCTTTGTTGTTGGACTGATGCTGGACTACCAAACCGATCGTATTCTTGTCACCGGCGGTGCTGGCTTTTTGGGCCAGCACGTGTGTGCCTTGCTGCGCGAGCGGGGGGTGACCGAAGACCGCTTGTTCATTCCGCGCAGTGCGGATTATGACCTGACCCATGAGGCGCAGGCGATTCGGTTGTATGACGACTTTCCGGCCGATGTGGTGATTCACTTGGCGGCCGAAGTGGGCGGCATTGGGGCCAATCAGGCTCATCCAGGGCGTTTTTTCTATGCGAATTGGGCCATGGGGCTGAATCTCATCGAACATGCCCGTCGCACCGGAGTCCGCAAATTTGTGCATTGCGGCACGGTGTGTGCCTACCCTGAGCATGCGGCCAGGCCCTTTACCGAAGACCAATTTTGGGCAGGTTATCCCGCCCCTGTCACGGCGCCTTATGGCATTGCCAAGCTTTCCTTGGCCCTTATGCTCGATGGCTACAAGCGTGAATATGGCCTGAACAGCTGTACGTTGATTCCTGTAAACCTTTATGGCCCGCACGACAATTTTGACCTTGCCACCGCCCATGTGATGCCTGCGCTTGTCCGCAAATTTGTGGAAGCCCAAGACCGTGGCGAGCCCACCGTGACGGTGTGGGGCACGGGCAAGGCGTCGCGCGAGTTTCTTTACATCACCGATGCTGCCGAAGGCCTGTTGGCGGGTGCCGAGCAGGTGGAAGATCCATCGCCCATTAATTTGGGGTCTGGGGTGGAAACCCCCATCGCCGAGTTGGTGAAGCACATTGCCGCCGAAGTGGGCTTTCA
>JAZGFZ010000117.1:0-2319 GCA_036480015.1 Algisphaera sp. | reverse complement strand
GGTGGTCAAAATCATTGTCAAAGTGCTTCTTCCCACCTCGCCGTCTTCTTAATCCAGTTTAATCCAGCGTCGTCGTCCCGACGTCTTATCCCACTCGGTCCCACGCCCCGCAACACCCCGCCCAACGCATAAACTACCGGGCGACGCGATTCCATTCTTTACCTGAGCCCTCCATGAATTTGCTTGCCTCTGGCGCCGGCCTTCAACCCTCCGACATCACCCGCCTGCTGCTTGCCGTCGCCGTTCTTTTAGGCCTTGCGCGACTCATGGGCGAATGGGCCCGTCAGCTGGGGCAACCCGCCGTACTGGGAGAAATTATCGCAGGTGTTCTGTTGGGCAAAACCGTACTCGGCGCCCTCAGCCCCGCCGCCTACGTCTGGCTTTTTCCCACCGACGCAAGCAGTCACATCGCCATCGCCCAAGAGGGCTTTGTGCTCATGTCCGCCACCCTGCTTTTGCTGGTGGTCGGGCTCGAAGTCGACCTCTCCACCGTGTGGCGTCAGGGCAAAGCCATGCTCAGTGTGTCGGCCATGGGCATCGTCATTCCCTTGGCCATTGGCTGCTCATTGGGCTGGTTTGTGCCCACCCTTTTAGGAGCCGATCCCAACCTGCCTGACGATCTTCGATTGCCCCTGGCCATCTTTGTTGGCATCGCCCTGTCCATCACCGCCCTGCCGGTCATTGCCAAAATTTTGATGGACCTCAACCTCGCCAAATCCGACATGGGCATGCTGGTCATCAGCTCGGCCATGCTTAACGACTTGGTGGGCTGGATTGGCTTTGCCGTGGTGCTGGCACTCATGCCCGTCGATCCCAGCATAGCGCACGATGCCGCCTCAGCCGTCACCGAAACACTTCACGCCGCCGCCACCGTTGTCGAACCTGCCACCAGCAGCGCAGGCAGCGGCATTGCCGTCACCATTGGTCTCACCTTGGCCTTTCTTCTCGGCATGATGACCCTGGGCCGCGCGATTGCCCACAAAGCCATGCCCTACGTTCAATCACGTTGGAGCTATCCCGGCGGCGTGCTGGGCGTGGTGTTTGTCGTCGCACTGGTTTGCGCCGCCTTCACCGAATTCCTGGGCATCCACAGTATTTTCGGCGCCTTTATTGCGGGCGTCGCCATTGGTGACAGCCACCATTTGCGCGAACGCACCCGCGACACCATTCATCAATTTGTCACCAACATTTTCGCCCCCATCTTTTTTGCCTCCATCGGCTTACGCATCAACTTCGTCGAAGCTTTCGACCTCACCGCCGTCAGCATTGTGTTGGCCGTAGCGCTCTTTGGCAAAATCAGTGGCTCATGGCTGGGCGCCCGCTTTGCAGGCCTCTCTCAACGTGAATCACTGGGCGTGGGCTTTGGCATGGCCGCCCAAGGCGCCATGGGCATTATTTTGGGGCAACTCGCCCACCAAGCCGGGCTCATCACCGACGAGCTATTGGTCGCCATTGTTGTCATGGCACTCATCACCAGCCTGCTGGCGGGCCCCGCCATGCAAAAAGTGCTCAACCTCAAAACCCAGCGCCATCTAAACGATCTTTTAAGCGACAAACACATCGTCACCGACGCCCGCTCAGGCAGCATTCGCGAAGTGCTCAGCGACCTCTGCCGCCGCGCCTCACAAGTCACCAACATCACCGACACCAAAACCATTTTCACCGCCGTGTGGAGCCGTGAACAACTCATGCACACCGCACTGCCCCACGGCTTGGCCGTGCCACACGCCCGACTCGATGGCCTCGACAAACCTCACGTGTTCATCGCCCAATGCCGCGAAGGCGTTGATTTTGATGCCATCGACGGCGAGCTCTCCCGACTGATCTTCATGATCCTCACCCCCACCGATCAACCCGACACGCAAATTGAAATGCTCGCCCTCATTGCCAAAACCTACGATAACGCCAACGTGCGCCAGCGCTGCCTGCAAGCCAACTCCCCCGCCGAGTTCCGGGCCGTGCTCAATCAATCCGCCAGCGAAGCCGGACACAACCTCACCCCACACGACAACGAAACCCTAGGCATGTCTTAAAAATCACTGCACGAGCCCCCCATGTCCCATCGCTACCACCGCCCGCGTCACGTGCACCACGACCCACTTGAAAACGTCGGCGACTGGCCCGCGTTCTTTACCCAAGTGCGCAAAAACCCCGCCACGTTTCTTGGCCATGCGTCCATTTTCGCCCTGCGCGATGTACTCATGGGCTTTGGCCTTGCCGAAATTGTCTACAACGTCCCCGCCGACATCATCCTCAACGGCTTTGACATCCACGCCTTCGAACGCTGGTGCGACCAGCGCTACAACCCCGCCGAAGAAC
>JAZGFZ010000116.1:0-5649 GCA_036480015.1 Algisphaera sp. | reverse complement strand
TTGTCGAGCGCATCGCCTTGGGCTGTTCCCATTTGTTCGGCGACGTCTTCAAGTTGGCGATGAAGTTCTTCGAGTTCGGCGAAAGCGTGGCCGGCTTCTTCGCGCAGGGTGCGGGCCATGTCCATCTCGTGGTCTTGGTGCAGGTAGCCCACGTTGGACCCGCGGGCGAGTTGAATTTGCCCTTCGTCGATTTTGTTGTTGCCGATGCCTGCGATGATTTTGAGCAGGGTTGATTTGCCGCAGCCGTTGCGGCCCACCAGGCCCACATGCTGGCCAGCATCGACGGTGAGATTGACGCCATTGAGAATGGGGTGATCGCCATAGTTAAAGACGACATTGGCGACACTGAGCAAGGCCATGGGGAGGGCTTTCGGGGGAGGGGCGTTTGGCGGGGGGAAAGGAGAGGGAAGGGAGCGGGCAGACAGTTTACCGGGCGGCTCTGTGTGTCGGTTTAATTTCGGTAACTGTTCGTGGGTTTCTTTCTAGTGAAGGCATTGCGTGGCTATGGGACCGAAAGCCCGTGAGCGATTTATGGTGACTCGCCACTGTTGAATTGCCTTTTCACTTAGCCCCTCAATCCCTTAGTCCCTCAGCCCCTTCGTTTCTTTAGGTTTGACGTTAACAGGTGACTTTTCCGAACCGATTGACCGATTGCATGACCGGGGCGGTGGTGAGCGTGTCTAGGTCGATGGCGGTGGGGCAGGTGAGGGTGAGGTTGACGCGGTCGCCGGGCAAAAGGGTGAAGAGGTTGTCGTTGATCGTTGCGTTGGGGTGGAGTCGGTCGGGGTAGAAGCACAGATCGCGAATGAGGCTTTGGGCGTGGAGGGTGAGTTGGTATTGCTCCGGCCCGGTGGGGGTGAGCTGAACCTCAAGTTGGGCGGGTTCGTAAGGCAAATCGAAATCGGGGGCAAACCACCACCACGCATCGGGGGTGTTGGCGCCGCGAACGATCAGCGCGGTGTCGGTGGGGCGATCGAGCCAAGTGTCGGGCAGGTCGATGCGCTGTGTGCTGCGGGGAGAGGTGTGGGTGGTGAGGGTGAGCGAGTCGAGAACATTGCCTTGAAGATCGACACGCTGTGCGGTGAGGGGGCCGTCCCAAAGGCAGTGGGTGTCGTTGTGTAAATACACGGCGAGCGAACCAATGGCTTGGCCTTCGGGCACGGGCTGGGTGGGTTTGATCGTGGCCAGTTGGGGTGCGAAAAAACGTTTGGTGGCGTGGTAAAGAGGCTTTTCACGTTCGCCTGAATCAATAGCGCTCCACGACGACACAGGCCAACAGTCGTTCCATTGCCAATAGACCGCAGCGCTGCACCACGGCGCTAACGCGCGAAACCATGTGCAGCCCATGTCGAGCGCTCGGGCTTGCATGACTTGGGCGAGGTACAGCCAATCGTCGAGGTTGTCATGGGGCGGGATAAAATCGTCGGCGAGGCGCAGGTTGGTGTGAACTTGCTGGCCTTTGCCGCCGTTGCGGTTGTAGAAATTAAGGGCGGGGCTGTTCCATTGCCGCTGGTCATGAGGTACATGCGGAAGCAAGGTGGCGGCGTGAGGCGGCCCGTGATACCCAAACTCGGTGGCCATGCGGGGGTAGTGGCCCAAGTAATTGCGATATTGGCCGTCGCCGTGCCAGACATTCCAAATGTGGCGATTGCCGCGCCGGTTTTGGTTGGGGTGGTGGTCCATGGATCCAGACCACGGCGAGGCAGGCCAATAGGGGCGTGAGGGGTCGAGCTCTTCGATCACCTTGGGAAGAAGATCAAGCCAATAGTGAAGGCCCCAGCCACGTGTGTTCGCGGGATCTAAAAGGGCTTTGAAGTCGGGGGTCCAGTCGAAGGCGCCCCAGATGCATTCATTGTTGCCGTTGTAAATGACCACGCAAGGGTGGGGGCATAGGCGGGCGACGTTGTCGCGTGCTTCGGCTTCGACTTCGCTGCGATAGGGTTCTTCTTCGGGATAACCGGCGCAGGCGAACATGAAGTCTTGCCAAATAAGCACGCCCGTTTGGTCGCAGTGTTCTAAGAAGTCGGTTCCGGGAAACACGCCGCCGCCCCAGATGCGCAGGCAGTTGCCGTGGGCGGCCACCAGTTGGTTGATGCGTCGTTTTAGGCGGTCGGGTTCTTCTGACCGGGCGGGAAAGCAATCATCGGGAATCCAGTTGGCGCCTTTTAAGAAAACGGCTTGGCCGTTGACTTTAAGTGTCATTTGCCCCCCAAGGGGCAATCCTTCAACGTGTGAACCGTTGCCAGATTGGGTGTCGGGCGTGGTGTCGAGGGTGACGGTGCGCAGGCCGATGCGGTGGAGGGTGGAATCGAGTGTTTGGCCGTGGGTGTCGTGCAGGTTGACGGTGAGGGTGTAGAGCGGCTGATCGCCATGGCCCACGGGCCACCAGCGTTGGGGTTGGTCGATGTGTAAAAGGGTGTGGCCGGTGTGGGTGTCGGTAGTGTTGCCCGCGGTGTTGCCAAGAGGCAAATGGGCGGTGGCGACTTGGTGACCTTTGGGATCGACGAGTTGTGCGGTGGCGGAGAGCTGGGTGTTGGACGTGGTGGGAGGGGCGGAGGATTGGGCGAGGTCAAAATCAATGGCCAGGGTGACGGTGGCTTGGTCTTTGGTGGCCTGCGTGACGGCAGGCCGAACATGGGCAATGCGGGCAGTGGACCAAGCCTCGATGCGAATGTTGCGCCAAATACCTGCCGAAGGAATCACCGGGCCCCAGTCCCATCCGTAACTGCACGCCATTTTGCGAATGGCGTTGTGGGGTGTTTCAATTTTGTTGGCGCCGTGGCCACGGTGGGGCAGTTTGCCCAAACGTTCCTGGGCTTCGTCGGCCGCATCAAGTGGGGCGCGAAAGTGCAGGGTGAGTGTGTTGGCGCCTGAACGGGCGGCTGTTTTGAGGTCAAAGCGGTGGCGGCGGTGCATGTTGGCCGCGTGGCCGATGGTTTGATCGTTGAGGGTGAGGGTGGCCACCGTGTCTAGGCCATCGCAGGCCAACTCGAGGCTGTCGTGGGCCAGTGCGGCGGGGGATAGTTCGAAGGTGGTGGAGTAGGTCCAGTCGGTGTGGCCCATCCAGCGCAGGCGGTGTTCGGCGTCAAGGCCGTAGGGATCTTCGATGAGTTTGGCGGCCAAAAGATCGGTGTGCACGCAGCTTGGAACCGTGGCATTAACGCCAGCGGACAAGGCCGTGCGAAGTTCAGCCGAAAGGAGGCCTTGCGTCTCAGCGGAGGGCTGAGCGGTCAGGCGCCACGGCGCATGAGACAAATCGAGCGAGGTTACAGAAGTGGGCATGTGAAAACAATAGCCTCGCCGAGCAAGCCGCGCGTTCAAATCTGGGATCCCGCCTTCGCGGGAATGACGGAAGGGGGGTGTTTGGCCATGGCTGCCCCAAAACGGTGAACGGTGATGCGGGGTTTAGTGGCTGTTACCGGTGCCCAAGCGTTCTTCGAACAGTTCGGGGTAGTTGCGGGTGGGGTCGGCGTAGGTGTTTTCGGGGTGGCCTTGGCCGCGGGCAAGATAAATTTGATGGGGGCGTTTGTTTTTGCTGGCGTCGAATCGAACGCTGGCGGGGATGAATCGCATGGTGTAACCGCAGCGGCGCATGTTGCTTTCATTGGGGTCCGATCCGTGGATAAGCCGGGCGTCGTGAATGGATGCTTCGTTGGGCCGCAATTCACAGCGTTGGGCTCGCAGCACGATGTTGTCGGGGGCGTTCTTCACATCAGCCACGCCCTGGGTGGGCACGTTGCGTAGCCAGTTAATTTCGGTGTCGAACACGTTGGTGGTTTCATCAACTGGGAGGTATTCGCTGTAGCCATGCAAGGCGCGGGGGATGACGTTCATGCAGCCGTTTTCAGGCAGGCTGGGGTCGATGCTGAGCCAAACGGTGCACACGTGCATGGGGTCCATTTGGCCTTTCCAGTAAAAACTGTCTTCGTGCCAAGGCACGCGTTTGCCGCTGCCGGGGGGTTTGGAAAGAAAGTGCGAACTAAACAGGGCAATGTTGGGGCCGATGAGTGGCTCAACGAGATCGAGAACTTCATCACTGAAAATCGCGTCGAACAGTCGGTGGTCACCAAAGTGAGGGGTGTCCATGGCTTCGGGGCGTTGGCCCGAGGCGGTGTGCGCATCGAGTAGATTTTCAAAGCGGTCACGCAAACTAAGGAATTGATTTTCACGCAATACGGGTTGGTTGTAGAGCAGGAATCCATTGCGGCAATAGTCGGCCACGTGGTCTTGATTGAGCCGCGGGCGACGGAACGTTGTGTTGGTGAGATCGAAATTGGGGCGGCAACGGGGGTCGTTGGCGTCGATGTGGGGGGATGTTTTGGGCATTTGGGGGCCTTTTATTGTTTGGGATAAACGGTGAAGTTTGAATGATCGCATCAAAACCTTCTTGAAACGTCCGGCGGGATGGATAAAAAGTATGCTCTTGTGATGTCTATACGGAAACATCCACAGGTGCGAATGGCCTCGCTTTTGGCTGGCGAGGAGGTTTTTCATTTTGCCGAGGTAAACGAAAATGCCTTGCCATGTCAGATGCACCGTCATGATTTTGTAGAATTTTTTTGGGTAACCCGTGGCTCAGGGGCTGAAAATCGCTTGAATGAAAATCGGGCATTGGCGGTTGGAGACTACGCATTTGTGAGCCAAGGCGACGTGCATGGATTTGACAGTACCCAAGGGCTTTGTTTTTCGAATGTGGCCTTTCCGCATGTTGTGTGGAAGACGCTTCTAGGCCGGTATCCCACATTGGGGCCAGATCGTTTTGCGTCGAATATTGACATGAGACAAGGCCGATTGTCATCGGCAGAGCTGGATCAATTAAATGCAGCGAGTGAATCGATGCGGCAAGGGGGGCGCGATGCGCTGGTGCTTGATACGTTTTTATTAACCGCACATCGACTGACTCAGCGATCAGAGGCTCAACGGGCCAATGTGCCTGCGTGGCTTCGCGACGCGGTTGAACGCAAGCATTTGCAGCGCGAGGGGGTGTTGGGCCTTACACAATCTTGTGGTTACAGCCGTGAATATGTGGCCCGTGCATGCCAGCGTTATTTTGGAAAAACCCCAACCCAGTTGGTCACCGAAGCCCGCATGGTCGGGGCGGTTCGCTTGTTGGAGCAAACCGAAAAAAGTGTATTGGAGGTTTGTTTTGAAAGTGGGTTTCAAAATGTGGGGCACTTTCATCAGCGATTCAAACAAATGTTTGGCGTGACACCGCGACGCTATCGGTTGCGATATCGGGGTGTGACGCCCAAAGAAGTGTCGCTGTCGTGGGGTTTTTTGAAGGGATTGGGGGGCGGGGGCTGGAGATTTAATTGGCCAAGGCGCATCATTCGGAAGAAGGGGGAGTCAAGGTTTTTGATCTTGCTGAGGCCAAAGTCACGGGGTGTTGAGGTGGAGGGAGAGGGCTGGCGAAATCGGCGCTGAATTCGTGAGGTCTGTTCGATAAAGGCGATCTTTGTAGGATTTATTGAATCAAAAAACGGGCATATCGTCCTAAAAACACACTTGCGCTCCTTTCTGCTTCAGAAAAACAATTAATACCTTCTGTTGCATTCTAATTGCGGCGGGGCTATACTTCGAAAAGAAACGGGTTACCTTTATGAAGTAACTGCTTGCGTTTATCTGGATCGGCCTTGCCGATTTCCTGGC
>JAZGFZ010000115.1:0-4032 GCA_036480015.1 Algisphaera sp. | reverse complement strand
AAACGAAGGAGGCGTAGGGCAGGGGGAACTCAAAAGTCAGCCCCGAACCGCACCCCACGCCGCCACCACCTCATCGGCCGTGGCATCGCCCACAATCTCCACCGCCCCCATTTTCGTCGGCAGTACCAACCGCACCTTGCCGCCCTGAACCTTTTTGTCCATGGCCATGGCCTTGAGTAGCACCGCATCAGAAGCCAACTCTTTGCTGCCCGTGGGAAGCCCCACCGCCTCCAACGCCACCGCAATACGATCCCCCACCGCCACATCGCACATGCCCCGCATTTCGGCAAAGCGTGCTGCCGCCACCATGCCAATGGCCACCGCTTCGCCGTGTTTAAACTTGGTGCCAAAGGCAGCCGTGGCCTCAATCGCATGCGCAAAGGTGTGTCCAAAGTTCAAGTGTGCCCGCTCGCCGGCTTCTTTTTCGTCGGCCTCCACCACATGCGCTTTGATTTGCACATTGCGACCAATCAACTCCACCAAAACATCTTCGTCCAACGCAAGAATGGCTGGCGCCTGATCGCCAATCCAATCAAACAACGCCTCGTCTCGAATCACCCCGTGCTTCAAACATTCAGCCAAACCGCATCGCAGTTCGCGTACAGGCAACGTGCCCAACACATGCGGGTCAATCACCACCGCCGCCGGTTGATGAAACGCCCCAATCAAGTTCTTGCCCTGCGGCACATTCACCCCGGTTTTGCCCCCCACACTAGCATCCACCATGGCCAACAACGTCGTCGGGCACTGCACCACCGCCACACCACGCAAATACGTCGCCGCCGCAAACCCCGCCACATCGCAGCAAATCCCGCCGCCCAAGGTCACCACCGCATGGCCGCGTTCCAACTTGTTCTCTAAAAAAATCTCGTAAAGATTCCGCACCGTGCCCAACGTCTTTTTCTTTTCACTCACCGGAATCACCGCCACCGCCGTGTCAATGCCGCCAGCCTGCAACGCCCGAGCCACATCCCGCCCATGGTGCGGCTCCACTCCCTCATCCGTTACCAACACCACCCTGTCCGCCGACGGCACCGCCCCCCGCACAAGCTCCGCCAATCGCGTGAGCGATCCGGGCTCCACATGAACGGTATAAGCATGATGCGGCAGTTTTAAATCAATGGTGGCCATGGGGAGATTTTAGTCGATGGATGACGACGCCGTTTGGGCTCCCCGCATCATCTCCGCGACAATGGAAACTCCGATTCCTCGCCACCCCCACGCTCCTGCAACACCTCCATCGCCTCGGCGGGGTCTTCGGGCAACACCCCCTCTGCAACCTCCCCATACGCCTCGGACCATTGCTCTGCACGTTTCCGCTTCACACCTTGCCCCCGACCCTCCGCCCCCCGCTTAAGCGCCCGCCGCACCACCCACAACCCCGCCATCAAACCCAGCACCAACACCACCATCACACGCCACGCACCATTTTGCCGCGTCGCCATCCCACCCACCGGCTCCCAAAACGGCGCCGCCACAAACACCGGATACGTCACCGCCCGACCCGCCGCGTCCACGTCCGTCCACGTTTTAAAAAAACGCCCCACCACCTGCACCTGCTGACGATCACGCGGCGTTTCAACATGCCCCGCGAAATACACCATCGCCACCCGACCCGCCGCGTCTCCAGACTCACCACCAGGCCCATCACGCACCACCCCCCACTCCGTCACCGTTTTCCCCCACGGCCCGCCACGCAACAACCTCACCTCACGCGACCGCCCCGCAAACCGCCCCACCACCACAAACACCTCACCCCGGCTCCCCTTCGGATCGCCCAACAACCCCACAAAATCAGCCTGTTGCGTCACCAACCCCGCCGCCACCACATCTTCCGCCGTCCACCGCCAAGCCTCCACCAACAACGGATACAACGCCGGTTCGTCAGGCTTAGCCCCCTCCACCGCCGTATCCAATTGAACCCGCTGCGAATCACTCAACGCCGGCAACGCCGCCATCGCACCCACGCCGACCACCACCGTCGCCACCCACACACACAAAAATCGCAACATCCAACCCATCGTCCCAGTCTAAACCCGCCCGCTCTGTCGGGGGCATATGAGGGAATGAAAAAACTTAGGATTCTTATAGACGAACAGGGGTACGGAACAGCCACAGCTCACTTTTGACACGTGCCTCAAACAACGATTGCCCACTCTCCGTCATTCCCGCGAAGGCGGGAATTTAGCACGCAGAATCGGATCCCCTCCTTCGCGTTCAAATCTAGATTCCCGCCTGCGCGGGAATGACGAAAGAGGAGCATCGCCCATGGCGGCTAACAATTGAATTTCATAGGGAAATTCATAGGGGTTTCATAAGCGCCAAGCCCTAAGAACTCCCTAAAACCACATCATGCTACGCCATGCGTATCTTCCAATAGCCCGTTTTTCGAGCTCCAACGCGCTCGATTACGCCGTTCGCTTTCAATCGCCCGATGCGCCGCTCAATGGTAGAGGGCGATTTGCCAAGCTTCTCGGCCATGCGGGCACCGCTGACATACGGATCATCGCCGATCAGCCCAAGCATGGCTTGATCCAACTCGGTCAAATTCACACCCGCGTTTATACCCGCGTTTACACCCGCATCAATGGCCTCTTCAATCATCTTTAACATGAAATCGATAAACACCGAAGAGCTGCCTTGCTGGGTGCTTTGCTGAATGGCAAGGTAATAATCCTGCTGGTGTTGGTGGACGATGTTTTCCACCGGAATATCCCTGAATAGGGGCTTCCAGCATGACAAAATCAGCGTTTGCCACAAACGCCCTAATCGCCCATTGCCATCGGCAAAAGGATGGATAAATTCAAACTCATAGTGAAAGATTGAACTGGCAATCAGCGGGTGAACATCGGTGGATGCCAACCAATGAAACAAATCCTGCATCAACCCAGGCACCCGAGACGCCGGGGGCGCCCGATGAATAATCTGCTTGCCGGACACCACCCCCACGCCGCCATGACGATACCTGCCCGCCTCGTCGATTAATCCATCCATCATTTGCTGGTGGGCGTCAAGCAAATCTTGCTCATGCTCTGGTTGCCAACGATCGATGGATGCATAAACAGCCAAGGCATTTTGCACTTCCAAAATTTCACGCGGTGGCGCAATGACCCGCTTGCCATCCAAAATGGCGGTGACCTGTTCTTCCGACAGCGTATTGCCCTCAATGGCAAGTGACCCCTGAACGCTGCGAACATGATTGATCCGCCGCAACGTAAGCGCCGATGGCTCACCTGCAAGTCGCCCAATCCGTTCGCTAATCGACGCCACGCGGTTGAGCATCGATGAGCTGATTTGAAAAGGCGGGTTATAAGCCATCATGCAATCCTTTCTGCTGCCCAAGCACTTAGAAGCAGAGACTTCGGAGGGTTTCATTCTCCATCGTAACTTTGAACCGTTTGCAGTGTTCTACCCTCTAGGGAAATTTCGGGGTACGGCCCCAAGAAAATCTACCCTCATGGGTTGGTGACGCATCGTTCCCGGAAGTATCCCTGATGTCGGGTGAATTGTTGGGTGTGGTGTCTTGTGCGTTTTTACTTTGGAGCCGCCCTTGATTCGGCGGGTCGTCTTGGCTCGGCTCTTGATCACGCGGCGGCAAGTTGTAGGCGAGGATCAGTTCGTTGGCCTGCGCCATCAATTCCGCATCCCATCGCTTACGAAAGTGAGTCATCATGCAGTGGTCAAAAGGCGCTTGTACTTGGAAAGATTCGTAGCCGAGGAAGAATTGTAGGAAGGGGTTTTCTGTGATCTGTTCGAGGGTCTCTCGATCGCTGCAATCCAAGTATGTTTTGATCATCAACGCACCAAAAGAGATGCGTGCATTCATTGCCCCTTTGCCTTGATTGGAAGGGAACTTGGTGGCGTAGAGGTCTTCGATTCGGCCCCAAGGAATCGTGCTGGCCCGCTTGACCCATCGGTTGTCAGGATTCAGTTGCCCGCCAAAAGGCATCTGGAAGGCCAAGCATAACTGGGGGTCAACGGTCTTTTTGTGATACATCTCGGCAGCTCCAGTGTCACAGGTGCAAGGGTTTT
>JAZGFZ010000114.1:0-3052 GCA_036480015.1 Algisphaera sp. | reverse complement strand
GGTTTTGTAGGGGGGGGAAGGGATGATGCCATTTTACGCCAAGACGCCAAGACGCCAAGAAAGGCAAGGTGATGCGTGATGTACTCGAGCAATCGCTTGCGTCTTGCTAATCGCTATTTGCTAATGCCTAACTGCTATCCCCCTCGCGAGAGGTTAATCGCGAACATTACCGCGTAAGGCATCCCACAAGCCTGCGTAAGGCCCCGCGCCGGCATAGTGTTCGAGAACATAAAACAGAAAGTAATAGGTTCGGCAAGATGCCCAGATGCAGATGGCTAGAAGTGCGGCTGGACGCCAGTGGAGGTTCTCCCAAAGGAGGCCTGCTGCGGTGAGGAGGGCGAGTAAGAAAAAAAGCAATCCTTTGAGTTTGAGGATGCGGACGCTTTGAATGTTGTCGTGTAGGCCCATTGGGAGAATCGGTGGAGGTGATTTTTTGAAGGGGGTGAGGCTTACGTTTCGGCGGGGTAGTCTTTGGGGGCTTTCTTTTTACGATCGACCAAGGCCATGAGTAGTAGGCCAAATTCGTAGAGCAAATACAGCGGGACGGCGAGCACGAATTGGCTCATGAGGTCGGTGGGGGTGAGAATGGCGCCCATCGCAAAGGCCACGAAAAGCGCGTATTTGCGATAGGGCGTCAAGGTTTTGGCGTTGACCAAGCCTGTGCCACCTGCGATGAGCATGATGACGGGAAGTTGAAAGGCAATGGCGACGCCGAGCATCATCATGGAGGCAAAACGGACGAATGCGCCCAGTTCGACGCGTGGGGTGAGCCGGGCGTTGCGCTCGAGAGAAATTTCACGAACCGAATCGCCCAGTTGGATTTTGAGTTTGCCTGAGGCTGCGTTAATCCACAAGGCGCCATGGGGCGCGTGGGGAGGGTCGGTGGGTAAAACGGTGAGGGTGGGCAGGGCTGGGGCGGTGGTGGCACTGTCGGCGGCAGTGTTGTCTGATGTCGTTTCAAGTTCTGTGGGGCGTTCGTAGGCCCGCAGCAGAAGGCTTGTGATGGCGTTGGGTTCGGAGAGCTCGATGGGGGGGTATTTGGTGGCGAAGTTAAGAAAAAACAGCAGGCTGACGGGCAGCATGACGTAGTAGGTGAAGGCGATGGCGGCGGTGGTCATCACGGCACTGAAGGGCGCGAGAACGTAGGCGGCGCGGCGCTCGCGGGCGTACATGCCGCTGCTGATGAATTGCCATATTTGAAACAACAGCCAAGGGGCGGCAAGCAACAAGGCGCCAACGAGACACACCGGTAGGTAAACGCTGGAAAAGCCAGCGGTGGGGTCGAGCACTTGGGTGCCGGGGGCAAAACCCATGGCGTCTTGGGCTTGAAGCAGCGGCTGGGCAAGCCAGGCGATGAGGTCAAAGCCAAAGTAGAAGGTGATGATGGCGGCGGGAATGAGGCCGATTAAGGCTCGAATGAGTCGGCCGCGAAGTTCGTCGAGGTGGTCGCCCAGCGGCATGGCGGCCAGCGGGGTGTCGGGATCGGCTTCAGGGGATTGGTCGAGGGGCACAGGTGGGCAGTTTAGTGAGTGTGAGATACGCTGTGGGGGCGGAAGTCTTGTATTGGGTGATATGAAGAGGAGATCGTGATGGCGGGATTATTTGATGGAACGTCGTTGGAACAGCCGGTGACCTGCGGGGTGTGCGGGGCGTCGTCGCTGGCGTGTGAATGCCCCAAAGACACTTCGGGAGCGGTGGCCGACCGGCGTGCGATGTCGGTGCGGGTGCGGCGTGAAAAGCGGCGGGGGAAATGGTTGACGGTGGTGTATCAGCTTGAGCTGAGCGAGGCAGAACGCAAAAAGATGCTCAAAACGTTGAAGGGGCGGTGCGCCTCGGGCGGAACGGTGACGCTTGACGGGGTGGAGGTGCAGGGCGACCACAAAGCGGCACTGTTGACGTGGCTAAAAGGTGAGGGATACAAATCGGTGAAGGGTGCGGGTGGGTGAGTTAAGATAGGAGCAAGGAAGTCTCTTTTTCGTCATTCTGTAATCCGGAGTATTTGATGGCCAGTCGCGATTTATCTGCCGGACAGTCGAAGATCGTTAAGCGGTACTACGACAATCAGGAAAACGTTCAGAGTTCTAAGCTGGCAGAGTTGGTGTCGGAGTTGTGGCTAGCGGAAGACACCAAAAAGCAAACGCAGTTGTGGGGCAAGGCGCAGGTGGCGTTGATGAAGTTGGGGGTGGACACCACCAGGGTGGGCAAGGTGGTGAAAGATCGCGATTTGAATGCGCTGGCCAAAATGGCCCAGCAGGCCGACGCGGGAGCCATGGGCGGCGCGGCGGGAACACGCGGCGCGGCGCCTGGCACGGTGGCGCGTATGGAGTCGCGGTCTAAGCCGGGTACGGAACACAAAGGCGCAACGCCATTGGATGGTTCTGAGGTCAAAGCTCGCGGCGCGCAATCGGTGGCCGATGGCCGCACGGTGGGCCAAATGCGATCGGATGCGGCCCATGAGGGCGGGTATGACTCGCTTGAAGATGCGAATTTAAGAAGGGCGTTGAAGGCGTTTCGACGCAAGCTCAAAAATTACCGTCGCGATGATGAATCGCGGTTGAGTCGGGGTTACACCACAGGTGGGAAAAGCTCGTCGATTACGGCGGTGGAACCTCCCAAAGAGTTTCCGCCAGCGGTGTGGGGCAAGCTGGTTGAATTGGGGCGATTGAAAAATGCCGGCGGTGGCACACTTGAACTGCCATGAGCGATGGGGTGCCTGACGAGTTGCCTGACTCCACGGTGGTGGGGCGTCTGCCCTTGGGAAAGCGTGTGCGGCGGACGGTGGGTTGGATTGCGAGGTGGGGTGGGGTGGCGTTGATGGTGGCGGTGGTTTATGTGGCCGTGGGGCTGGTGCCAGTGAATCGCGGTTTTAAGCCCACGCCCGGCGGGGTGAAGGTGTATTTGGTGTCCAGTGCGGTGCATGCCGATTTGATTGTGCCGTTGCATGTGGGCAACATAAATTGGCGCGACTTTTTGCCTGACGAATCGTTTGCGGGGGGTTGGCCTGCGATGGCCACTCATATGTCGGTGGGATGGGGAGACCGCGGCTTTTTTC
>JAZGFZ010000113.1:0-4198 GCA_036480015.1 Algisphaera sp. | reverse complement strand
CTTGATCAAATCGGATATGTTGCAGTCTTTGTATAGGGGCTTAACGGGTTTAAGTTGGCGTGGCTTGGCGGGGCAATTCACGTGGGCATTGGTGTTTCAGGTGGTGTCGATCACCATGATTTGGCTTATTTTTAAAGGAAGCGGCGATGCGTTTGATTGGCATCGGGTGGCGCTGGTGACCGCATCGTCGGGTTTGGTGGCGTTGTTACCGTTGTCGATCAATGGATTGGGGGTTCTCGAAGGATCATTCGTTGCGGTTGCTGTGACACTGGGGGCGGACTATGAGCAGGCCGTGTTGGTGGCCATGGTGCGGCGGTTGATGATGTGGGCGATGAGTTTGATGTGCGGCTTGGCGTACATGGCAGAGCCAGCTCAGGTGCAGGTGCTGTCGCAAGAATCGACGCCGTAAGGGTTCGTGGTTTGTAAGACGTTTTTACCGCCAAGGGTGCCAAGGTAACCCTTCACGGTTTTTGTTCGAGGATGTATCGCGAAGAAGCCTTACGCCAAGACGCCAAGACGCCAAGAAAGACAGGGAATAAGCCTGACGGCTTCTTAGTCTTTTCGCTCAGCCTCCGATTCACCCAAACGCCTTTGCTTGAAGAAACGGTTGTAAGGCGTCGCGATTGTCTTACGTGTCACTTCAAAAAGAGCCTCTCCACCTGGCACTGAATATCGCACGCATGCCAAAGAGCAAAAGTGTTCTTGTTGGCTTCCTTGGCGTCTGAAAAGGAGAGATGCGGCAAAAGCAAACGCATCTATTGCGTCGCTCATGCTCCGCGACGGCCCTGCGTCTTGGCGTAAAATCTCTTGCCCGAGATGACTTGCCCATTGCGCGTCAACGCAAATATGCTTGTTAAAACCGTGAACGATTGCTTTTTGCCTTCCTTGGCTCCCTCGCTTGCCCTCTTGGCGGTTCATTTTTCGATTTTAAGGCGACGGCGGCGGGTCGATCCACCCTTTTTGGGCATACCACTGGGCGGTTTGTTGGATGCCTTGGGCGGCGTTGACGCGGGGGGTGTAGCCTAATTTCTCTTGCGCTTTGGTGAGGTCGAATTCACGGTGGTGGGTAAAAAACCCGACGCGGCGACGGTGAAGTGGGGGGTCGATTCCGAAGGGAACGCAGAGTGCTTCGCACAGGGTGGCGGCGATTTTGACCGGTAGCAAGGGGATGCGTCCGCGTTTAAGGCTGACGCCCACGGCTTGGGCGATGTGGGTGGTGAGCTGGGTGAGCGTTGGTGCGTCGGGGCCTGCGAGTAAGAAGATTTCTCCCAACGCTTCGGGACGGGTTCCTAAAAGGACAACGCCATCGACTAAGTCGTCGACGTAGGCCAAGTGCAGCCGCACTTGGCCTGGGCCGATCATGCGGAAACGACGCTGGCGAATGGCGCGGAAAAGTTTGAGTAGGCGGTCGTCGCCGGGGCCGTAGATGGCGCCGGGACGAAACACGGTGACGGGTTGGCCGTTGGCCATGGCGGCGTGGGCGAGTTTCTCACCTTCCCATTTGCTGCGTTGGTAGACGTCGTCGGCGCCCACGGGGTAATCCTCGGCGGCAGGTGGGCGGGCGATGTGGCTGTGAACGCCACCGGTGGAGCAGTGCACGACGCGGGCGCAGCCAGTCTCGTGGGCGGCGTCGAGTACGTTTTGGGTGCCGCCAACGTTGACGTCGTGGTAGTGCGCGTCGGGGTGTCCGGCGGTGCGAAAAACAGCCGCCAAATGAAAGACGCGTTCACACCCTTGGGTGGCGGCGAGAACATCGTCGCGTTGGGTGAGTTGGCCTTCGAAAAGTTCAATCCCTGCGTCGGCAAGGGCTTTGACCTTGGCGCCAGGGCGAACCAAGGCCCGCACGGAGCGGCCTTGTTGACGCAGTTTTAACGCGAGGGCTCCGCCCAAATAGCCGGTGGCTCCGGTGACGAGGTCGGTCATGGTGTTTCTCGTGGGGCTGAAGGGGTGGCCCCGTCGGCGGTGATTTCGGTGTAAAAAGTGGCGAGTCGTTCGCGGTAACGTGCGGGGGTGTATTCACGTTGAATAAGCGCTTGTCCGGCTTGGCCCAATGCGGCCCGTTGGGTTTGAGCGCTGTCGCCGCACACCAAAGAGCGAATGGCTTGGGCCAGTGCGTCGGGGGTGGGGTCGGCCAAGGCGGCGACGTTGCGATCAAGCACTTGGGTGTGGGTGGGCAAGTCGGTGGCCAACACCGCGCGGCCTGATTGAAGGTAGCTGTAGATTTTCATGGGCGTGTTTTGGCCCTTGAGACGCGGCGACACCAACACGTCGGCAGCTTGCAGCACGCGGCCCAAACGCCCCACGGGCACGGGGCCTGCAAAATGAACCGAGCGCTCCCACTGGTGGGCTGCGGCTCGGGATTTTGCGGCGGCAATGGAAGCGTCGTCGCCGCCCACAATAATGAGGCTGGCTTCGTCGGCCACATGGGCTTGTGTGAAGGCTTCAATGAGAAGGTCAACGCCTTGGTAGTGTTCGAGGTTGCCGACATACATGAGTTTGACCCCGCCAGGTTGCGTAATGGCGTCGGGCAATGCGCCGCCGTCGTCATCGTTGGGGTTGATGCCCAGTGGCATGTCGGGAAGAAGGTGAACGCGGCCATGGGGGTGCAGGGGTTTGGCCCAATCTAAAAGGGCTGGACACACGGCTAGAACACCGGCGCTGCGGGCAATCGCACGGCGTTCGAGTCGGTCGAACACCCATGCGGCGGGTGTGAGCAGTGCTGATTTTTCGCGAATTTGACTGCTCATTTGCGAGTCCATGTCATAGACATAGGGCAGGTCGAATTGTCGCCCTAAGCGACAGGCGAAAAAGGCGGCTTCTTCGACGGCGTGAATGAGGTCGTAGCGTGTGTTGCGAAGTAATTTTTTGGCAAGTCGGTAAAGGGCGATGTCGCAGATGGCTTTTTGCCAACTGGGGCCAATGGGGACGTGCGCAATGCCTGCGGGGCGGGCGATGCGATGCACGGTGACGCCGGGGTGCTGGAGATCGGTGCCCAAGTGATAGGTCACCACATCGACAGCGTGGTTTAAGTCGGCCAAGCCGCGTGCGATTTCGGCCACGGCAATGGGGGTGCCGCGTTCGGTGACAAAGGGGTGGGGGGCCAGCAACAAAATGCGCATTAGGCGGGGCCTTGGTCGGGGTGGGCGGTGGTGACACGGGGCGAGCCGAATGCTTGTCGCAAACCCAGCAGTGTGGCGGGGGCTTCGGCAAGACGTGAGAGGGCAGGTCGGCCGAGTTTTCGGTGAATGGCCATGGGCCAAAAAAATTGGCCACGGCTTGACGCTTTGTGCCACTGGGCAGCATTTAGGGCTTTTTTGATTTCGGCCGTTGATTGCATTTGGTAAGGGCGGGTGTTGCCTTCAACTTTTTTCTTGGCTTTAAAAAGCATGGGGGCAAGGGCGTTGAAGCTTAAAGGGGTTGCGTGGTCGACGACAACGGCTTGGCGAGCAACACGGCACAGCTCGGCGATTAACGCTTGTGGGTCAGCAACGTGGGCGAGCATGCGAAAGGCCAGCACCACATCGAAGGATTGATCGGGAAAGGGAAGGGGGGTGAGTGGTCCGGTGACAAAGGTGTAATTTTCGGGCCCGGCGATTTGGTCGGGGCGTTGGCGGCAGGAAAGGTCGCTGCCCAGCACGGTGACATCAAGGCCCAGAGATTTCATGGGGTTGATGAGTTGTGCGTGGCCGCCGCCGACATCAAGCAGGGTTTGGGCATTGAGGGGCGCGACGGCGCGCCGAACACAGGCGGTTTGTCGGTCGAGTAGATAGGCGCCAACCGGGCCTGCAAAACGGGTGGCGTAGTCGTCGGTGGACGATGCAATATCGGGCGCGACATCTGGCGTGGCGTGAAGTGGTGGGCGGGTCATTGCGGGGCTTGGGTTGGAGGCGGGCAGGTGTTGAGTTGAACGTGCAAACGCGCGGTTTCAGTTTTGCATCGGGCGGCATCCCATCCCAAGGCGGTGAGTACGGCGGGGGCCAATGCCCGTGCATCGGCGGGCACCACACCCCAGTCGGTGCGTCGAAGCAAAAGATCGTCAAGATGAAGCACGGCTTCTTCGGCATGGAGATGCTGCACGGCATCGGTGAGTTGGGCGATGTCGGTGGGGGCGGTGTCCCATGGGCCCACATGCGGTGTGGGGCGTTGTTTGTTTTTGAGGAGCGTGGGAAGTTGGCCCTCGCAAGCTCGCCGAAGCACG
>JAZGFZ010000112.1:0-2856 GCA_036480015.1 Algisphaera sp. | reverse complement strand
GACAATTTTAAATCTTGATAACCCGCGACGTGCCCTCACGTCGCGGGTTTTTTATTAAAGACTTTTTTAACTCGCTCGACCCGAATCGCCTAACACACAAACGCTTTGCCACGGCTCCTCAAGATTCAAAGCATTCACCCAATGCTGAATATATCCATGATCCAGACTCTTTTTCTGGATACGCAAAATCGATGCTGCGTCTTCTAATTGCCGCGCCGAACCGCCCGCCTTGGACCATTCCAACTTGGCAATCAGCAAGTCTTCTGCCGACGTGATGTACACCTTTTGGTCCCCCAGCATCCTCGATTCACGTCGTTCGAATTCCTTGCTACTAAAAAAACGGTTTTTTCGAATCAACAAGTCAAACTTCCAGCCTGTCTCTAATTCAATAATGTTAAACATCGACCGTCGACGCAACGCGTCCATTGCCGCCTCTTCACTGGCGTAAAAAGAGTCTGATGGAAATAATTTCAACAGTTGCGCAAGTGTTTGAGCCGTGGGCTCAATGACCACATCAATGTCCTGCGTACCGCGAAAATACCCGTGATACACCCCCGCGACCGAGCCTGTGACCATATAAGGGATCTTCGCCTGGTCGAGCTTGGCGGCAAGCTGCCGGCAGATTGATCAGGCGAAGGATCAACCACCCACCCGCACCCCATAAAGTTCATAAATCATTTGCCGATGAATGCCCTCTTCTTCCAGTAAAGGATACTGACGCCGAAGTCGATCGCGAATGCCCGCCCGCGCTAACGCCGTTAATCGAAACGCATGAGCCAATCGCTCATCATCCGACATGCGACGATGAATTTCATCTTGAACAGCTTGCACATCAGGAGGTGTATCGCATGGTGTCACAAGATCATGATACCGCAGAGATGACCGCCCCCCCTCACAAAACACCCACGCTATCCTAAGTTCATGCAACAACTCCTCATTAACAACCTTCGCCTAGGCTTTAACGCCAACGCCGCTTTAAATCTCAAATTGGCAGAGTCGGTGGCCGAGGCCGACATGACCGCCCAGCCCGCCGCCGACATGAACCACCCCGCGTGGATTCTGAAACACCTGTCGTTGTATCACCCCGTCATCGAAGCCTTGCTCACCGGCGGCGAACCCAACGACCCCAAAGGCGAGCCATTTGGGCTGGGCACCACGCCCGTGGCCGACCCTGCGGTGTACGGCCCGTGGGATACCGTGATCTCGGATTACCGCGCGGGCACCCAACGGGTGTTGGCCGCATTGGACACCGCCGCCGCAGGCGACCCCAACGTGCTCACCCGCACCATGCCCATACCACGCTGGCAAAAGCGATTCCCCCAAGCGGGCACCGCACTGGGCTACCTCATGCTGCACCACGAGGCCTTCCACGCCGGGCAGCTCAGCGCATGGCGCCGAGCCCGCGGTTTGCCACGGCTCTACTGACAATCACCGCGTCCGCCCCGTCCTTCAGACGGGCCACCACGCCACACAAAGCGGGCGTCAGGCTCGGCCTTAAAGCGGCACGGGGTGTACGGGTGCGTTGGCCTGTTAGCACATCGCAATAAGCACCCTGCCCTGCGGCGGACGACCCGTGGAAGCAACAGGGTTCAACGGCACGCGAAAGGTGTATGCCTGCTCTGAGATGCGGTTGGAAAACTGCCCCGGATCGTGATCGGGCAAACCTTCCGAGGCGATGGAGCAATGACCGTCGCGCGGGGTATTTTCAGCGATGACCTCGTATTCATGGGCAGCAGCGGGCAAGGCCCAAGTATGTGGGTTTGCGTCGGAACATGGCAGCTCCTTTGGCGGCTCCTTTGTCCAAGAGCAAAAAAAGACCGGCGCAGGCCGCCACGCAGCGGGCCCAAAAGTGTTGCTCGATCAGTATTCTATGAGAGCGTGTATAAAACGACACCCGCCCTGGAACCACCATGCCCAACCACTGTTATGTCGATGAATCTGGTTTTTTTGCCCACGAGATTGCCAACGAGTCGGGCCTTACCGCTCGCGTGTTGAAAAACGGGGCCTTGCAAACACTCACCGCCGGGCCCATTTTGATCAACCTGTTGGTGGGCTCGCCGGTGGGCGGCGGCGCCACCAAGCTGTATTTGCGACAGCACGACAAAAACGGATCGATCTCCGCATGGCGTGACGCACTGGCCCTTGAACCCGGCGACACCCTCGGGGTTGAAAACAACACCCTTGTGTGGCGCGGCACGTTTGCCAACGCCCCCTACACCGCATCGCTTGCACTGCACCCCCGCCAAACCACATGGCGATGGAGCGTGACCTGGGCCGGAGCCGAAAACACAAACAACTCCTTCGACGCGGTGTTGGTGCAAGACGTGGGCGTCGCCAGCCGGGGTCAAATCCAAAACAACGAGGCCTACACCAGCCAATACATCGACCACCGCGTGCTCAGCCATCCCAAGCACGGCGCCGTACTCGCCGCGCGACAAAACCTGGCCCAACCCGGCGGACACCCTTGGGTCATGCACGCGTGCGTGGGCGGATCAGCCGGAGCCGTCACCGACGGACTTCAATTTTTCGGCACATCCCACCGGGTCACCGGCGTGCCAGACCTTATTAAATCAACCCAGTGGCCCGCAGAGGTTTTGCAACACGAATGGTCAATGCACGGGCTATGTTCCAAGGTGTATCAAGGCCGCGAGACCATCACATTCGTGGGGCACTTTGTGGCCGACCACCCCGCCGCGACACAGCCTCTCGACGTAGAAACACTCACGACCGACGGCTTCCACCAAGAAGCCAGCGACCCCAATGACCTCAGCGAATCAGGCATACCGTCCAAGCCCGCCCCCCTACTCACCGCTCAGCCCCCCACCGCCGACGATCTTGCCACATGGTGCCCCGGCC
>JAZGFZ010000111.1:0-9721 GCA_036480015.1 Algisphaera sp. | reverse complement strand
GTGTGGCCACGGGGGTGGTGTCGGGGTCCAATCGAAGGGCGCCGGTTTCAACCCGTACAGGAAGCGACACGGTGATCAACTGCCGCATGGTCACTTCGTAGGTGGTGGGTTCAACATGAATGTTGCTTAACCCCAACTCGCCCAAACCCGCCCGCGACAATTCATCTGACAGCACCAAGGTGCGTGCCACTTCACCCACTGCCGGAGGCTCCACCGTGACTTCAATCGGGTCACGCACCAATTCACGAAACCGTTGCTCTTGACCACTGGATGCCTTGAAGCTGACGTTGACCGACACCGCTTGATCGGGACTCACCGCAAAATCGCGTTCGCGGCCATCGGGCGCCACAAAACGAATCGACACCGGCTCACGGGTGATTTCTTTGGTGCTTGCGCCTTCGGCGTACAACCACACCAGCACCGCAACCACGGTGACCACCACAAATGTTTCGGCTTTTTGAAGGAAACTGCGCTGGGCCATGACAAAAACCGTGGACAAAACCGAGGGACAAACAACAAAACAAACAGACGTTTAAGCCGGATCCGTTTTAGGCGAAGCGGCAGGCGGTGGTGGATCATCCGCCTCTATCGTGCTAGGCGTATCAAGCACCACCTGTGTCATGCCGCGACTCAACCGCGACCGAAGATCGTCGGCACTTAAATTGCGAAGCAATTGACCACGCTCGGCCACACTAATCGCACCGGTTTCTTCAGACACCACCAAAATCAATGCGTCGGCATCGTTGCTAAGCCCCACCGCCGCACGGTGACGCGATCCCAATTCTTGAGGCAAGGCATCGGCATCGGCCAACGGAAATTGCACGCCTGCCGAGATCAACCGATCGCCGCGAATGACCACGCCCATGTCATGCAAGGCCGAGCCTGGCCAAAAAATGGTGTTTAAAAGTTCTTTGCTGATTTCTGCATCCAGTCGCACACCGGCGTCCACCATGCCGCCCAGCCCCACTTCACGTTCAATGGCAATCAATGCCCCCACCTTGTTGCGTGCAAGGTATTGCATCGATGCGAGAATTTCCTCAACCACACGAGCCTTACGCAAACCGGTTTGCTTGAAAAACCGCGCCTCGCCCAATTGCACCAGCGCGCGTCGCAATTCGGGTTGAAACACAATCACCAGCATGATCGATACAAAGGCTAAAAAGTTGGCGTATAAAAAGTTCAAACGTTCGAGTCGGCTGGCACCGCCAAAAATTTGAATGACCAACGTGCCCAAAATCAAAATAATCGCAATGCCTTTAATCACCCGAGCCCCGCGCGTGCCGCGGAGAAATCGCAAAATCAAATAGACCACCACCCAGATCACCGTCACTTCAAACAACACCGTCCACCACTCGTTTTCGAGGTAGGTGCGAATGCGCAAAATGAGCTGTTGAAGAGAAGAAGGCACGCGTTAAAAGCCATTAAGAGCACGGGACAGCACAGAACAAGGGGTAAAGGTTCTATCGGTTCACCTCGCGCCACCCAATGACGGCGGCAACCCCACCCCCGATAATACGCTGGGTTTCGGCCATGTTGCGCCAAACCAACCCCGCGCACCCTTATCCCGGCATAGGCGATTTACAAACCCCACGGGCACAAGGCCTTTCAAGCCACTGCAAAGGGGTACACTTATTCCCACCTGACCTTCTCGACAACCTGCCCGCGTGCAGCAACCGTTCCCACCCCGCCCCCAACGCCTATTGCCCCCTTCATCCCCATGATGCGTCCCATTGATCGCCTGCGGGCGAACATCCAGTCGTGCTTTTTGGGTAACCAGCCCGCCATTGACCGCGTGGTGACCTGCCTGCTGGCCCGTGGCCATATTCTCATTGAAGATGTGCCGGGCGTGGGTAAAACCACCTTGGCCCTTGCGTTGGCCCGCTCACTTGATATCGAGTTGTCCCGCATTCAAATGACCCCCGACCTGCTGCCTTCTGACATTTTGGGAGTGAACATTTGGGAGCCCAAACACAGTGCTTTTGTGTTTAAACCCGGCCCCATTTTCGCCAACCTTGTTTTGGCTGATGAAGTCAACCGCACCACACCCCGTACCCAATCGGCTTTGCTAGAGGCCATGAGTGAAAGCCAAGTGTCACTCGATGGCGAAACCCATGCGTTGCCCAATCCTTTTCTGGTGATTGCCACCCAAAACCCCTTTGAGTTTGAAGGCACTTACTTTTTGCCCGAATCGCAACTCGACCGCTTTTTAATGCGAATCAATTTGGGGTACCCCAGCCCCCAAGATGAAGCCCGGGTGCTCACCATCGACCCACACCGCCAAGCGCTGGCCGACTTAGAACCCGTCATGAGTGCCGACGAACTGCGCGACTTACAATCGCAAGTTGACGACATTCAAATCAATCCCGCATTGATTGATTATGTGGTGGCCTTGGCCAATGCCACCCGCCGCAGCGATCAATTGCAACTGGGCGTCAGCCCACGCGGTTCTTTGGCGCTGGTGCGGGCCGCTCGGGCCACCGCCCTGTTGCAAGGTCGTGATTATGTGGTGCCCGATGACATCACCACGCATGTGGTGGCGGTGTTTGGCCACCGCTGCATTAGCAAGGCTCAACTTCAGCAAGCCGATCAGTCGTCAACCCAACGGATTTTGCAGGGGATTCTAGAGCGGATTCCAACGCCGAACTAAGCGGCAACCCCGCAGCCGAATCATCCGCCAACTTATTGGCTGAATCTGAGGCTGAATCTAATGCGACGTCTGCCGCCGAATCAGACGGTGACTCGGGCGCAGAATCAGCTGCCGAATTAATGGAATGCACCAATGCCCCCAGCGCGGCAACCTCGGCAGTCAACGACGCCGCTTCATCAAGCAATTGATCGTCGGCGGCCAACGCAAGCCCCAACCGCTGGGCCGATTGGCCCAAATGCCCCACGGCTTTTTCCAGCTGATCAAACGCCCCAAGTTTTTCTTCTAACACCGACGTATAAGCCGCCGAGCGATGGGCCATGTCGTGCATGGCCGTTAATTCGGCTTGAACATGGCCAAACTCGCGGGCAATCGCCCCCAGCTCATCTTGCCGATCGCACTGAATCGTATCCCCCATTTGCTGACGCACACGGGCCTCAGTCACCGCCGCGGTTAATGCCGTCACCGGCTGAGTCAGTTGAGAATCCAACACACGAGCGGTGAACAGCGCCCCGCTCAACACAACCCAAATCAAAGCCACGCGACGCGCCGTGGCGCCCCACAAAAGTGCTTTCAATTGCCCCGCATCAGGGTCAGGAAGAAGCGTTTCTGCCCAAGGCCCCACCAAAAACACATCCACCGCCAACCCCGCGCACAAAATCGCAAAGGCCAAAGCGGCAACCAACAAACTTGTTTTAAAGCGTAGCGACATACGCAATCCACTCACGGCGCCAAAGATGGCAAATAGGCCACCTTTGCGCGGGTTCTTCCCGAACACATCAAAACCTGAATAATGCCATCGGGACCCAACACGCAACGCTTTACCCCCTTCTGGGCACAGAACATCTCAAAACAAAAATCGGTTGGTCTGTGCCGTTTGCGATATTAGATGCTCGCCCTGGCCGATAAAATCGGACGGCGAAACCAAGCAGCAAACACTTACGACGACACCAACACCCGCCGAGCGGCCGTGTAACTCAGCGTCACCTCTCCCACGCCCGCCACATTCACCCGCACGGTGTCGGCCCCCGCCAAGCGTTCCACCACTTGAATGCTTGCTCCCGGAACCAATCCGCAACGCTCGGCATAGCGTAAAAAAGCGGCGTCATGATCCACCATTCGCACCAGCGTTAACGCTTTCTCAATCGCACAGTCTGTTAAATCCACCCGCTCGGCCACTTCCCACGCGTCTCCAGCCCGAGGGATCGGTGATCCATGCGGATCAACCGTTGGATGGTCCAGCAAGGCATCAATACGCTCCAACACCTTGTCTGAAACCGCGTGCTCCAATTCTTCGGCTTCGTCGTGAACTTCTGCCCAGTCCATGCCCAAAATTTCCACCAAAAACAATTCCACCACACGGTGACGTCGCAAAATACGATCGGCCACTTGCTGCCCTGCCTCGGTCAGCCGCACGCCCCCACGCGGTTCATAAATCACCAGCCCCATCTCCGCCATCGACTTGGCCATCGTCGTGGCAGTGCCCGGCGTCACCCCCACCGCTTGGGCCAACCGCCCCATCGCGCACAACCCCTCATTCCCACCGCCTGGGCGTGTCGTCTCAAGCCGAATTTGCTTGAGGTAATTTTCAATCACAGTGGAAATCAAAGCGGGCGTTCTTTTTTTTATTTTAAAAAGGCAATACGTCAACCATTGCAAGCATGTTTGACGCCTCACCATACAATCTCTATGATTCTAAGTCATGACTTTGATTACTCAAAATAGAATCCTCGCCTTTTTGCTTTCAACCGCCTTGCTGCTCACCGCCTGCGGTCGTGACGGCAGCGCCCCTCGCGGCACAAGCCATTCCAACCGCCTTCAAGTGGTCACCACCACCACCGTGCTCGAAGACATCGCCCGCATTTTGGCCGGTGACGACGCCGATGTCACGGGCATTATGCGGGTGGGTGAAGACCCGCACATTTACGAAGTGCGTCCCCAAGACGCCGTCACCCTTTCAGAAGCCGACTTGGTGCTTGCCAACGGCTTTCACCTTGAAGCCACCTTGGGTGGTGTGATTGAACAGGTCGCGGCGGACAAACACGTCGAGCTTGCCCAAGCCGCAGGCATCGAACCCTTGGGCAGCGATGTGTACGCCGGCGCTCCCGACCCCCATGTATGGATGGACGTGGCTCTGTTCTCAAAAGTGGTCGCCACCGCAGGCGATGCCCTTGCCGCCGCCGACCCTGCCCACGCCGCAGGCTACGCCCAGCGCACCACCGCCTACCTTGCCGAGCTTAAACAACTTGATAGCGACATTCGCACCGCCTTGGCCGACATTCCCCAAGAAGATCGCATCATCATCACCAGCCATGACGCCTTTAACTATTACGCCCGCGCCTATGGCGTTGAAGTTCACGGCGTGATTGGCATCAGCACCGACGAGCAGCCCACCGGCCAGCAAGTTGAAGCCCTGCGTTCTTTGGTCAAAGACCGCAATGTCAAAGCGCTCTTCATCGAAACCTCCACCTCGCCCACCCTCAACAACATTGTTAAAAAAGTGGCTCACGAATCAGGCATCGCCATCGGCGGCACCCTCTTTAGCGACTCTTTGGGCGACCCCGACAGCCCCGGCGGAACCTATGTGGGCATGCTGAAACACAACACCGCCGCCATCGTGGGCGCACTCACAAAACCTGCTGAATAAACAAACGTCACGCCTTAGCGCCAAACCCCACGCTCCCTCCGCGCCCCACCTTTCACCCAACACCTTCTCCTCTCAAAACCGTGTCCGAAACAACCGCTCACCCCATCATTGCCAGCGACCTCACCGTTGCCTACGACGCCCGCCCTGTGCTGCGATCGGTTTCATTCACCCTCGAACGCGGCCACATGCTGTCGGTCGTGGGCCCCAATGGTGCGGGCAAAAGCACACTGCTCAAATCCATGCTCGGGCTTATTACCCCCGACTATGGAAGCGTCCAATTTTTCGGCCAGCCCATCCGGAACGTACGCAACCGCATTGCCTACGTCCCACAAACCGAAGCCGTCGACTGGGATTTCCCCATCACCGTTTCTGAGGTGGTGCTCATGGGCCGCTATTCCAGCCACGGCTGGTTTGGGCGTCCCAACAAAAAAGATCGCCGCCTCGCCGCCGAAGCGCTTGAACGCGTGGGCATGACCAAGTTTTCCTCTCGGCACATTCGCCAACTTTCGGGTGGCCAACAACGGCGGGTTTTCTTGGCCCGCGCCCTATGCCAAGGCGCCGAGCTGCTTTTGCTCGACGAACCCTTTGCCGGGGTGGATGCCAAAACCGAAGCCACCCTCTTTGCCCTCATCGACCAAATGTCTGATGAAGGCAAAACTGTACTCATCGTCAACCACGACCTGTCCATTCTCGATAAATTCGACCGCGTGCTCATGCTCAACCAACGGTTGATTGCCTATGGCACGCCCGACGACGTGGTCAACGACGACAACCTACGAGCCACCTACGGCGGACGATTGTCATTGCTCGACGAAGCCGACCAACGCCTGCGCGAAAGGAAAAATGAGCGTGATCACCTTGCTCGCACAACTGGACATTAGCCTTGAGTCTTGGCTGCTTCCTTGGCACGTCTTTTATCTCAAAGGCACGCTTTGCAGCATTCTTGTGGGTGTCACCTGCGGCGTGCTGGGCTGCTTTGTCGTGCTACGCCGCATGGCTCTGATTGGCGATGCGTTGTCGCACGCCGTGCTTCCCGGCGTGGTGCTCACCTTCATCGTCACCGGCGACACCCAACCCCTGCCGCTTTTGGCAGGTGCCATGGGCGCCGGTTTGCTCGCGTCTGTTTTGATCAATCTGGTTTCGCGCCACAGCCGCACCAAAGAAGACTCCTCCATTGGCGTGGTGTTCACCGCCATGTTTGCCGCAGGCATCTTGCTCACCAACAGCCTGCCCAAAGGCACACACTTCGATCTCAAATGTTTTTTGTTTGGCGACGCCCTGCAAGTGAACACCGCCGACCTCACCATGATGGCCGTCATCAGCGGCTGCGTGCTTGCCTTGATCACCTTGCTTTACCACCGCTTCAAACTCGTCAGCTTCGACCCCTTGGTCGCCGCCGCCATGGGCGTGTCGGTGGGATTTTTCCACTACCTGCTTATGGGCATGCTCTCGGCCACCGTGGTGGCAGGCCTCAAATCCACCGGCGTGGTGCTGGTGGTTGCCATGATCATCACCCCCGCCAGCGCGGCCTACCAACTCACCAACCGCTTTGCCGTCATGCTCTGGCTTTCGGCTCTTTTTGGCGCTGTTTCGGCCGCACTGGGCATGTCCGTGGCCTTCATTTTCAACGCCAGCACCGGCCCGGCCATGGTGCTGGTGGCCACCGCCATCTTCGCCCTGGCCATGTTTTTTAGCCCCAGTCATGGCATTTTGTTCGACCGCCTGCGTCGCTGGCGACTCGCCCGCCATGTGCGCGGCGAAGACGTCCTCAAAGCCCTGCACCGTCTAGGCCCCCTGCAACCTGCCGACCATATTGCCGCCCTTAACCAGCGGCTTAAATGGAAACCCGCCCAGCTCACTCGCACGTTGGCCCGCCTGCGCCGCGAAGGCTTAATCACCCCCACAACCGCCGCCGAAACCGCCCTCACCCCCGAAGGCACCCAGCACGCCCAAGCCATGGTGCGTGCCCACCGCCTGTGGGAAACTTACCTCACCGACCGCGCTGGCGTCGACCCCAAACACGTTCACGAAGAAGCTGAGCGTCTCGAACACGCCCACGAACTCACCGAAGACCTCGACGAAATGCTCGGCCACCCCGACACCGACCCCCACGGCTCAACCATCCCCCGGTAAAAAAACAAAGCGCAGCGCGTTACGAGGCTTCAAGACACCCCGACGCATCACGGCTCCGCTCTCTGCCACGCCACCTCACACCGGGGCCAACACCACCGCGGTGCGGGTGGGCAAGTACAGCTTCACGGTTTGCTCACGCCCGTACATTTCATCTTTTTCATGGGCGTAAACCTGCCCGGTTTTCACCCGGCCATGGCCGCCAAACGCAGTGTCGTCTGAGCTCAGCACCAAACGGTAATCGCTGGCGTCGGGCACGGGCAAACGCAGGTCTACATAAGATTCGGTGGGATGCAAGTTAACGGCAAACACCAAGGGCCCGCGACGATAGATCAACTGCCGGGTGTCATCATGAATCGCCAAACTTTCAATAAGCGAATCTTCTAGCACGAAAAACCTTTGATCCAGCGCCATAAGCGCCACGTCAAAGGCGCCCAATTGCCCATAGCGCAAATCTTCCCGCGTTCCCAACGACCACTGCCGTCGCGCAAACGCACACGACCAGCCATTGCCTTCGCGCGGAAAATCAATCCATTCGGGGTGGCCAAATTCATTGCCCATGAAGTTCAGATAGCCCTCACCCGCCAATGAAAACGTCATGAGTCGAATGAGTTTGTGAAGCGCCACCCCACGATCCACCTTCACACTTTCAGAATCCACATTCATCGCGGTATACACCGCTTCGTCAAACAACCACATCGCGGTGGTCTTGTCGCCCACCAGTGCTTGGTCGTGGCTTTCGGCATAGCCAATGTGTTTTTCGCCGCGTCGTCGATTGGTCAGCTCGTGCATGATGCCGTTGAGATTCCATCCCTCGTCAGGCACTTCTTTAAGCAGCTTGATCCACTGGTCGGGAATGCTCATGGCCAAACGATAATCAAACCCCAGCCCACCTTCTACGGTGGGCCGCGCCACACCCGGCATACCCGACACGTCTTCAGCAATCGTGATGGCATTGGGATTTGCCGCATGCGCCACATCATTGGCCAACATTAAATAAGTCACCGCGTCTTCATCGACATTGCCGCCAAAGTAGTCGTCGTAACAAGTAAAAGATTTTCCCAGCCCGTGATCCAAATACAACATCGACGTTACGCCGTCGAAACGCAATCCATCAAAATGGTATTCCTCTAGCCAAAACCGCACGTTGCTTAAAAGCAGCCGCAAGGTTTCGGGCACTTTGTAGTCAAAACACCGGCTGTCCCACGCCGGGTGATCGCCGCGTGGTGGGGTATGGAAATACTGGTAGCCGGTGCCATCAAAACCGCTTAGCCCCTCGGCGGTGTTTTTAACCATGTGCGAATGCACAATGTCCATGATGACCGTAAGCCCCAAGCCATGGGCGTCGTCAATCAGCCGCTTTAATTCATCGGGCGTTCCAAAACGCGACGACACCGCAAACAAGTTGGACACGTGATATCCAAAACTTCCGTAATAAGGATGTTCTTGCACCGCCATCAATTGCACGGCGTTGTAGCCTCGTCCCGGAATGGTTGGCAAAACGTCACGTCGAAAATCATCGAACCGTGCCACTTTGGGCTCTTCTGATGCCATGCCCACATGGGCTTCATAAATACGCAGACCTTCGCGCGATGGCCGCTTGGGCGCCGTGTGTCGCCACACATAGTCCACTTCGGGCTTCCAAATGCGACCCACAAAATCGTGGGTGGTGGGGTCTTGTGTGGCCCGGCGAATGTAAGCCGGAATGCGATCTTCGATGCCGCGTTGCCCGGTCACCCGCACCTTCACCGCCGAATCGTGGCCCAAGCGATCGGCATAGTCTGCATCGGGCAAAAACAACGACCACGCACCATAGTCTCCCCGGGTCAATGGATTTTGCGACCCATCCCACCCATTAAAATCACCCACCAATGCCAAATGATCTGCCCCCGGCGCCCACTCGCGATACCACAAACCCGGCGCCCCATCGGGGCCCGTTCCGCGTGTAAAACCAAAAAACGTGTGGCCCTGCGACACATCGGCCGGTAAACGCTCGGTGCGCACCGCCGATCGCTCCATGCGGGCCCTCACCACATCGGCATGGGCGTTGAGGTAAGGATCGTCTTGCACCAGTTTTGGCAATGCGTGTGTTTGTGGCATTCACAGAGTTTAACCCAAGGTGAGACACAACCCTCTTTGTTCCCAACAAGCTCCCAACAAACCCAACCATTCCTTTGCGGCTTCCGCATGGCGACACCGCAACCCAGCAACCGATACGCTCTTGACCTCACCCTTTGGACCCATCCCCATCGCACCCCCCAGCCCCCCTGCGTTACCCGCCCCCCCGCCCCGCCCCCGCC
>JAZGFZ010000110.1:0-4914 GCA_036480015.1 Algisphaera sp. | reverse complement strand
AGCGATTTAATAGATGGGGGGGGGGGGGCTAGCGAGAAGGCCACAAGATTCCCACCTGCGCGGACTTGTCTGAGTTCCCGCCTGCGCGGGAATCAGGGGGGGGTGTGTTGCTTGGCGTTAAACGATGTGACCCCTGCCGCCAACTTCGATATCATTGCTGGCTATGCTTGACCCAGCCATCCCTTCACGTCCGGCCGATTGTGTCATGGTTATTTTTGGCGCTTCGGGCGACCTGACCAAACGCAAACTCATGCCTGCTCTTTACCACTTGTGGGAGCGGGGCATGTTGCCCAAAAATTTTGCAGTGCTGGGGGTTGCACGCAGCAAATACGACGATGCGTCTTTTCGCAAGCGGATGTTTGATTTTAACCCTGAGCTGTATCCCGATGCGGCCAAGTGGGCGGAATTTCAAGAACACTTGCACTACGAAGCCACGGATTCCACTGACGCGGCCGACTGGCCGGGGCTTAAAAGTCGGATTGAGAGTGTGGCGGGTGAGCATGACATTGCGTCGCGCAATGTGCTGTTTTACTTGTCGATGGCGCCGCAGTTTTTCAAGCCGATTATCAACAACATTGGCAACAGTGGTTTGGTGGTGGATGGCAAGCGGGTGGTGCCTGTGAATCAAGACGATCCCACGTGGCAGCGCATTGTGGTTGAAAAACCTTTTGGATCTGATCCGAAATCGGCCCGTGAGCTGAATGAAACCTTGGGCAAAACGTTTTTCGAATCGTCGATTTACCGAATCGACCATTATTTGGGCAAAGAGTTGGTTCAAAACATGCTGGTGTTGCGATTTGCCAACACTATTTTTGAACCACTGTGGAGACGTGATTACATCGATCATGTGCAAATTACCGCCAGTGAAACGGTGGGTGTTGAGGGCCGAGGCAGTTATTACGATGCCCCGGCGGGCGGGGCCATGCGGGACATGGTGCAAAGTCACTTGTTGCAAGTGTTGTCGATTGTGGCCATGGAGCCGCCGGTGAGCATGAATGCCGAAGACATTCGCACTGAAAAAATCAAAGTGTTTAAAGCACTGCGTGTGCCCACCGATGGCGATGTGCCCAAACTTGCTGTGCGTGGGCAATATGGGCCGGGCGCGATTAAAGGTCAGCCGGTGATGGGGTACCGTGAAGAGGAAGGCGTTGACCCGAAAAGCCAGCGCGACACCTATGCGGCGATGGCGTTTCATGTGGATACGTGGCGATGGGGCGGCGTGCCGTTTTACCTGCGGTCGGGCAAGGCCATGGCGGAGAAGAAGACTGAAATTGTGATTTACTTTAAGCCCACGCCGCACTATTTGTTCCGTGAGCAGGCTGCCAAGCAAAAGCCCAATCAAATTGTGATTGGCATTCATCCCGACGAAGGCATTCGCATTCGATTTGAGGGCAAAGAGCCGGGGGTTGGCATGAAAATGAATGAAGTGGTCATGGACTTTGACTACGTGAAGCAGTGGCAGGTGGATCCGCCTGATGGCTATGCCACGTTGCTGCACGATTGCATGCGCGGCGATCAAACGTTGTTTAAACATCGCGATGAGATTGAAAGCAGTTGGAATGCGGTGCAACCTGTGCTTGATCATTGGGAAAAGAACCCGCAGTCGGATCTTCCGAACTACGCTGCTGGAACATGGGGCCCGCCCAAGGCCGATTTGATGATGGAGCGCGAAGGGCGCTATTGGCGTAATGATTGAGGCTGTACAGGTAGGCACTAGGCACTAGGCATTAGGCATTTGGAAAGAAAGACAATTCGCACACATTGCACCCCTTTTTATTATGAACAATCTTCCCGGCTCGCAACATGTTTCCCCCGACACCGAAACGCTTTTTGAAGCATTGGGCGAGTCGCTCATGAGTTGTGCGATGAGTGCGGCTGAAGAGCGGGGGGTGTTTCACATTGCTTTGTCGGGTGGCGGCACGCCTGAGCCGTTTTACATTCGTTTGATGACCGACCCTAAGTTTCGACTGATTCCTTGGGCCAAAACCCACTTGTGGATTGTCGATGAACGCTGCGTGCCTGAAGACCATGAAAAGTCGAACATTAAAATGATTCGCGAGGCTTTGGCCGACCATTGCGCGATGCCTGCCGAGCAGGTTCATGCCATGCCGGTGTTGGCTGACGATCCGGCGGGGGACTATGAAGCCCAGTTGACCAAAGCGTTTGATATGACGCCTGACCAAGGTGTGCCCAAGCTTGATTGGGTGTTGCTTGGCATGGGGGGGGATTGTCACACCGCGTCGCTTTTTCCTGAATCGCCTGCCTTGGCTTCGACGCGTTGGATTGACACCAACGATGGCGAAAAAGTGGTGCCGCCGCCGCGTGTCACCATGACCTATCCCCTGATTAACGCTGCCCGCGAAATTGTGGTGCTGGCGGTGGGGGCGGGCAAAACGGCAGCGCTCACCCGTGTGGCAGATCAAATGGCCAGCGGCTCGGCAGACCCTGTGAATATTCCGATTAGCGGGATTGCACCGGAGAATCTCACGTGGTATTTGGATGACGCGGCGGCGGGGTGATCTTGGTGTGATTGGTGTGTATTGTGGCCTCAGGGCGACGGGGATACGGGTTTGGCCGCCTATAATTTGTTTTTGAAGCATGTTTTGGGTGCGGGGGGGGATTTCGGATATCTTGAGGTCACTGCTGGGGTTCCCGGCGGATTTTCAATTGCTTTTTGGAGTTTAAAGATGTCCCTTCTTGATTCAGTTAAAGGTTTGCTTGATGGCGTTGACGGTAAAGACCAAGGCGGTCTGTTGCAGTCGGCTCAAGACCTTCTGGGCGGTGGCCTGGATAGCGTGAAGGATAAATTTGAAGCCACCGGCTTGGGCGACAAGTTCAAAAGCTGGACCGGCACCGGAGCCAATGAGTCGGTGACTGCCGATGACATGAAAAAAGCTTTTGGTGAAGACAAGCTCAAAGAGCTGGCTGACAAACAAGGCACCGACACCCAGTCGTTGGCTGAAAAATTGGCCGGGTTCTTTCCCAAGTTGATCGATGGCGTGACACCTGATGGCAAAGCTGGCGACGACGCAGGCATCTTGGATTCGGTAAAGGGTCTTTTGGGTAAAATCCCTGGACTCTAAAGCTGTGGGCAATTGCCCCGCTTGATGACAGTCTTGATGACAGTCTTAATAAGAAGCAGCCCGGCTTTTGGTCGGGCTGTTTTGTTTTTAATGGATCACTGTTTTGAGCGAGGAGGCCTCGTGGGAAAAAACGTTACGTCAAGACGTAGAGACATCAAGAAAGGTAACCGTTCACGGCTTTTTGTTTACGGTCTTAAATCGAAGCCATTCACGGATTTCGAACCCTTCCTGTCCTGGACGTAGGCTTTCACTCAAACCCCCAAGCAACAGAAAATGAAACATGAACCGCCAAGGCAGTCAAGAACGCCAAGGAAGGCAGGGACTGTAGGGCTAAAGAGACGCTTTCTGAAGGGCGTTTCTCAATCGCCTTGACTTGATTCCTGCCTGCATGCCAAGGCGAAAGAGGACGTTCTTAATTTTCTTTTTTGCCTTCCTTGGCTCCCTCACTTGTCCCCTTGGCGGTTGAATTTCCTTTGCATTACCCCACAGGTATCTTCCTGAAACCTGCGGACGGTTACTTTTGTTTTGCTGTGGCCTGCTGTTTGAGTTCATCGGGGGTGTTGAAGCTGGCGGGTAGGGTGATGTTGGTGGCGCGAATGGCTTTTGAGCCCGCTTGGTTTAGCCAGCGTGAGAGGGAGGGTTGATCCTGCGACAGTGACTCTGAAAGCAGAGGCTGGGCCCGGGTGTGATAGGCGGCAAAAACAGGTTGCCAGTGGTTGTCGACATGGGGAGCGACCACGGCGGCGTGGGGGGGGAAGCCTTTGGTGAGTTGGGCAAGGGTTTGGACATTGGCAGGGGTGAGTAACGTGTCGCACGCAACGATGGCGCACACGCGCGGGCCTCGGGTTTGTTCGCAGTGTTTTAACGCGGTGATGACGCCTGCCATGGGCCCACAGTGGGGCTTTGGATCAGGAATGCAGGCAAGGCCTAGATCGGCGTAAGTGTCTACGGCGGGGCCAATGATCCAGACCGGAAGGAATGTCTTTGAAAGTTGTTTGAGGTTTTGGAGAATGAGTGGCTGGTGATTAACCGATACTCTTGCTTTGTCGGATCCAAAACGGCGCGAGGCTCCGCCTGCCAGTATGGCAACAGGGCAGGGCATCGGGTTAGACTGGGGATCTTGTTGCACGCCCGTGTAGCTTAGCTGGATAGAGCAGCCCACTTCTAATGGGCAGGTCACAGGTTCGAATCCTGTCACGGGTATTGGGTTTGGTTGGGCTTGGTGGGAAAGGGCGGTGGGGGGATAGCAGCAGCAGTTAGGGGTTAGCCAATAGTAATTTAGCAAGAGGCAAGAGGATTTAACGGTTTACGATTTCAACGAACGGCTACGGCGATTGTTTGAGTGATTTAAGGGGGGCGAGACTTTTGCCCATCACGGTGAATCGCAGCATTTGCAGGGCGCTTTTGGCGGCGCGATCGCGAACGGTGGCGCGGTTGCCGGTGAAATGTGTGTGATAGGCGGTGACGGTTGTCTCGGTGGCAAGGCCAAACCAAACCGTGCCCACAGGTTTATCGTCGGTGCCGCCTTCGGGCCCGGCAATGCCTGAGATGGCCAAGGCAAGGTGGGCGCCGCTACGTTTGCGGGCACCGGTGGCCATGGCCCTGACCGCCGGTGCGCTGACGGCGCCGTGGGTTTCGAGCAGTTGGGCGGGCACACCCAGTTGACTTTGTTTCATGGCGTTGCTGTAGGTCACCCAGCCGCCGGGATAGACCACGCTGCTGCCGGGGACATCGACCAGCATGCTGCCCAGCAGGCCGCCGGTGCAACTTTCGGCGGTGGTGAGGGTGAGCTTGGCTTGGGTTAATCGGGCGACGAGATCGCCTGCAAGGG
>JAZGFZ010000109.1:0-9721 GCA_036480015.1 Algisphaera sp. | reverse complement strand
GCTCGTAAAGCGACTTGTAACGCAGGAGGGGGGATTGTTCGTAAACCCCAATGGAGCGTTGTGAGATTTTGTGATTCGCAACAGTCGGAAATGGAATTCCACAGGGCCCCGGCGGTTTTCGTCGGGGCTTTTTTTTATCATGTAAGCAATGACTGAAACACTTTCTCCATCTGGCACCTTGCCTTGTTTTGCGCGTCGCGCCGTGCCGTTTTTGGCGGCGGTGTTGGCGGGTGTTATTTTGATTCCCACCTTGGTGCCTACCTTGGCCACGGTGGCGTTTGATTTTGACCCGCGCCAAGCACCTGCGAATGCGGCGGCCACGGGCGGATTGACGCCTGGGGGGTTGTCGGTTTGGGCTTTGACGCTGGCGGTTGTGGCGGCCATGGGGTGGGTTGTTGCGCTTGCGGCGGGCGCCGCGCCGCGCAAAGGGTTGACGGCCTTGGCTTTGGTGGGGGCGGGGTTCATGGCCAGCCATCTTTTTGATTCGGTTGAAGATGGGTTTCATCAATCGGCATGGATCGCGGCGGTGACAGCTTCGGTGGCGTGGGTTCACCTTGCGGTGTTTCCCGACGCGCGACGGTGGGCGGCGGCGGTGTTGCTGGGGGTTGCGCCTTTTTGGTTGCTTGACGCATTGCATCAGGTGTTTGTGCAGCACCCTTTGGACATCGCGTGGTTTGCTCAGCATCGCGATGAATTGTTGGCAGGCCAAGGGATTGCAGAAGGCTCCATTGCGGCGGAGCTTTACGAACGGCGTTTGTCGTTTAACGACGCCATTGGCCCGGTGGGTTTTTCCAATGTGTTTGCTTCGCTTGCAGGGGGTGTGGGGGTGTTGGGCGTGATGGGTTTGGTGTCGGCCTTTGCAACGTGGCGTTTGGAAGGGTTGCGAAAAGGGCCATGGGCTTGGGCGACACTTGCCGTGATGGGCGGGGCGGGGGCCGCGGGGCTAGGCGTGGTGGCGCTAACGCATTCCAAAGGCGGCGCCCTTGCGGTGTTGGCCACGTTGGCCGTGGGCGGCGTGGCGGTGTTTTTAAAACGGTGCCTGCCACGGCTTTGTTCTGTTTGGAATCCAGCCTTGGGGCCCCTTGCCGTGGCGGCCATTCTTGGGGTGGTGGTGGTGCGGCTGACGTGGGGGCCGCCGGCGCTTCCGGCCGATGGGTTTGTGCCCGGTCGGCCGGTGGTGGGGGAACGCAGCTTGCTTTTTAGAGGGCATTACATGGTGGCGGCCACCCGCATTGCCGCCGATCACCCTTTGCAAGGCAGTGGTGTGCGCGGCTTTGCCGATGCTTACCCGAGGGTGAAGCCGCCGCTCAACCCTGAGTCGGTCACCAGTGCCCACGGTGTGTTGGTGGATCAGATTGCCATGTTGGGGCTTGGCGGCTGGGCACTGGGAGGGCTGCTGCTTGGGTTGCTTGCCTTGGGCGCCGTGCCCCTGCGTTCTACTAATGCAGAGGCCAAACCTCATGCCAACACCGCGTCGCAAGCAAGGATGGAACCTCACGCAGAGGCCGCGCCCTCGGCCTCGACAAATTGGCGGCCGGGGTTGCTGGCAGGGTTTGTTTTGTTTGGCGTGGGGCTTTGGCTTATTCAGCCTCAGCTCACGCCCGATCTTGCAATGCTTTGGCTTGCCGCCATGGCCGGGTTTGCAGGGGTTGTGGTTGTGGTGGGCATGGCGCGTGATGGCTTGGGCGTATCGCCTTGGACATGGCGTCACGGGTGGTGGATGGCCGCTGTTTTTGTAGCGATTCACGGCCAAATTGAAATGTCGTTTTTTCAGCCCGCGTCTACGGCGGTCATGTGGATGGTGTTGGCCGTGGCCGCGGGAGCCAATGGCACGTTGGCCCGCAAACCTCAGCGATGGAGGTCGTTTGCCAGCGGAGGCGTTTTAATGGTTTTCTCCGTGTTGTTGCTTGGTGCCCATGCGAACAACGCCATTGAGCATGATGCCGCGCTCACGCACGCCGCCACCGCATTACGCCATGGCGATCACAACACCGCCATCGCCCAATTGGCCGTGGCGGAAGACGCTGCAGGTCTTGACCGCTTGGCCTTGGGCTGGCGATGGCGGTTGATGGCGTGGGAGCCGCTCCCCACGGCGGCCAGCATTCAAAAGGTTCTTGGCGAAGTTGAGGCCTTCCCCGGGCTTCATCTTCACCTTGAACCCAGCGGATGGCATGAGCGCTATCGGGCACGACTTTACGAGGCTGCCGCAAACCTGCCCAATGCCGAACCCCAAGCTGCGTCTCAGGCATTTATGGCATGGCGCAAGACTGCGTCGCTTCAACCCCACCACATCCCCGCAGCCTTGGCCCACGCCGATGCCGCCGCTCGCGCGTCGGTTGATCCCACAAAGGTTCAGACCCTTTACACCCATGTGCTAAAACTACGCACCCAACATTATCTCGATGCAGCCGACCCCCTTAACGCCAACGACTTGGCAAGGGTTCAGGCGGGCGCCCACGCCCAATGAAACAATGGGGGACGCCCTGATGCGAACATGCCGTTAAAGTCGAAATGAAAGGTTGGTGGATTGCATGAGCGGTGAAATGAAAAAACAGTTCGTAACACATGAAAAACGCGGTGGACTTTTAGATTTTTTTTGAGGTCGCCATGACTTTCAGGGGAGGCCTCTGGGGTCAGGCCGTCATTAGTCATTGGCGCATGCTTTGAGTCAGACAAAATAGGGGCCAAGCCAAGATTAAAAAGCAAGCTTCCCTGCCATCAAATTGTTTTTGAAAATTGTTTTGAACCACGAAACACACGAAAGAAAACCAAGGCAGGCTTTTCGTGTATTTCATAGTCACTCAAAGGATCATATGAGCCCGATCTCGCGACGCCTCCTTGGTGTCTCTGCGTCTCTGCATCTTGGCGAAAAGAAATCTCTAGGGCCTGGCCTATGGGATCCTCACACGCAATTGTCTTGCTCGATGTCTTGCTTCGCACCTTCGACGCTTTGTGTTTATCTTGGGGAGTTGAACACGGACGCCCCCCCCCTGCGCCTTAACGCGACAACCACAAGGCGGCGACCACGGCGACTGCGACGTTTAAGGCGATTAGTCCCCAGACCAAGGGTTTTAGGTTGGGGGCGTTGCGTGCGGTTGCGCCTTGGGGGAGCGGTGAGGTGTCTTCGGCTCCAATGGGGGCGGGAGCGGGGGCATGGGTTGGCCAAGTGATTGCGGGAGCATCGTTGTTGGCGCTGGCGCTGATGTTGGCGTTGTCTTGTTCGGTTGTGGGAAGTTCGCCGGGTTGTGGCGCGAGGCCCCATTGGGCTTCGTCGGTTGCCACGGGGGAGAGCCCATGATTGAGCATGGGGGGGGAGGGAGGTTTTTTGTTTTTGGGCGGCGTTGTTTCGGGGGGTTGCATGCCCAAGGCGGTGGTGTGTCCCAAGTCGCCCAATTCTTCAAGCACTTTCGAGAGCAAGTTGTTGTCGTCTAAACCACCGTCTAGGGGAACCATGGTGTCGGAGTGCCAGGCGGTTTCTGCGGCAAAATCGTGAGCTGTTTTGGGGGCCGACGGCGTGGGGTTTATTTCTGATGAAGGGGCGTCAGTAGGAGCATCAGTAGGAGCATCAGTCGGAGCGCCAGAAGGTGTGCCATGATGCACGGCGTCAAGGTCTAAAGTGGGGGGGCGTTCGTCCCCTTTTTCAGCGCGTTGGTCCAACGCCAAGGCGGCGGCCTCGGCTTGGGCTCGTTTGGCAAACAATAGGTTCAGTCGGTCGCGTTGATTCGAGGCCACAAAATCGGCTGCGCAGTGGGGGCATGTTTGAAGTGCTTTGCTTTTTTTGACGGGGCGTTTGCACTTGTGGCAGAAACCCACATGATGCGACACGCCCGGCACGTCGCGTGCGAGCAACCAAAATTGGCGTGTGGTGGGGCCACGCAGCGGCGTGTTGGGGGTGATTCGTCCGTCGCGGGTTAGGGTTAACAGTTGTTCAAGGCAATAGCCGGGCAAAAACAAGTTGCGGCGGTCGCGCACTTGCCATGGGCCCATTTCAACTTGCGCTCGCAAGCGGTCGTTGGGTCCAAAACCCCGTTTGCACTCTACGCAGGCGGGCGAGACGGCTTGCGTGCACCCGCAATAGGGGCACAAAATGAGGGTGGTTCCCGGGGGGGGAGGTTGCTGGAGTGTTTTTTCGTGACGCTGGTTTCGTGCGTTTTGACGTTTGGCGGCCCGTCGCGAGCGACGGCGTTTATGTTTGGTGGGGGTTGGCAAGGCCGGGTCCACATTCACCGTCAGATCATTCGACGTGGGGGCTGCTGCGTTGGGGATCGCAGGCGGGGTTGTGGCGTGAGGGTGTTTCATAAGGCAAATGACAATGTCGTTGGTCTAGGCAAAAAGAGCCTAAACATTGACAGCAGTGAAGGGCGGCTCTAGCGTCGGTGCATGAACTCAATACCACTGATGCGGGGCATTCTAATCGCGATGGCTGTGGCGGTCTGCGCATGCGACACAACGTCTTTAAAAAAGGGGAATCCCCCCCATTCGGCTCACGCGAGCGATCGCCGTTCTGTGGATTCATCTCGCCCGCTGGCCTATGTTTCTGGCCAGCCCATTCGTGTTGAAACCCTGTGGCCCGCGCTCATTGAAGCTGCCGGGGGAACGGCTTTGTCTGACGCGGTGCTTTCGCAATTGGTGGCCGACCGCCTCGCATCGGTGGGCATCACGCTTACTGAGGCAGACCATGCCGCCGAGCGAGACCAACTGGCGCAAACCCTTAGCGATGACCCCGATGTTGCCGCCCGTTTGGTGAAGGAGCTTCGGCAGCGTCGTGGCTTGGGCGAGGTTCGTTACGCCGCGCTGATTGCTCGCAACGCAGGTTTGCGGGCCCTTGTTCGTGATGGGGTGAAGGTTCAAGAGCCGGCCGTGCAGCAAGCCTACCGCTTGGCTTATGGGCCTTCGGTGCGGGTGCGATTGATTGTGGCCCCCACCCTGGTCGCCGCCGCTCGTTTGAGCAAGCAGCTTGCCGCCGGGGATGGCACCGATGCCACGTTTGCTCGCTTGGCGTCTGAAGAAAGCACCGATTCCAGCGGTCGCCAAGGCGGCCTGCTCTCGCCCATGCGCCCTGACGACACGAGTTATCCGCAATCCATTCGCGATGCAGCGGCGGCTTTGGCCTCAGGCGAGGTTTCTCCGCCAGTGACTGTGGAGGGCGGCTTTGCCCTTTTACGCTGCCTTGAGCACCTCCCTGCCCGCACCGATGTCTCGCTTGAAGCCATTCGCCCGCACCTTGAAACCCAAGTACGCCGCCGTGCCGAGCGTATTCTCATGCAGCAAGCGGCCCGTGAGCTGGTCAGTGGTGCCGATGTGGTCGTTCTCAATCCCACCTTGTCCAAAGGCTGGAAACAGGAGCGGGCCAAACTTTTGGCACCCCGGTAAGTGTGCTCTTCTTCGCACCGCGGATACAATCCGGCACCTGTTTTCAAGTACGCTTTTTTGAAAAACATCCCCGCTCCAACCTCCCTGCCCCAACCCTGAGACGACACCGTGGACATTCAACTTGCTGGCCGTATTGAACGCCTGCCCCCTTACATTCTTGGTCGCCTTAAGCAGATGATCTACGACCGCCGCAAGGCGGGCGCGGATGTCATCGATATGAACATGGGAAACCCCAGCGATGCGCCGCCTGACCCGGTGGTTGAGAAATTGCGTGAAGCCGTGCTCGATCCGCGCAACAGTCGTTACTCCGTGTCCAAAGGGGTTTACAACCTGCGCAAAGACATGGCCCTTAAATATGAACGCAAGTGGGGCGTTGAACTTGACCCCGACAAAGAAGTCATTGCCACCATTGGCAGCAAAGAAGGCTTCAGCCATATTTGCTTGGCGCTTTTGGGCCCAGGCGACAGCGCCGTGGTGGCCGACCCGGCCTTTCAAATTCACACCACGGCTGTGGTGTTGGCAGGCGCCTCAACCATTAGTGTGCCTTTGGGCAACGATGATGCGTTTGTCGACAACATCGATCATGTGCTTACCAGCATGACCCCCAAGCCCAAGGTGGTGATTCTTTGCTATCCCCACAACCCCACGGCCATGACGGTGGACAGCGACTTTTTTCCTAAAATCATCGACGTGTGCGCCAAGCATCAAGTTATGTGCATCAACGATTTTGCCTATGGCGAAACGTGTTTTGATGGCTACAAAGCGCCCTCGATTTTGCAGGCTCCCAACGCCAAAGACTACAGCGTCGAGTTCACCACCTTAAGCAAGCCCTACAACATGGCCGGGTGGCGCATTGGTTTTTGCTGTGGCAATGCCCAAATGATTGACGGCCTTGCCACGGTGAAGGGTTATTACGACTACGGCATTTTTCAAGCCGTTCAAATTGCCGCCATCATCGCCATGCGTGAAGGCGACAAGCACATTGAGCAGCAAAACCTGAAATATGCCGCCCGTCGCGACATGCTCGTAAAAGAGCTTCGCAAGCTGGGCTGGATTGTTGAATCGCCCTTGGCGTCGATGTTTTTGTGGGTGAAAGTGGCCCCCGAACACTTGGCCCCTTTCAATGGCAGCACCGACGAGTTTTGCGTGACCATGGTGGAGCAAGCCGAGGTGGCCATGACCCCCGGAAGTGCCTTTGGCCCTGCGGGCGAAGGCTATGTTCGCTTGGCACTGGTTGAAAACGAACAACGCATTCGACAAGCCATGCGCAACCTCAACCGTGTGTTGGGGCCTGCGTCAACGGGGTGATGTGGTTGGCTGTCGCAAGCAGTTAGCAAGTAGCAATTAGGGATTAGCAAGTAGCTGTTAGCAAGAGGTAAGCCCGCTTGATTTCTGTTTTCTGTCATTCCCGCCTTCGCGTATAGATTGGAGTTCCCGCCTTCGCGTACTACTCTGAGTTCCCGCCTTCGCGTACTACTCTGAGTTCCCGCCTTCGCGTACTACTCTGAGTTCCCGCCTTCGCGGGAATGGCCACCAAAGGGGCGTCGGCCATGGCGGATAAAAAAGAGTGAACGGCTACGATGTTCCAGGCGACACCCCCGTTCGCTTGCGTCTTGCTAACTGCTAACCCCTAATTGCTATCCCCTATCTGCTTTGCCTTTCCACTTTGCCCCTCAATCCCTCAACCCCTCAGCCCCTTCGTCCAAAGGCGTAAGACGCGAATTTCACTTCGATCAATAGCGTCTCAAAACGCGTGAAGGGTTACGGCAAAAAGAGGTGAATGACAGATGCGATTGCATTGCATTTGTCGGGCTGAGCGTTTTAGAGCCCGGCTGCTTTTTTCAGCTTCGCGGCCATGTCGGTTTTTTCCCATGTGAAGGTGTCGTACGACTTGCCGTTAACCTTTATTTTGCCGGGCTTGCGACCAAAGTGGCCGTGGGCTGCGGTGGCCGAATAAATGGGGCTGCGAAGTTTAAGGTGTTTGAGAATGCCAGAGGGCGTGAGTGGGAACAACTGGGTGACCAGTTTGCTGATTTTTTCGGCGTCGATTTTCTCGGTGCCAAAACAATCCACGTGCACGCTGGTGGGTTCGGGCACGCCAATGGCGTAGCTCAGTTGCACTTCACACTCGGTGGCCAGTCCGGCTTTTACAATGTTTTTGGCGATGTAGCGGCCCATGTAGGCTGCGCTGCGGTCCACCTTGGAAGGATCCTTGCCTGAGAAGGCACCGCCGCCGTGGCGACCACGGCCGCCGTAGGTGTCCACGATGATTTTGCGGCCGGTGAGGCCCACATCGCCGTGGGGTCCGCCGACTTCAAACTGGCCGGTGGGGTTCACGTGAATGGTGCAGGTTTTGGGGTCAAACAATTTTTTGGGCATGATCGGGGTGATGACATGCTTGATGATGGCGGCCCTGAGTTTCTTTTGCTGGGCATTGCCATTCCACAATTTGCTGTGCTGGGTGCTGAGCACCACGGTGTCGATGCGAACGGGCTTGCCCTTGGCGTTGTATTCCACAGTGACTTGGCTTTTGGCGTCGGGGCGCAGGCCTTTGACGGTGTTCTTTTCGCGAATCTTGGCGTGTCGCTCGACCAGTTTGTGGCTGATGTCGATGGGCAGGGGCATGAGGTCGGCGGTTTCTTTGCAGGCGTAGCCAAACATAAGGCCTTGGTCGCCAGCGCCTTGTTCTTTGTGCATGCCCTTGCCTTCGCTAACACCTTGCGAGATGTCTGCCGATTGGCCGTGAATGGTGCGAAGGACCCCGCAGGTGTCGGCGTCAAACTTCATGCCCAAATCATTGGTGTAACCAATGCGGCGAATGGTGTTGCGTACGGTGGTTTCGGCGTCGGCCAGGGCGTTGTTGGCCTTTTGATTGTGCACGGTGATTTCGCCGCCCACCATGACCAAGCCCGTGGTGCAAAAGGTTTCGCACGCCACACGGGCCATGGGGTCGTGGGTGAGCAGGCTGTCGAGAATCGCATCGCTGATTTGATCGCTCACCTTGTCGGGGTGGCCCATCGAGACGGATTCGCTGGTGAACAGGTGGTGGCCAGCGGCCAGTTTTTTCTTGCGTGCCATGAGAGGCTCCAAGGAGGGTTGAAGGGTTTTACGGAGGGAGGTTTTAGTTTGTTTGGTGCTGAAAGGCAATGTTGAAAAGCGAAAACCCTCGAAAAGGAGGGGGGCTTACTCCGCATACGGGTCGTGTCGCCCGGCCAATCCGCAGACTCTAAGCAGGGGGCCCACGGTGAGGCCTTGCAGGATGATGGAGCAGGCCACCACCACATAGGTGACGGTGAGGACAAGCTCGCCAGCGGCGGGGTTGTCGATGGCGTGTTCTTTGAGGGCCAAGGCCATGGCAATGGAAATGCCCCCGCGAAGCCCGGCCCATGCCATGACTTTAACGGTGTGGGGGCTGAAGCTGCGGAATTGGCGAAGCACCGCCACGATGCTGCCCACGGCGACAAAACGGCAAAGCAGCACCATGGGCACGGCCAAAGCACCGGCTAGCAGATAGTCGCTTCGCAAAGAAAGCACGATGACTTCGAGTCCAATGAGCACAAACAAAACGGCATTGAGCATGGCGTCGATGAGTTCCCAGAAACTGTCGAGGTGTTCGCGGGTGTGTTCACTCATGGCACGCGATCGGCCGGGGTTGCCAATGAGAAGCCCGGCCACCACCATGGCCAGGGGGCCACTGACATGCAGCCATTGAGCCAATACATAGCCGCCAAACACCAAGGCCAAGGTGATGAGAATCTCGGTTTGGTATTCATCGCAGCTACGTAAAAGCACAAAGGCGATGCCGCCCAGCAGGCCGCCCAGCAGCAGGCCGCCACCTGCTTCAATGGTGAACAATTTGGCAATGTCGCGAACACGTGACCAATCAATGCGGCCTTCTTTCACGTCGTCGTGGCCGAATCCCGGAGCAGGGGTTGAGTCAGAGGCGGCTGTTTGTTCCATGGGGCCCACAACGCCTGGGGCATTGGGAACGTGTTCTGAGGCAGGAGAGCTGTGGGCTGCGTCTGCCAGCTCGGCGATGAGTGCAGGCGGGTTGTGGCCCGCGGTGTGGGCGCCGGTGCCATGGGGGTCGTGTCCGGGGGCCACAAAACCCAAGAGGGCCAAAAACACCACCACGCCCACGCCATCGTTAAATAGGCTTTCGCCTGCGAGTTTGGTTTCGATGCCGCGTGGGGCGCCCACTTTTTTCATGATGGCCAGCACCGCAATCGGGTCGGTGGGGGCGATCAGCGATCCAAAAAGAAGGCAGTAAATCATGGGCAAGTCCAAGCCCAAGCCTTGGGTGAGCAAATACATGCCACCCCCCACCAAAGCGGTGGTGGCCACCACC
>JAZGFZ010000108.1:0-7740 GCA_036480015.1 Algisphaera sp. | reverse complement strand
CCGCAAATGGCCCGGCGAAGAAGTCAACGGCGAGCCCGTACGCGATTGGCCTGACCTTTTGAATATGGACGATGACACAAAAGCCCACGTCACACGCCGTTGGGCCGAATACGGCCTGTAAAACGGCCTTAGGCCGCCCTGTTCGATTCACATGAGCGAGTTATACATAACATGTATTCTCGGACGTTAGGGGTGTCGATTCTACTAATTTCCTTGAAAAACAAGGGATTGGCATTCCTGGATGTTGCGATTCGTGCAACTCGATAACGGGTTCAACTCCGGATCCCGTACAACAATTTGATAACGCCGGTTCAGCTTGCGATTTGACCAGGGCCGCACCACCAGCCCCATCAGACCAGGCAGAGTCTCGGGTGTCGCTTGACCCGCCTGCAAACCACCGGCATAATGTCAGCCCCTTCGAGTTACCGGCACGCCCCACGGGAGTGTGCCAGGCGCGGGTCGAAGGGGTCAATCGTTGACTGCTCTCCCGTGCCTTTCTTTGCAGACCCTCCCCTCCCAAAAAAACCACTTTCACGAACGCCACGCTATTTGCGTTTTTGCCACCTGTTTGAGGGTGACGAGCGTTTTTAACCACCTCTTTACGAAGGATCGAACCTCATGGCTGAAGACGCCAAAACCGAAGAAGATGCCCGCCCAGAACAAACTGTGACCATGGAAGATGCAGGTCCGGGCCTTAAACGCCTTGTGATTGAAATTCCCGAGGCGCGTATTAAAAGCAAGATTGAAGAAAGCTTTGGCACGCTCAGTGACGATGCGGTGCTTCCTGGCTTCCGCAAAGGACGGGCACCCCGCCGGTTGCTGGAAAAACGATTTGCAAGCTCGGTGCGTGACGATGTGCGAAGCCAGTTGCTGAGCGAGTCATACACCCAGGCTATCGAAGACAACGACCTAGACGTCATTGGCGAGCCTGACGTGAAAGACATCGAAAAGCTCGAACTGCCCGAGTCGGGCTCCATGAAGTATTCCGTTGAGGTGGAAGTCACGCCTGAATTCGAGTTACCAGCTTTTGACAAGCTCAAGGCCGAATCCAAACTTGAAGACGTCAATGACAAAGACATCGATGCGGAAATTGAAGAACTTCGTGAACGCAACGGCGCCATGACCGCGGTGGAAGACGCCACGGTGGGCGAAGGCGATTACGTTGAGTCGAACGTCAAAATTTTGCTGGGCAAAGACGCCGGCGATGATGCCGAAGTGGCCTTCGAGCAGCAAGGTGCTTACACCTTGGTGCACGGCAAAGACAAAGAATTCAAAGGCCATGTGGCAGGCATTTTGATTGGCGATCTTGGCAAGCAATTGCTCAAGAAGAAAACCGGCGAAACGCTGTCGATTTCGATGGATGGCCCCGACGGGCACGAAAATGAGCAAATCAAAGGCTCGCCGATCACCATTAAGTTGGCGATTACAAAGGTCCACCGTCTAGAGCCCGCTTCATTGGAAGATCTTTTGCCGCGCTTTGGCATGGAAAATGAAGAAGAACTTAAAGAGCGTGTTCGAACCATGGTCGAGCAACGCAACGAACAAACGCAGCAGGCCGAAAATCACAAGCAAATCACCGAGCAATTGGTCGAGGGCACCACCTTGGAATTGCCTGAGGGTCTGAAGGGCCGACAAATCGAGCGTGCCTTGCAGCGTGAACGCATGCAAATGCTTTACCAAGGCGTGTCGACTGAAGAAGTTGAAGCCAAATTGGCTGAAACACGCAGTGAAGGCGAAGAGGCCGCCGTGCGTCAGCTCAAGACATTCTTCGTGCTGGACAAAGCCGCCAAGCAGCTTGAAGTTGAAGTGCAAGAAAATGAAATCAATGGCCGCATTGCCATGATGGCCATGCAGCAGCAACGTCGCCCAGAAAAGCTGCGTAGCGAAATGCGTAACCGCGGTGAGTTGGAGCAGCTCTACCTGTCCATTCGCGAGCAAAAAACCCTTGATGCCATTTACAACATCATTCACCCCCTTGTTGTTGAAGACGAAAAATCGGATGACGCATAACGCGTTTGCCGCGACGACCTCACCAAGCCTCTTTTTCATGCGGCTTGATCGAGATTCGTAGGCCCACTTTTTTTAAGGGCGGTTCAAATCTTTCAAAAGACTTGAACCGCCCTTTTGCTTCATTTTCAAACTCGATTCTCGTTTGCACGGGAATGCTTTGCGGCGTTTCGTGTGCGATTCATCATGATGGCTTTCACCCTTTTCTTTAACGTTGCTCTATCGCTTGCACGCGAGGTGGCTTTGTCGCTTGTTTTCATATGGGGGCACACGCCTAGCCACGCACTGTTGGCCCGCGGGCTCACCCCCGGGGCCGCAGGACGTGTGATGTTTTGGTGTGCGATGCTTTTGATAATGGCCCTGCTCATGGGATTGGCGGCGTACATCATTCGCAAGCGAATGACGCGTGAGGGCGATGCGCCTTCTTTACCCATGGGATTTTCATTGTCAGACCTGCGGCAATTGCATGCCCAAGGGCAACTCAGCGACGAAGAATTTGAACACGCCAAACGCAAAATGGTGGCGAAAACCCGCTCGGCGTTGGCGTCTGATGAAACCACGCCATCGCAACCGTCGGGCGACTTGCCTTTGCTTAATTTAGACCTGCCACCTTCTCCTGGCGACTCCTCTACCCCACCCGGGGAGCCCGAGCCGGGCCGATAAAGCCTCTCGTGTGCCCCGGCGTCCCGATAAGAAAGCCCTGTGGGTGAACCCGCGTCATTTGCGTAAAAAAACAACTCAAACCGCGTCGAATTCGCCTTCGCTTGGCTCCGGGTTGTTTATGATGTCTGGGTAAAGCGTGCCTTCCCCCCTTACGCGTCCAATGCCGCGACCAGGCCAAAACGACGCTAACGCCCCCATGTGATCTGGACGATCCCTACCACGGGACCATGCCGCGATCCCAACAAGGGCCCCCTCCCGCCCCCAACCCTCCCCTCCCCCCCCGCTCAGGAAGTGATTGAGAAGCAATTATGGCAAACGGTAAGCAAACAGGACGGGACGGTGACGATGGTGGCCTTAAAGGTGGCGAAGGCGGTTTTAAAGGGCGTCGTGTAACCACGTGCTCATTTTGCGGCAAGACGTCACGCGAAGTCGGCCCCATGGTCGAAGGCCCCAACGATGTTTACATTTGCGCCAACTGCACCGAGTTGTGCCAAAACATTTTCAAACAAGAACGCCGCCGTGTGCACTCAGGTCGCCCTGCGGTAGACAGCATTCCCACACCGCGTCAGCTCAAAGAATTTTTGGATCAATACGTGATCGGCCAAAACATCGCCAAGCGGGCTTTGTCGGTGGCGGTGCACAACCACTACAAGCGATTGAATGCGGCGGAAAAAGAAACCCCTGTTGAGTTGGACAAATCCAACGTGTTGCTGATGGGCCCCACCGGCACCGGCAAAACATTGCTGGCTCGTACACTGGCCCGCACACTCAACGTGCCCTTTGCCATTGGCGATGCCACCACGCTCACCGAGGCGGGTTACGTGGGTGAAGACGTTGAAAACTTGCTCCTCAAATTACTGCAATCCGCCGACTATGATTTGGAAAGCGCCCAACGCGGCATCATTTACATTGATGAAATCGACAAAATTGGCAAGACCAGCCAAAACGTGAGCATCACGCGCGACGTGTCGGGCGAAGGCGTCCAGCAAGCCCTGTTGAAAATGCTTGAAGGCACCGTGGCCAACGTGCCCCCCCAGGGCGGCCGCAAACACCCCGAACAGCAGTACATTCAGCTCGACACCACCAACATCTTGTTCATTTGTGCTGGCTCGTTTGTGGGCCTCGAAGACATCATTCGCAAGCGTTTGGGTAGCAAATCCATTGGGTTTGCCAGTGAAGCCACGGGCGACGATCACAAGCTGGATGAAAGTGAAGTGCTGGCCAACGTGCAGGCCGAAGACGTGCTGGAATTTGGCATGATTCCCGAGCTCATCGGGCGTTTGCCCATCATCACGCCGTTGATGCCGCTGGATGCTTCGACGCTGGTCAATATTTTGACCGAGCCCAAGAATGCATTGGTGCGTCAATACCAATATTTTTTCACCATGGAAGAGGCCGAGTTGGAGTTCACCGAAGGTGCGCTTTTGAGCTTGGCCAGCAAAGCCATCGAACGCAAGACCGGGGCCCGGGCCTTGCGCAGTGTGATGGAAGAATTGATGCTTGACCTCATGTACGACCTGCCTGATCTCGACGCCAAGGGCGCCAAGTTTGTGATTAGCGCCGACACGATTGAGAACCCAGTGCCTTTGGATCAGTTGCGTGTGCAGCAAAAAGAATCGGCCTAACATTTGGTTGCCGCAAATGATTGCGGTTTTAATCGACCCACCGCCCCGGGGGCCCTTTTGCGGCCCCGAGGAGAATTGTTGTATGACGCGCAGGATGACCCGCTCGCAGTGGAACGCACCGTTTTTTAACTTGCGGGGTTCATCCCGTCAGAAACATGCAGGGCTCATTGCAGGGCTCGCTTTGCTTATGTTGCCTGCATGCGCTCCTGCAGACACCCGAGGAGCCTCTGCCGCCGCTCCTCCCCCACAGGTTGCTCCAGCCGCATCCGCGAGCTCCACCACCAACCTCCTCGCAGACCTTGCCGCTCACGGGCGTTTTGATGATGTTCTCGCGACCCTGAGAGCCAATCCTGAAGCTCAAGCCAATGGCTTGGTGGCCAATTTAGAACGCTATGCCGCAAACAATCAGCGGCGGGCGACCCAACGCAATCAAGAATACGGCGACGCCTTGGCCCGCGTGCAGCGTGAAGCGGCGGCCGATCATTTGCCCAAAGCTTTGGCCGCAGCCATTGCCGCACACAGCATCGCTTCTGACCCGGCCGCTTTTTTAGATCGTCCTGAAGTGCGTGGCGTGGTGCAACGGGCCGACGTGGCTGCACATGAAGCAGAAGTTCAAAAAGACTGGGTTGAGGCCGGCTTTCTTTTTGGCCGACTTAACCTGTTGTATGAGCATGAAAAACGCTACCACGACGATGTGAAGCGGGTGAACAGTCGCCTGCGGCTCTTGGCTTTGTATGCCCCGGATGCGTTTAAGGCGCTTAAACAAGCCCGTGAAGAACGTGCAGGCAATGGCGAAGATGCCCTTAACCGGCACCGCCCCGACGCAGAGTCGTGGGAAAACCGCTTGCGCGGAATCAACAAAGAAATGCTGCATGTGGCCTTGCGCACCACGGCCGATCAGCATATCGACCGCAAAGGCTATGCCTCGCTGCTTTCCGGAGCGGTTCAGCCGCTGCTGACATTGATTGACACCCCCGCTTTGGCGCAAACTTTTCCGGGCTTAAACGATCCCGACAAAGTAGAAGCGTTTCGAAAAACCTTGCTTGCGGCGAAAGCGGATTTTGAAGATCCCCAACGAGCGTTTACTGAATTTCGCTCGCTGGCCCGCCTTGACGGACTCATGGCTGAAAACCATCGCACGGTCAATCTGCCTGAATCGGTCATGGCGTTTGAAATGACCGAAGGCGCCTTGGGCACGCTCGATCAGTTTTCGTCAATGTATTGGCCTCAAGACGTGAGCTTTCTTGCCCGTTCGACGCAAGGCGCATTTACAGGGGTGGGCATTCAAATTTCTCGCAAAGACGATCAGCTCACCGTGATTAGTCCATTGAATGGCACGCCTGCTCAAAAAGCTGGCATTAAAGCAGGTGATGTGATTGCCACGGTGAATGACATGGACACCGCCGCGTGGTCTTTAAACAAGGCGGTGCGTGAAATCACCGGTCCGCAAGGCACCGAAGTAAAACTGGGTGTTCGACGCCCTGGCGATGAAGGTAAAAAAACCTATCTCATTCGTCGTGACCGCATTGAAATTGAGTCGGTCAAGGGTTGGGTTCACACGCCGGAAGGCGAATGGGATTATTGGCTCGACCGCTCTGCAGGCATTGGCTATGTGCGTTTAACGCAATTCATCCCTCAGTCACTGGACAAAGTTGATGAGGCGGTGGCCGCATTACAAAAAGAAGGCCCGCTCAATGGGCTCATTCTTGACTTGCGTCACAACCCCGGCGGATTGCTGACGTCGGCCATTCGAATTGTCGATCGCTTTGTTGAAAAAGGCCCCATCTTATTTACGGTGAACAGCAACCGTGACGTGCAGAATGCGTGGAATGCTCGGCGTCGTGGCACCTATCCCGCCGATTTGAATGTGGTGGTGCTGATTAACCGTGGTTCGGCATCGGCCAGTGAAATTGTTTCGGGTGCGTTGCAAGACCGCGAGCGGGCAATCATCGTGGGTGATCGCAGCTATGGCAAAGGCTCAGTGCAAGACGTCAAGTGGTTCCCCTCACGCCGTGAAATTGAATGGGGCTTGAAGGTCACCACGCAGTATTACCAACTGCCCAATGGCCGCATTATTCATCGCACCCCTGACGCCACCCAATGGGGCGTGAACCCCGACTTGGTTGTTGACGTGACTGACCAAACCGTGGCATGGGGCCTAGAGCTGCGGCAAGAAATCGACGTGCTGCGTGAGGCAGGGCAAGAAACCTTTGCCACTGCCAAAACCCGCCCTTGGGTACGGTTGGCAGGGCTTGAGCCGGTGGATTCCGAAGCCCCCGACGCCAAAGAAACCGTGGAGGTTCCTGTGCCCGGACCCGAAGCCATTTTGGACATGGGGCTTGACCCACAATTGGAAGCCGCATTGCTTGTGCTTAAAACCACACATTTTTCAGGCGAATAATGGTGGTTTGAGGTTTGCACTGACTGACTTGTAACGCGATTTTGAAGCGATCGTGCTTTAAGAACCAAGCAGCGGTTGACCGTGAATGCGACAACGCCGCCAGTGGTAAACGACCCGCCCACAACCTGCGCTGTCGCAGGTTGTGGGCGGGTCGTTTACCATGCAACACATGGCTGGAAGTACTTTCGGAACTCTTTTTCGTGTGACCACCGCTGGCGAAAGTCACGGGCCGGGCAATGTGGTGATTGTCGATGGCTGCCCACCGGGGCTGGCGTTGTCAGAAGCCGATCTCATCCCTGATTTGCAGCGCCGCAAACCGGGGCAATCGCGTATTACCACCCCGCGTCAAGAAGACGATGCGCCTGAAATTCTCTCAGGTGTTTTTGAAGGTGTCACCACAGGCACCCCCATCGCCGTGCTCATTCGCAATCAAGATCAGCGCAGCCGCGACTACGGCGATATCAAAGACAAATACCGCCCCGGCCATGCCGACTTCACCTTTGATGCCAAGTTTGGCCGTCGTGATTACCGAGGCGGCGGGCGTAGCAGTGCCCGCGAAACCACCGCCCGTGTCGCCGCCGGGGCCATTGCACGCAAGCTCCTCGCCGAACGTTGCGGCGTTCAAGTGCTGGCCATGGTCGATCAGGTGGGAAGCATTCACGCGGCCATTGCCGATCCCGCAGCAGTCACCCTGCAAGATGTTGAAGCCAACCCCGTACGCTGCCCCGATCCTGTTGCTGCGGCCGCCATGGAGCAGCTCATTAAAGACGTGCGCAAGCAGCAAGACAGCGTTGGCGGCGCCGCCCAAGTGGTGGCCACAGGGGTGCCGGCGGGCTGGGGCGAGCCGGTGTTTGACAAATTGCGAGCCGACTTGGGCAAGGCGTTATTTAGCCTGCCTGCCGTGATGGGCGTAGCGTTTGGCCAAGGTTTTGCCGTGGCCCAAGCTCGCGGCTCCGAACATTGCGACACGTTTGTGCCGAACCCCCAAAAAGTCAAAGGACAGGGGGCTAAAGGACAAGAAGCCGACGATTCTCCCATTGCATC
>JAZGFZ010000107.1:0-33855 GCA_036480015.1 Algisphaera sp. | reverse complement strand
AATTGATCTTGACTGGGCACCGCGGCCGTTTCTTTGTGGGTTTTTTGACGCGTGTCGAATTGAATCCATTTAAGCAATGGATTCACAGGGAAGTGCATGCCTGCGGGGTAGGCGTCTGTCTTAACCTTGCCAAACAAACTGGCCACCCCCACGTGTCCAGCGTCAACAGTTTTAAAGCTGCATGAAGCAAGCCACAACAAACCCACGACGAGAATGATGACCGGCAAAATTTTAAGCGGGACTTCAACTTCGCCACGGCGGCGTGTATTGGAAACGGAGGTGTTGGGTGTATTCATAGGGTTAGTTTACGGGTTTATGGGTTTCAAACCTGCGAATCGCGTTTGATATTGTCGCAAAACATTCTTGTAACCATTCACACGTTTTCAGGAGGATGCCTGTGGGGTCATGCGAAGGAAACTGAACCGCCAAGGGGGCAAGTGAGGGAGCCAAGGAAGGCAAAAAGTAACCGTAAGCGATTTCTTATTCTCCGTCATTCCCGCCTTCGCGTACAAATCTGGATTTCCGCCTTCGCGGGAATGACGGAAGGGGAGTGTTGGCCATGGCCGCCAAAAATTTGTGGTTGGTTACGGCAAAAAAGAAAAAGGGAAACATTTTTTGCTTTGGCATTCTTGGCTCTCTTGGCTGTTCATGTTTCATTTTCTGATGTTTGGGTGAGAGGCTAGCGTGTCGAAATAGAGAGGCTCGAATGGCTGCGATTTAAGATAGTAAAAAATCGTGAATGGTTACCCCGTTACTTCCCAACGCAAAACGTTGAAAACACCTTGCCTATGACATCGTCGGGGGTGAGTTCGCCGCCTAGGCCTGCGAGGGCGTCCAAGGCGTCGCGAAGGCCCGCGGCCACGAGTTCGATTTCATCAAGGGCATGCGCTGCGGGGTTGATGTGTGTTCGGGCATTGGCCAAAGCAACTGAGGCGGTGGCGAGGGCGGCCTGATGGCGAGGTTGAAGGGCAAGCAACTCGGCGCTGACACTGACGGCGCGGTCGGCCAAATGAGTGGCGATGGCTTGCCGCAAGCGGCCGAGACCTTGGCCGGTGTGAGCGCTTACGGTATGTGTTGCGGTGGAGGCTGTCACCGCGTTTTCGGAAAGATCAGCCTTGGCATGAATGCGAAGTTGCGGGGCTGCGGTTAGGGGCACGCGATCATCGAAGGCCAAAACCAAATCGGCCTTTTGAAGTGCGTTTCGCGCGGCTTGTTGGGCGGCGTGGTCGAGGTCGTTGGCGGCAGAGGCTACGTCAAGTCCCGCAAGGTCAACCAGCATGACTTCGCCTGCGTCGGGCAGTTGAAGCGGTTCTTCGAGCACATCGCGGGTGGTGCCCGCAGCGGCATCGGTGACGGCACGGGTGCGGCCCAGCAGTGCGTTAAAAAGCGTGCTTTTGCCTGTGCTGGGCGCGCCCGCCAACACCACACGCGGAAGCGCCTCGACGGCGCCCCATGCGCGACTGCGGGCTTTAAGCTGGGCCAAGTGAGTTGCCGCGGCGTCGACGCCTGCGGCCAAATCCACGGGGGCAATGGGCACCACGTCTTCTTGGTCGACAAAATCAATGCCCGCTTCGGTGAGGGCGAGCAAATGGCCCAAGGCATCGACTTGTTCGCGGGCGAAGGTGGCCAGTTCACCACGGGCCAAGTGGCCTGCGGCAGCCAGCTGGCCGTCACTCACGGCGGCAATGGTGGCGGCCACGCCTTCGGCTTGGGTGAGATCAAGCTTGCCGTTGCAATAGGCTCGAAAGGTGAACTCGCCGGGTTGAGCCAAGCGCACCATGGGCAACGTGAGCAACTGACCCAGCACGCGTTCGAGCAAGGCAGGGTGCCCTGGCAGTTGTATTTCGGCGCTGTCTTCACCTGTGTAGCTGCGCGGGCCACGTGAAACCGTGACCAGTACAGGCAATGGTGGATGGGTTAGGCGGGCTGCCACAAGATGGTGGGGCGGGGCAGTAAAGGGCGTATCGAGAACGGCGCTAATCGCGTCAAAAGAAGCAGGCCCAGAAAGTCGAAGCAACCCACGCAGCGATTGACCGGGGGGAGAACTGGTGGCCGCAATGGTTTCTTGTGAGCTCAAAATACCACGGGGGAAAAAGCGGGGTGTCGTGAGGCGGGAGGGCCCATACCACGTAAATTATGAAAAAACTTTTTTTACGGGGACACGGGCCACTCGGTCGCGTCTGAAAGGCCTTTTCACTTATCTCCTTAGTGCCTTACCCCCTTCATCTACTTCCGTTTTTTATACGACTTTGAATTCACCTGTTTACGCCCGGGGCCGCCTCCGCCTTGCTTGGCGGCTTGTTGCGCTGCGGCCATTTCTTGGGCCATCTGAATGCGTTTGGCAATGCGATCGCGGAAGCCACCGGGCTTGGCGGGCTTTTTATCAAAAAGCGTTCCGGCTTCTTCTTGCTCACGCACATGTTTACGCACAATCCAGCTGTCGACGATGCCGGCCAAGGTGGAGGCTGTGATGTAAAGCGTGAGGCCAGCGGGGGCGCTATAGAGCATGACGGGAAAAATAAAAGGCATCACCCGCATGATCTTTTGTTGTTGGGCCTGCTGCTCATTGGTGGGCGGTGGGGTGGTGAGCTTCATTTGAAAGAAGAACACAAAGGCCATGGCCAACGGCAGCACGTTGATGCTTCGGAACTCTGGCTCAATAAAGGGAAGCCATGTGAGTTTATAGGCCGGTTGATCAGGCGGAATAAAGCGAATGAAGTTGTCGGACACCGACAGGTCTTCGAGGAAGTGCCACGCACCGCCGCTGAGGGTTTGAAAAATGCCATAAAACGCAGGCTCATGCCGAAGCTCAATGGCGTAATAAAGCATGGCGTACAACGCAATCCAAATGGGCGTTTGCAAAAGCATGGGCAAGCAGCCCAGCACATTGGCGGGGTTCACACCGGCTTCGCGATACAGCTTCATGGTCTCGCGGTTCATGGCGGTGGGGTCGTCTTTGTATTTTTCTTTGATCTTGGCCATTTGCGGCTGCATTTTGGCCATGGCTTTGCTCATTTTGAGCATGTTGGTTTGAGCGCGTTTGGTGATGGGGTGCAAGATGAGTCGCACACTGAGCACCAGCAAAATGATGGCCACGCCCCAGTCACGCAATCCCATGTAAATGATTTTCATGTATCCCAACAAGCCTTTGGCCAACCATTGCCACGTGCAAAAGCTGCAAGACAACTCATAATGAATGAGCTTGTTGAAATGGAGCAATTCAAAAGGATGTTGGGCGAGCACCTCTTTCTGGCGCGGGCCAGCAAACAACGCGAGGCTGAGATCACGCTGGGAACCGGGGGCCAATTCGGCGATGGGGCTGATTAATTCAATGGCCAAGCGGTCGGCGTTGGTGTTGTTGAGTGTGGCGCTTTGTCCAAGCTTGCGGGCCGCGATGGTCGAAAAAATACCATCGAGTTCGGTCACGTCGGCGGTGGACGTGGCGCTGTCGGCAATGGGGGCGTGGGTGATGAGTGAAAAATAGCGATTTTCGGCGGCAACCCACGCAAGACGCGAACCTTCTTTGAGATCCTCATTGGGCCACAGCGACGATTTTCCACTGAGCAAGTTGGCCCGGGTGAAGTAACCGTCGTCGGTGTAAACACCGTATTTGGCGGGTGTTTCAGGGCGAAAGTGCCCGGTGATAAACATACGGCGATCGCCTAGGTAGTTGCCCGGCTCAAGCAACACGTCACCTTGAGCATATTGAGCCAAGGCCACTTTGAGTGATTTGCCACTTTGATTCACAATGCGCTGTTGAAGTTGAATGTCGTAGCTGTCTGGCGCAAGTGACCACGTGCGAACAATTTCAACCACAGGCGAGCCTTCGCCGTCTACCACAGGCAGTCGGTATGTGACCGATTCAACCCCGTTGTCAGTCGTTTTGGCATCGGCAGTCCAAATCACACTATCAAGTGCAAGCCATGTGCCGTTGATGTAAAGCTGGCGGGCTGCGTAAGGGTAAAACGCAGGGCTTTCGCCTTCGGGAAGGTCGGCCCCGACGTTGACCAATTCGTAGGGTGTGTCTTCAGGGTTGTTGGGATCGTGGCTGACAAAACGTGTGTAGTTTGCCGTGGCGATGCGGCGCACGCCTGCGCCGTAGGCGGTGAACTGAACTTCAACGTTGAATGCCCCTTGGGCATCATCAGATCCAAGCACTGGGGCAAGGGCGGTTTCGGCGGGAACCACATGGAGGCCTTCGATGGCATCGACGTCGGCCGCAGCCGAATCCACCGCAGAAGCTGGGGCCACATCGGACACGCTGGCAGATGCCTCGGGGGCTGTTTGGCCAGCGGTCACTTGATCGGGCGAGACTTGATCTAACGCCGCCACCGTGTTTTCTGCCACGTTGCCTGTTTGAGGTGGCCCCACCGCGCCATCGCCGGCACCCTCGGTGGTATTGAGGGTGCTCACCTTGGCAGGCGTTTGGGCGTCTATTGAATCGGTCAGGTCTTTGGGGTCTGGCCGATTGCTTTGGCCCACAGCAACCGCAAAGACAATCCCCACAACAACAGCAAGGATTGGAATCAGAATCTTCATACGAAAAAACCACGTTTAAAGGTAAAGTTTAAGGGTTTGCCATGGCTTTTTAAGCAGGCCAAGCCAAGCCGAACAGTATACCCCACCCCGCCTCTCCCGCCCATGTGTGCCATGAACCGGCGCCGCCCCGAAAATGGGGGTTTGCCGGGGCTCAAAAGAGCTCAACAAGCACAATCAGTCGTTTTCACCCTTGAGAACGCGTATGAAAACCCTGCCTGGCTTCGCCGATCCAGCGAACCGACTGATCTTCGTCGGTCTGCATCGTCGGCCCGCAGCGGGGCCGCCTGCTTCGACCTCCTTGCCAGTCGGTCCGCTGAATCGGCTCGGGCCGACGGCAGACTTCTCATACGCGTTCTGAAAACAAACCCCTTCGCATCCCAATCCTAGTGCAGCGTCAAGCCTAATTTCTAGGGTAACGCGTTGAGTTCGCTTGCGGATCCAACCCACCGCGGGCGGTGCCCGCACCGTTTGCCAAAAAGGCTGAATCTTAGAATTAAGGCTTGACGGTGCATTAGTAGCTTTAACCGGTGATCAGACGGGTGATGTCGTTAAAGGTGATGTAAACAAACAAACTCAGCAAGCCCACCACGCCCACCAAGGCCACGGCGGTTTGAATGGCGGGGCTGGCAGGGCGGCCTGCTATTTTTTCGTAAAGCAAAAAGACCATGTGCCCACCATCGACAATGGGGAGTGGCAAGAAATTGATCACGGCAAGGTTGATGCTGATAAGTGCAAGAAAAAACAGGTAATAAGACCAGCCGCCACGGGCGATTTTTGCCCCTTGATCGACGATGCCCACAGGGCCACGAAGGTTTTTCACCCCCACGCTGCCTTGGAACAAGCGCAGCAAGGTGATGTACGTTTGTTGAATGAACTGACGCGATTTTTCAAGGCCCAGTTGGGTGGCTTCTAAAGGGTTGCTGGCTTTGAGCTCAATTTGAAGGGGAGCAAAGCCAATCTTTTGTTGTGGAGGGTTCCACCCGGCGTGCGCAAGGGCGGATCGGGCGGTGTCGCCCAAGGGCAGGGCAAGGGTTTCGGTGGGGTTGTCGGCAAGATTCACGGCAATTTGAAGGATTGCGGCATCGGCGTTGACAGGTGTGGCAGTAAGGATTTGTTGCAACTCTGACCAATTGGCAATGGGTGTGCCATTTACCGATGTAATGAGCGATCCAAGGGGGAGATTGGCTGCGTCAAGGGGCGACCTTTTGGCCACACGCCCGATGCGGGCTGTGCTTAAATGGCGAACAAGTTCAATGCCCAAGCGGCCATTTTCGGTTTGAGCTTCACCCAAGTCTATGGTGATACCATCGCGAAACACCTGTACGGCCAGTGGGGTGCGACCGGCCGAAGCGGCGGCGGCAAAGACGTCTTCAATGGCGGGCCACGCGGTGTTTCCCACGCGGGCCAACAGATCGCCTTCTTGAATGCCCAATGCGGCAGCGGGGCTATCGTCACTTACTTCGGTGATTTCGGTGGCGGGCATCAAACCCAGCAAGTCCACTTGATCATCGCCTGCAGTATGAAAGGCCGGGATGGGCGTGATTTCAATGTTGATTTTTTGATTGCTTTCGGCGTCGCGAAATGTGGCGACCACCGAGGCGCCGCCCGCAGCGTTTAGGGCCGCCACATAGGCGCCATAATCGGCCACAGGAAGATCATTAACGGCCACCAATTTCATTTTGCTGGTGACACCTGCTTCGGCATAAAGCGTGTTTTTAAAAACAGTGTCTACATCAAGGGTGCTGGCAGGAAAAATGCCAGTGCTCAGCATGCCTTCTTGACGAGAATCGGCTTTGGCGGTGATGGCGTAGACCAGCGGGGAAGGTTCGCCAACACGCTCGATGGTGAGTTTGACCGGCGTGCCTGACTTGCCCAAGGCTGTGGCGATTTTGACTTTGGTAATGTCTTGCGCAGGTTTGCCATTGACATGGGTGATTTTGTCGCCGGGGCGTAACCCGCGATAAGCCGGTTCGCCCTCGTGGCCGGTGGCGTAGGTCTGGGCCGCCGGTTTAAGAGGCATGATGTCGCCCACCACCGAGGCCGGAAAACGCACGCCCATTTGGAATGCAAAGATAAAGAAAAGCAGACCAAAAATAAGATTCATCACCACGCCTGCGGAGATTACGGCCATGCGAGCCCCGACCGATTTGCGGTTGTAGCTACGCGGGTCGTCGCTTTGTGCATTGGGGTCGAGGTCTTCTTGCCCCAGCATTTTGACATAGCCGCCCAGCGGTAAAAAATTCAAACGATATTCGGTTTCCCCCATGCCCATGGCATCGGCTTTTTCCATGACTTTTTGGTTTTTGACATGATCGCTCAGGCCTTCAAGCGACACGCCTTCATCTGCCAAAGCCGTTGCGGCTTTTTCCCAGTATTCCTTTTCGGTGCCGCCGAATCGAAGGCCCAAGCCCGAACGGTAAGACACAAGGGCATTGCCAAATCCCACGGCAAACTGCGTGGCGCGAATGCCCGCCCACTTGGCCACCAAAAAGTGGCCCATTTCGTGAACGAAAACAAGAAAACCAAAGCCGAAAATAAAGGCGGCAATGGCAAAGGTTTGATTTTGAAGAAGTGCGGTCATGGCAAGGGTCGAAAGGCGGTGGAGGGGCGACGTTTTTTGGGAGAGGGAGGGCGAAGGGTTTGCGGGCAAGGCCCCCAAGGTGATTTATTGCAAAGGTTTTGTTTAAAGGTTTTGGCCGACCCACTGGCGGGCGTCGGCGTCGGCTTGAACAATGGCGTCTAAGCCTGTGAGGGGCACGGCGTCAATGGCATCCAAAGCGTTTTTCACCAAGGGAACAATACGGTTAAAAGCGATGCGGTGTTCGAGAAAAGCGTTCACCGCGGCCTCGTTGGCGCCATTGAAAATGGCCCCGGCGGTGCCGCCTGCATCAATCACACGACGTGCAAGGGCCAAGGCGGGAAAGCGTGTTTCGTCAGGGGGCTCAAACGTTAAGGTGCCCAAGGTGGCGAGGTTAAGTGACGGCCCGTCGCCTGGCGTTCGAGCCCCGGCGGTGATGGCATGCTGAATGGCCCCACGCATATCGGGCGGGCTGAGGTGTGCTAGTACCGCACCATCGACAAAAGTGACAAAGCCATGAATCACCGACTGGGGGTGAATGACCACTTTAATTTGCGATGCGGGAAGGGCAAACAGGTGGTGGGCCTCGATCACCTCAAGCGCTTTGTTCATGAGCGTGGCGGAATCGATGGTGATTTTAGGCCCCATTTCCCACGTGGGGTGCTTAAGCGCCATCTCGGGAGTGGCTTGGGCAAGGGTTTGGGCGTCTGCATTCAAAAACGGCCCGCCCGAAGCGGTCAGGGTGATGTGTGCGACCGATTCAGGGTGGCCTGCCGCTGCGGTTAAGCATTGGGCGATCGCGGAATGTTCACTGTCGATGGGGTCAATCGTGACATGGTGCGCCGCGGCCAAGTCGGTCACCCAGCGGCCACCGGCCACCAATGTTTCTTTGTTGGCCAAGGCCACGCGGCGTCCCAGTTCAATGGCGGCCACGGTGGGACGTAACCCCTCAAAGCCCACCACGGCAGACACCACCAAATCGGCGGGGGTGTTGCGCACCAATTGCTCGGCCGCATCAGATCCAACACGCGCCCCTGAAGGAACACTTGAAGGAGCACTTGAATCAGGGTGCGCCAACGCAAGGGCCGCTTTGGGATATCGGGCCCCTTGCTCGGAGAGTCGAACGGCGTTGGCGCCTGCGGCCAATCCCACCACCTCCCACCGGCCAAAGCCATGGGCGTTGAGATGGTCGATAACGGCCAGCGTGTTTGTGCCAATTGAACCGGTGCATCCCAACACCACCACACGCACCGGTGGAGCGTCGGCAGACAAGCAAGCACAGGAAGAGGGGGGCACGGCAGACATCACCTGTTAAACCACTTGGTTGCTATAGACCGAGTCGTTCGAGTCACCCGGGTCCTCTGTTTTTTTGCGTCGGGGTTTGCGTGTGCGTTTAGCGGGCGTGCCGTCGGCGACATTGCCGTCCACTTCATCATTGCCCGACGAAACAGGTGGAACGGTGTTGCGATTGCCATTGGGTTCGCCTCCTCCACCCGATCCGCTGCTGGGTTTGCGACTGCGTCGGCGACGCGGCTTGGATGCTTTTTCAGGTTCCTTTTGATCTTGATCTGAAGCATCAGATGAACGTGTTGATGTTTTCTTGGTTCTGGATGTTTTCTTTTTGGCGGGGGCTCGTTTTCGAGGAGTGCGGCCGCCTTGAGGTTCATCGTCTGGCTTTGCGTCTGCGCCGCTTTCTGTTTCAGCTGAAGGGTCTGAGTTGCCAGATGAATTTCCTTCGGTGTCTTTTTTGCCGCTTCCACCACGACTTCGTCGACGTCGTCGACGACGGGGCGAGCCATCGTCGTCTGACGATGCTTCTGTGGGTTCAGAGGTGGTTGAATCGCTTTGTTGCGATTCAATGGAATCGGCTTCGGGGGCATCAACGGGGACGTCCGTCGGGGCGTCCGTGGAGTCGCGAGATTGCTCTTGCGTGTTGGATTCTTCGGAGGAACCACGACGTCGGCGACGACTTCGCCGACGTGAACGCGGTCGATCCTCTGAAGTGTCATCGCCAGAATCGCCCGATTTAATCACGGCGTTCTCAGAAGCGTCTTCTTTTGAAACTTCATCTTCTGGAGCATCGTCTTGGTTGACTTGCTCGGCGTCCTTTTCACTCACACGGCCACGTCGGCGTTTGGTGCGGCGTCGGCGGCCACTCTCTTGACGTGTTGTATCGTCTTCAGAAGAATCACCGGCATGTACGTCGTCTTGCGAATCAGACGCTTCATGGTTTTCTGTGGCGTCTTCTTGAGCGTCTTCTTGGACATCTTGCGTGTCAGACGTATTGGATGATCGGCCACGACCTCGCCCGCGTCGTCGGCGTCGACGACGGCCATCGTTGTCCTCGTCGGCGTTGTTGTTTTCAGAATTCGAATCTGAAGATGTCTTGTGATCTGCTTTGGCCTCGTCGCCAGAGTCATCGCCAGAGATCTCTTTTTCAGCGCGATTCTCCGATTCGTCACGGTCACTTGCGCCACCGCGTCCACGGCCTCGACGGCGGCGGCGACGCGGCTTGCGCCCCTCGTCGCCTTCGTCTGCTTGCTCGGCAGAAGATGTTTCACGCTGTTCGTCAGAGGATTCCTCTGATGAATCGTCGCCCGAATCGGTGTAAAACGTGGTGTCCAAATCGGCTTCGGCTTCTTCTTCAGGCAAGTCGCTGTCGTCAAGTTCGCGAAACGCCACTTGACGTTGGGCTTCGCTCAACTTGCGGGCTGTCGTTTCGACGGGGATCGAACCGCCCGCGTCGTTAAACGCGGCCAAACCAATGTGATCCACCGTGCCGCCACCCACACGAACCGTCACTGCGGTGCCATGTTCTTTTTCCAGGGCCACCAGCTCACCGCGTTTGCGGTTAAGCATGTGAAACGCCACGTCAGGGCTGATGGTCAGCTCAATGCGAGTCACATTGTCGCGCTGCATAGCCAACGCCAACTGTCGCATCACGGAGAGAATGACCGATTCAGGACTCATGGCATAGCCGCGTCCCGTGCAGTGCACGCAGTCGTTGTAAATGCTGCTTTTTAAGCTGGGTCGCATGCGTTGGCGGGTCATCTCAAGCAAGCCAAATTGACTAATGGCGCCAATGCGGGTGCGGGCACGGTCTCTTTTAAGGTTGTTTCGAAATTGATTTTCAACGGTTTTGCGATTTTTCATCGGCCGCATGTCGATAAGGTCCAACACCACCAAGCCGCCTAAGTCACGCAATCTCAGTTGCCGGGCAATTTCATCCACGGCTTCAAGGTTGGTTTTGTAAGCATTGGTTTCGGCATCGCGGGCGGCCCGACTGCGGCCTGAGTTCACATCGATGGCGACCAACGCCTCAGTGCTATCGATCACCAACGCGCCGCCGCTGGGCAGGGGCACTTCGCGGGCACTGATGTTGGCGATTTGTGATTCGATCCCCATGCGGTTGAACACAGGTGTCGCATCGTCGTAGTACACCACCTTGCTTTTGGCACGTGGATTGGCCACTGCCAAAAAGTCGCGAGCTCGACGGGCCACGGTGATGTCATCGCACACAATGCGGTCGATGTCCCCACTGAAAATATCACGAATGGTGCGAATCACCAAATCGCTTTCGGCGTAAAGTTCGCCAAATCGGCCCTTGGCCTTACGCTTGGTTTCAATACTTTTCCACAACCGCGCGAGGTAGGACAAGTCGCGTTTGAGGTCGGTTTTGGTTTGGCCCATGCCTGCGGTTCGCACGATGAAGCCAAAGTCTTTGGGCGGTTCGAGAGCTTTGAGGATGTCACGCATTTTCTTGCGTGCGTCGTCATCTTCGACCTTGCGCGACACACCAAGCCGTTGCATGTCGGGCATCATCACCAAAAAACGCCCAGGAATGGACAAATAGCTGGTGACGGTGGGGCCCTTGGTGCCAATGCCTTCTTTAAGAACCTGTACCAGAATGTCTTGACCACGCTTGAGGCATTTTTGAATGGGCGGGCGTTCGTGACGTGCCGTTTTTTTGCCCACTTTTTCAAATTCTTCGCGGTCGGAGCCTGAGAAGTATTTGGGATGCACATCGGTGATGTGCAAAAAGCCGTTGCGGCCTAAACCAAAATCGACAAACGCCGCTTGAATGGCGGGTTCGACATTGGTGACGCGGCCTTTGTAAATGTTGCCCACATGGGACTGGGTGGAAGCACGTTCTTGATAGAACTCTTCGAGTTTCCCATCCTGGACGATGGCAATTCTGCACTCTTCGCCAGGAACATAATTGATGATCATTTCGGTTTTAGGCATGGTCAAAGTCGGAACATGTCCGTCGATTGGCAGGCGTTTTCGAGCACCGAGGGTCACGCAACAAAGCTGCGCCGGAAAACCGGCGAACTTGCGCAATGGCCACAAAGGTGGGGGCGAGGGGGCTTACCAATCAACGGGGTTCCGACATCCTTGTCGTGAGGCGGGCGTTTCGTTCGGCAGCGGGTCAGACATGATGTCTTGTCCGGCGATCGTCGCACGCGGTATTCGGTTTCCGGCGTCTATGAACCTGTGGTCGCGAAGACCTTTTATTGCAGGATCAAAGGCAAGATGGAACGTCCATCCAAATGCCGGGGTGTTCGGGGCAGTTTTGCAAGCCATTTTGTCGAGATTCGTTTCACGACAAGATGCGATTGCGTTCTCCGGTGAGGTACTTGAGCACCTCGTGGTCGGAATCAAAGGACATGGCCTTACGGGCCACCCGGCGGCATTGATCGAGGCTGACGCTACGGATGAGCTTCTTGACCTCGGGAATGGCGGGGGGGGTCATCGAAAGCGATCGAAGGCCCAGTCCCAATAACAGCATAGTGAATTCGGTCTGGCCTGCCATTTCACCACACAGGCTAACACTGATTTTGGCTTGGTCAGCGGCCCGCACAACATCTTTAATGAGTGTAATAACAGCAGGATGCGCCGCTGAGTAAAGGTTGGCCACCCGCTCATTGCAACGGTCCACAGCCACGGTGTACTGGATCAGGTCATTGGTGCCAATGCTGAAAAAGTCCACCTCTTGGGCAAACGTTTTGGCCTGAATGGCCACCGAGGGCACTTCAACCATTATGCCCACAGGAATGTCGTCGGCAAATGCAATGCCTTGTTCGGTGAGGTCTTCTTTAACATCCAGCAAGATCATTTTGGCTTGCCGAAGCTCCATCACGCTGCTGATCATGGGAAACATAATCCGCGTTGGGCCGGTGGTGCTGGCTCGCAAAATAGCCCGCAACTGGGTGCGAAACATGGGCAGATTTTGCAAGCACAAACGTATGGAGCGGCATCCCAAAAAAGGATTGGGCTCATCACCCGACCGCAAACTCAAGTCGATGGAGTCGGGCATTTTGTCGGCGCCCAAATCCAAGGTGCGAAAGGTGAGCGATTGGCCGCCCATCATTTTCAACGCCTCGGCATACCGAGCGTGCTGGCGGTCTTCGTCGGGTTCTTCATCGGCCGCGAGGTACATGAACTCGGTGCGGTAAAGGCCAATGGACTGAACGCCTTTGTCCAGTGCGTCGGGCACTTCATGGGGAAATTCAATGTTGCCACACATTTCGATGAGCTGGTTGTCACGCGTCACGGCGGGCAAATCGCGCAGCTTGTGAAGCTCTGAGGCTTGGCTTTTGAGCCGGCGCATTTCTTGGCGGTATTCGAGCAGCTGGGCCGCATCGGGGTTGACCACCACCGCGCCACGGTGGCCATCAAGAATGACCGAATCGCCCCCATGCACACGTTGCGTGAGGTCTTCAAGCCCCACCACCGAGGGAATCCCTAGGGCGTGCGCGAGAATGGCCGTGTGGCTGGTGTGACCGCCCAAATCGGTGGCCAGGCCACGGATGAGTTTGGGATTAAGCCCTGCGGTTTGGCTGGGGGTGAGGTCACGGGCAAACACAATCGAGGGTTCGGTAACCGAAGCAAGGTCTTGCACGCCGCGGTCAATTAGTTGTCGCAAAATGCGACGCTTGAGATCGTAAATATCGCCCACACGTTCACGAAAATAACGATCTTTATGGGCCAAGAACTTGCGGGCAAAGCCGGTCATCACGATGTACACCGCAAACTCTGCCGTTACCCGTTCACGGCGCAGGGTTTCGCGAAACTCGTCGGTTAGCGTGCGATCCGCCAACATGCCCAAATGAAAGGCAAAAATTTTGGCCAGTTCTTCGCCCAACGTGTCGGCGGTGTGTTGGCGCAGCTCGGTGATTTGCCGTGCCGATTCTGCAATCGCGTCTTCGAGCCGCACCAGTTCTGAATCAATGGCTGATGCCGACACCGAACGCCGTGGAACCGGCTGATCTTCGCCTGCAAGCACCACCGCACGCGCGATCACCACGCCGGGAGAAACAGGAATGCCACGTTTAATGAACATGCCGACAGTTTAGCGAAGTGGGGTAAGCTGCGGTTGCGGCTCGGTTGCGTGACTAGCGCACCGTCAAGCTTAAATTTCAGGGTAACGCGTTGAACCCGTTTGCGGATTCAGCCTACCGCGGGCTGTGCCCGCGCCGTTTGCCCAAAAGGCTTTACCCCAAGATTAAGGCTTGACGGTGCACTAGCGACGATTGAGAGAGGCTTTGTTGTTTTTGATCAAATCGGCCAATGTGCGATTGGCCAAGGCTTGTTCAACGCCTGCAATGGCTTGATCTAACTCGCAATGAAGCGGGCATATTTTGTCGCATTGCCCTGGGTTTTTAAGTGGGCAGCTTAGAATTCGTTGAATCGGCTCAATGGCATTCACCACATCCAGTACCCGAATGTCGCTGGGCGACTGAGCCAAAACATATCCCCCGCCAGCCCCGCGCGAACTGCTCACCAAGTTGGCTTTGACCAATTGGGCCAGCACCTTGGTGAGATACGGGCTGGGCACTTGGGTTTGCTCTGAGATTTGTCGGCCGGTTTGCGGTTGGTCGAGGTGGCGTGCCAACATCACTGCGGCGCGAAGTGCATATTCGACGGTTTGATTGAACAATACAAAAGCTCCGTGATGGCCTAGCCCTTTTTCGCTTCACGTAAAAGCTCGCCGGGCGAATGATTATAACCCAAGCTGCATCTGCCTTAACGCCTTCTTTGACGCGTGGACCAAGCCGCTGCTAAAAGCTCGCTTGACAATAAGGATCAGAAGGTCTTTAATTGTGCTTTCTGTGGATCGGTTAAAAAGAGAGTTGCTGATACGAAAATCGCAATTTCACCCCAATCGAGCCCCGTTTACATATGAACACGCCCACTCCATCATCCAGTTCCTCGACTCCCAACGCCAAGCTTAACGCAGGGCCCAACACCGTTTTGGTTTTGGCGATCATTTTGGGAGCCATCACCATTTTACCTGCCGCCATGCTTGTGCCTTTGGCCGCGGTAAATTTCATCCCTAGCGTGATGTCCGTTTTTCCTGGCAAAGACACCGAGCCCCCCCAAACGGGCACCCAACGTCTTGCTCAACAGTTAGAAGGGCAAGGCATTGCCTTTGACGCCGACTCGTTTGACCGGGGCAAAGCCACCTTTGCCGCAAGTTGTGCGGCGTGCCACACCGCTGACGGCGGTGCCAAGCCCGGCTTGGGCAAAGACATGATTAAAAGCAGTTTCACCGCAGGCCTTGATGACAAAGGTTTGGTGACGTTTCTCAAGGTGGGCCGCGATGCTGGCGATCCGCTCAACACCACAGGCGTGGGCATGCCCCCTAAAGGAGGCGACCCCACACTCACCGATGACAAATTAGGCGACTTGGTGTCTTTTATTCGCGGCCGCCAATTTGAAGAAGGCGTCTCTTTTAGCCGGTGATTTTAGCCGGCAATTATTAACCGGCACTTTTGTTTGATCTCTTGAATTTTAAACCTGCGGTCCTTGTTCAGGGTCGTGCACTGTTAAGGAAAAAAATGCAGACTAAAAAAACGCTTGGAACACTAGCCCTCGTTGCCTTTGTATCGCTATGGAATGTCGGATGCGGCTCCGAAGAACAACGCGGCGTGAACAATCCGCCTGCATCCAGCACACGTGCGACCTCCAGTGCAAAACCCGTTGCGAAAGCCTCGTCCGGTGCCGACTCGGGTGTGGGCGATGCTGAAAAAGGCAAAGCCACCTTCACCGCAAGTTGCGTGGCCTGTCACACCCCCGACGGTGGCGCCAAGCCCAACTTGGGCAAAGATATGATTAAAAGCAAGTTCACTGCGGGGCTTGATGACGACGCCTTGATGACCTTTATCAAAGTGGGGCGCGATGCAGGTGACCCGCTTAACACCACAGGTGTGGGCATGCCCCCCAAGGGTGGCGATCCCTCCATTTCCGATCAAGACCTGCGCAACTTGGTTGCCTTTATTCGTGATCGTCAAGACCAAGAAGGCATCGACTACAAAGCCAAAAGCCAGTAATGCCCCGGCACTCTGCCGAAGTTCCTCCATTTTTATTGAAAGAGAATCAAATGCGAAAATTACCGTGGATCGGAATGTTTATGGCTGCTACGGCCATGCCCATGCTTATGACAGGCTGCGGCCCGGGCGATAGCGCCTCGAATGCTCCCAAGAAAACCACCAACAGCGGCGCAGGCATCGCGTCGCTCGAAGGCGTGATGGAAGCTCGCGGACTCACCCCCGACGACATGCTTGCCGCAGCCAAAACCTATGTGCCCTCTGGCCAACACGACGAAGCAATGATTTTTGCTTCCGGCGGCCACAGCGGCCAAGTGTTTGTCATCGGTGTGCCCTCCATGCGAATGCTCCGATCCATCGGCGTGTTCACCCCCGAACCGTGGCAAGGCTGGGGTTATGGCTCAGGTGACGACATCATCAAAGCGGGCAACGCGCCTGGCCAAGAACTTACTTGGGGCGACAGCCACCACCCCGCACTCTCCGAAACCAACGGCAGCTACGACGGCGAATGGTTGTTCATCAACGACAAAGCCAATGCCCGCATCGCCACCATTGATTTACGCGACTTTGAGACCAAGCAAATTCTCAAAAACCCAGTGAGCATGAGCGACCACGGCGGTGCGTTTGTCACCCCCGACACCGAATATGTCATCGAAGGTGGCCAATACGCCACGCCATTGGGCTGGAAATACGCCCCCATGGAAGAGTACAAAACCGAGTACCGCGGCATGGTCACGTTCTGGAAGTTTGACCGAGAAGCGGGCCGACTCGACGAGAGCAAGTCCTTTGCCATTGAGCTTCCGCCTTACTGGCAAGACCTCATGGACGCGGGCAAAAACGACAGCAAGGGCTGGCTGTTTGGCAACTCGATCAACACCGAAATGGCCACCGGCATGCTCAATGAAGGCGACCCGCCGTTTGAAGCTGGCGTAAGTCAACGCGACATGGACTACCTCCATGTCATGCACATGGACAAGATCATTGAGATCTACAAAGCAGGCAAATTCGAAAAAGTCAACGACTTTCCGGTTATCTCGCTGCAAACCCTTATTGACGAAGGCGTGCTTTACTTCATCGGCGAACCTAAAAGCCCCCACGGTGTGGACATCACACCCAACGGCCAATACATCGTCATCAGCGGTAAGCTCGACCCGCACGTCACCATTTACGGCTTTGACCAAATTCAAAAAGCCATCGCAGACAAAAACTTCAGCTCGACCGACCCGTTCGGCGTGCCCGTGCTTGACTTTGACGCCTGCAAAGTCGCTCAAGTCGAAGTGGGCCTCGGCCCGTTGCACACGCAGTTCGACGACAAAGGCTATGCCTACACCTCGCTGTTTCTTGAGCCTGCCGTCGCACGCTGGTCACTCGGTGGTGAATATGGCAAGCTCAACCCTGAAGAAGACTGGTCACTCGTGGGCAAAACAAGTGTTCACTACAACATTGGTCACCTGTTGACCTATGAAGGCGACACCGTGAGCCCCAAGGGCAAGTACCTCGTGGCCATGAACAAATGGGCCATCGACCGCTTTGCCCCCACTGGCCCACTGCTGCCGCAAAACTTTCAGCTTTTGGACATCGCCGAGACGGGTGAAAACATGCCGCTGCTTTACGACATGCCCATCGGTGTTGGCGAGCCGCACTATGCGCAGATGATTTCGATCGACAAGCTCAAGCCTTGGAAGGTCTATCCTGAAATCGGCTGGAACCCGCACACCAACCAAGTCGACCCCGAAGCCACCCAAATCGGCGAAGAGCGCATCGAGCGTAAAGGCAACGAAGTTCATGTTTACATGACCGTTATTCGTAGCCACTTCACCCCCGAGCACATTGATGTTAACGAGGGCGACACCGTTGTTTGGCACCTCACCAGCGTCGAACGTGCTTACGACTCGACGCACGGCCTTGCCATCCCGGCTTACAACATGAACCTCAGCATCGAACCCGGTGAATACACCGAAATTCGATTTGTTGCGGACAAGCCTGGTACGTTCCCGTTCTACTGCTCTGAGTTCTGCTCAGCATTGCACCTAGAAATGATGGGCTACCTGCGTGTTAAACCCGCAGGCGTCGCCTCGGCTGAGTAATAACCACACCGTGGCCGCGAGAGCGAAAGCTTTCGCGGCCACTTTTCACGGCCTCCCCCAGCCGAACACCCTTACATTGACGGCGGAGTTTTCATGCCAAGCTTCTTGGAAAAAATCGTCGGGCCACGTATTCCTGCAGAAGAACGCAGTCGCCATCGACTTCGCTATCTCATCCCTGCTCTGCCGCTGTTGATTGCGATCGTGTTGATCGCCATTTCGCTGTTCATTCCCTACTGGAACCTCCGCCTCAACGCCCCGCAGTATCCTGACGGGCTGACGATCACCTCCTACATCAACCACCTCACCGGCGACGTTAACGAAATCGACGGACTCAATCACTACATCGGCATGCGTCCGCTCGACGAAGCGGCACAGTTTGAAAAGTCCATCGCCATCGCGGCCATGATCGGCATGATGATTTGCCTCGCCGTGGCGATCTTTATCCGTAGTCGATGGGCGATCTTGCTGGCGCTGCCGACGATTGCCTTTCCGTTCGTTTTCTTGGCGGACCTGTACTACTGGATGAACAAGTTTGGGCAAAACCTCGACCCGACAGCGCCGCTTTCTGGCGCCATCAAACCCTTTACGCCACCGATTCTCGGGCGAGGCCTCGTGGGTCAGTTCGAGACGATTGCTTGGGCAGGTGAAGGATTGATCCTTGCGTTTGTCGCTTCGTTTCTTCTCATGTTCTGGGTGCTTTTGCGCCACTGGGCATACAAGCCCCTTCGACAACTCGCAAAAGCCAATCGCCAAGCGACGGCTGCGGTGTCGCATGCGTGACGCAACGTTGGCTTACAAAAATGACACGCCCTATGCGATCTCACGCTTGCGTCTGATTGCGGCGATGTCTCTTGCCCTCATCGCCTCGGCTTGCTTCTTCTTGCTCGCAACGTTCGCGCCCGCCGCCCAAGCCACTCAGCAAACCTTCGACCTCAACGCTGCCATCGCCAACGCATCCGACGGCCAAACGCTTACCGTTCCCGCAGGCGTTCACGTTGGCCCGTTCGTCATCGACCGACCTCTCACGCTTGTCGCAGAATCCGGCGCAATCCTCGACGGCCAAGGCACTGGCGACGTTATACAAATCAACAGTCCGCACGTCACCGTGCGCGGTTTTGTCATCCGCAACACCGGCGACATTCTCGACCGTGAAAACAGCGGCATCGTCGTTACCAACGCGGGCCACGTGATCATCGAAGACTGCACGCTCCGCGATGTTCTTTTTGGTATTTACCTCAAAAACAGCCCCAACAGCATCGTGCGGCGCAACACCATCACCAGTAAACCTTTGGGCCTTGCCCGTCGAGGCGACTGCATCCGTGTTTGGGCCTCGGACAACACCACCGTCAACGACAACACCGTCAACGACGGCCGTGACGTGGTGTTGTGGTATTCCGAAAACCTTGTCGTTCAGCGCAACATCGTGACCGACTCGCGCTACGGCCTGCACTTTATGTACGCCGCCAACGCCACGGTTGAAGACAACCGCCTGATTCACAATTCGGTGGGTGTGTTTCTGATGTACACCAAAAACCTCATCATGCGTCGCAATGTCATGGCTCGCAACCGTGGCCCCAGCGGTTTCGGTATTGGCATCAAAGATGTCGACGGCGCCGACATTCGTGACAACCTGCTTATTGACAACCGCGTGGGCATTCACATTGACAATTCACCTTCAAACATCGACCTCACCCATCGTTTTCAAGGCAACATTTTGGCTTACAACGACATTGGCCTCGGATTTATGCCCAATGTCACCCGCAACGAATTCACCCAAAATGCTTTTTGTGACAACGTGCAACAAATTGCTGTCTTTGGCGGTGGAAAATTTGAAGGCAACCGCTTTACCATCGAAGGCAAGGGGAATTATTGGGGCGATTACCGAGGCTTTGATTTTGATGGTGATGGCATTGGCGACATGGAACACCGCGCCGCCAGCGTGTTTGAAAACCTCATGGATCGCCAGCCCAAACTGAGGCTTTTCTTGTTTAGCCCTGCCCAACAAGCCATTGGATCTGCCGCCAAGGCCTTTCCCATTGTTAAACCCAAGGTGCGTGCTGTAGACACGGCGCCTTTAATGCACCCGCCTCGCCCAGCGTCCATTGCCCCGCCCCAGCATCACAATGCTGCATCGTTGTGGTTGGCGTCGGCGTTGATGTTGGGCAGCGGGGCAGGGGTTTTGTTTACAGGCTGGCGGGGGTTTTAGCTCCACGCCTCACCTTGTTCCTTCTCAGCCGATGCCATGATTGACATTCAAAACATTCACAAACGATTTGGTTCCACACGCGTACTCAACGGGGCCACTTGTCGCGTTGAAGAAGGTCAATCTGTGGCGTTGTGGGGATCCAACGGAGCGGGCAAAACCACGTTGCTACGCTGCTTGCTGGGTTTGATTGATTTCAAAGGCGATATTCGTGTAGCGGGCATGGATGTTCGAAAGCGCGGCAAATCAGCTCGACGCTTGATTGGCTATGTGCCGCAAGAATTAACGTTTTATGATGAATACCGTGTGTCTGAATCATTGCGTTTTGTGGCCCGTTTGCGCAATGCCCCACGCAGTCGATGTGCCCAATGTTTGAAAGACGTGGGGCTTGAAGAACACCATCGCAAACGTGTACGTGAGCTTTCGGGCGGCATGAAACAACGCTTGGCCTTGGCGTTGGCCTTGCTTAACGACCCGCCGATTCTCGCTTTAGACGAGCCCACCTCAAACCTTGACGCCGCTGCCCGTCGCGAACTGTTGGGACAGCTTTCTCAACTTAAAGGCGAGGGAAAAACCATTCTTTTTATCTCGCATCGTCCAGAAGAAGTTGCGGGCTTGGCCGATCGTGTGTTGACTCTCGAACATGGCCAAGTGGCCGACGACCAATCAGCAGAACATTTTGCGCCGCCACTTTCATCTCCAGCAATTCCCCTTTCCGCAATGCCCAGTCAGGGGAGCCCATCATGACCGACGCAAACGTATCTCCATCAAGTAAATCCCCTCCCACACGTCTGCTTATGCCGCGTGAGCCTTGGATTCACCCCGGCACCGTGTGGGTACTCATTCGCAAAGAGCTGCGCGACGCCGTGCGCAACCGCTGGTTTTTAACGTATGCCATTGCCTTTACGGTCATGGCTTTGGGGGTTTCCTATCTGGCCCAAGTGGGCACAGGTTATTCGGGGTTTGCAGGTTTTGGCCCCACCGCAGCCAGCATGATTAACTTGGTGATTCTTTTGGTGCCGCTCATGGCGTTAACCCTTGGCGCGGCAAGCCTGCCTTATGAACGCGATCGCGGCATGTTGGGTTACATGTTGGCCCAGCCAGTCAATCGCATTGAATTGCTTTTGGCTAAATATTTGGGGTTGTCGCTATCACTCTTGGGTGCCTTGGCGTTGGGTTTTGGTGTTGCGGGATTGGTCATCGCACGGCAAACTGACCCACAACAAATCTGGATGTTCCTTCGATTGGTTGGTTTTAGCGCCATGCTCGCATTGGCCATGCTGTCGGTGGGTCTGCTTATTTCAACCGTCATGCGAAGCGCGGGGGCGGCCACAGGAACCGCATTGCTGGCATGGTTGGTGTTTTTGCTTTTGGGCGATTTGGGACTTATGGGGTCGGCGGTGATCTTTCGCATGCAAACCCCACAGCTTTTTTTAACCGCCATAGCCAACCCTGCTGAATGCTTTCGCTTGGCCGTGATTGGCGGTTTTGATGCGAGCCTCGATGTGCTTGGCCCTGCGGGGCTTTATGCCGCCAACACGTTTGGCCACGGATTACCATGGCTTCTCGCCGGTGTTTTGGTGGCATGGATGATTGTTCCCTTGTTGTTCGCCGCGTTTCGATTCACCCGTAAACCTTTGTGAGATTTCGATGAACTCCACCACGCTTACCGAAATCGTTTCAATCGCCGCGTCGCGATCCAGGCAAATACAAATGGGCTTGCTTGGATTGTTTCTTGCCTGCCTTGCCGCATGCGGCGAGCCGCCCACACTCAAGGCCCCCACAGTCATTTGGGGCCAAGACGTGTGCGTGGCGTGCGGCATGATTCTTTCAGACGAACGCTATGGGGCTGCGGTTATTACCCTTGAGCATGGCGAGCGGTTTGTCCATCTTTTTGATGATGTGGGCGAAATGCTCGCGTCTAAAACCCGTTTTGCAACACCTTCGCAACGCTGGGTCTGCGATGCGCAAAGCAAGCAGTGGATTGACGCCGAAACGGCCTTTTATGTAAAAGACTCACAAATCCATACCCCCATGGGATTTGGCGTCGCAGCATTTTCGAATGCCGCGCAAGCTCAAATCAAGCGAGATGAGGTGGATGGAGCCTTGCTTCGGGCCATCGCCTTTGACTCAAAACCTTAGAAAATCATGGGCAAGGATCGACTCCCGTTCCCTTTCTCGTGATTTGCGTTAGTTTCTCAACCGATTTTGAAAGTCCGCCAGGTCGGCTTCGTTCCAGCCACAAGGCTTTGTAGTCGGTGATGATTTTTTCAAAAGAAGCCTTGGCTTCAGGGCTTGCGTTCAAGCCCCATTCTTCAGACTTCGATGCTTTCTGTGAGCTGTCTTCGTGAACGCGATCAGCCATCCATCGTGTCAAACGCATGATCCACGACACTTCGCGTGTCAGTAAATCGGCATCCTTACAGCTTGGTTGGGCTTGATTAAACATCGCTTCAATTTTATTGAGACGTTCTAAAACGCGCCCTGCTCCAGCGGGGCTAATGGGCTTCCATTCTCCGGTACCTAGTTCTCCTGTGGTGTGACGCAAGAAGTCAAACCACCATGTGGCGACGTCGTCTTCGCGTTCATCCAGTTCGTACAACTGCCCCAAATCCCGCAGAGCTTGCCCAAAATATCCCGTGGCATCATGAAAAACATGGGTGTTAAGCCAGCCCGCTGTGTCGCGATGGGCCGCGTTGGTGTTGTATGACCAAGACACGGCGGCGCCATAGGCCAAGCCTGGCCACGAAAAGACAAAAGGATGCCAATGGCCGTGGTCGCCCCAGTCGGTAATGAGGTATCCCTCGGCGTTGTATTTCAGTCCTGCTTCGGCGGCAGAGCGCAGATTTTCAATGGCATTGTCGTGGCGTCCTGTGAGACTGCGCCATGTGGAGGTGCCTGGGCAAACGTATTGTCTAACGCCTGCTTCGTGGAATTTTCGAGTTTGTTCCATGTAAGGGTGGTTGGCTTCGTACCCCCAGTTTAAAAGCACTGCATTTTTGGGAACACGGTCAATGAGTTCGGGGTGATGCAACACAATGTCGCCCCAAAATAGGGGGGTTTTCCCATGTTGATGCACTTGGTCACATATTTCATTTAGAAAATCCAAGTACACCGTGGCGCGGCCTTTTTCGTCACACGCGGCCTTGCTTTTGCCTTGCCCCACATCAAAGGTTTCGTCGCAATTGATGTTAAAGAACTTCGAATCACAACAAGAAGCCAATTGGCTCACCAAATCGCTGACCAAATCCAGTGACGCGGGATCGGTGGGATTCAGTGAAAAGGGGCCACTGTATTGGGCACCCCAAGCCGATTTCCATCCGTCGGGACATTCGGCCAAATGCTTGTAGCCTTCAGTGGATAGCCACGGATGCAAATGGCCAAAGAGGTTTTGGCTGGGCACGAAGTCGATGTGAAGTGACTGGCAGTGTTTGTCGAGGATCGTGATTTCTTCAAGGGTGAGTGGCGAACTGTCTTTCCAGACCGCCTCGTGGCCTTGATAGGCGATGGTGTGTTCGACATACAAGTGAATTTGATTGATCTTCCATGATGCGAGACGATCAATGTTTTCGAGAAGTGTTTCCATGGTGGGAACACGGTCGCGGCTAACGTCAAGCATCGCGCCGCGCACTTTAAAATCGGGCCAATCTTCAATGGTCACAGAGCAAAGTAACGCATGGTTTGTAGCGACCATTTGTTTGAGGGTTTGCTGAGCATAGAACACACCCGCATCGTCATGCCCGATGATTTGCACGCCTTTTTCTGATGTAATGTGCAATCGATAGCCTTGCTCATGGGGCATGGCCTGGGGATCAATACGCGAGACCACATGATCGAGAACACGGCGAGAAACGGCATCGTTTGTCCATGTGCAAATGCGAGGTTGCGGTAATAGTAAAACTTTTTCAGATGATGGATGGGGCATAATAAAGCGGTGGTTTCGAGTTGTTTTTAGCGGTTTTTAGTATGTTTTGGAGTTTGAAAATCACAACTCATCATATCGTAACGCGATCATGGATTGTTGTTTCCAATGATCGAGAATACGGGAATCACAAAACAATTCGCGTTCGTGCACGCGGGACAACGCCACTTGTTCACCTGTCATGCCTTGGCCTTGAAATTGGCGAATTTCGGGATCATCAAACACCGGGTGCCCAAGAATGAGGTACGTCCCCGGGGTGAGTGTTTGAAACGATTGAATGCATGCCGCCACATAGGCATCAAGGGATTCGGCTGTGGGATTGGGTAAATAACAACCCCGTTCTATTAACTCAGGGCGGTAAATTAAATTGTAGCGACGGGCGAAATCGCAAAGAAGTTCCCCCACGCCTTCTAACCAATTAAAGCCCATGTGTTCGTCTAAATAAGCAACCTCTAGGCCTGCAGCACGCAGTCGATTTAGTTGAGCTTCGAGTTCAATGGCAAAGTGTTCAAGTTCAAAGCCTTGTTCTTTAAAATAATTTGAATCAGGCGGAAAAAACCCATCTTCCATCACCAGTGAGGGCACCTGCTTGATGTCTGCAACGGGGCCCCATCGTGGCGTGTCCCACTCAGAGGTAAAGGTTGCGTGCATTCCCAAACATAGGCTTGAAGCCGTGTTGAACACCTCGGCGGCATGATCAACATGTTTGCAAGGGGCCATGATTCCCGCATTACGCAGGTTGCCATGCTCGTGAGCATGGAGAATGGCGAGGTTGGCCGATTGGCTTGATCCTGCGTCGTCGCCACGCATGACAATTTTTATGGATGGGTCGGACATTAAAGAGAGCCTGTGGGGGAGCGGTGAGGGGCGGCAAGGGACTGTAAGGGGCTGTAGGGGGCTGTAAGGATAAGAAAAGACGCAAATATCCGAGCGGTTATGTGTTAAGTCGCCCGTCTACGCGTTGTCGCATGTAGGCGATGTGCAAACGCAGGTTGTAAAACTCTTCCATATAAGACAAGGGCACGTCGGTTTCACTGACTTCGTCGTCCAGTTCACGAAGTTGATCGCGATCGGCCATGAGTCGCGCGGAATCCAAATCGTGTCGGCCCAAATCATCGTCGATGACACGAAGTTGGCGATACCAGCGATAAATGCGACGGCGCACACGCCAGCGAATCATGGGCGGAGCCAAACGGCTTAGTGGAATGAGCAACGTTAACGCCGGAATGAGCAAGATGGCCAAGCGGTCAATGGTGGAGGCAATCCAAAAAGGCAAGGTGCGGTGCAGCATGTTGGGGCCACGGTTGAAAAAGTAGCGGGCCTCGGCGGCAATGGGCAGGTCGGCGCGATCGAGTGTGGGAAAGGTGTTGGGCTCCCCCACAAGGTGAGGGTGTTGGTCTTCCACGGCAGCGCGCACGAGCAATTGAACCACGGCTCGGTGAGTGTTTTCGCGTACGGCCAAAAAGGCGACCGGGGCCACGGTGGACAAGTCGGCACCTGGCAAATCATGGACAGGATCCACCACCCCGCGGGCAAGCGTCACAGGGGCAAGGTAAGCCGTACGCTGAGCAAGACCTTGGGCTTGGTTAAGGCCAATGATTGCAAGATCGGGATTGGCAAGGATTTGTTTTAAGCGCGGGGCTTGGGCTGAAAGCACAAAGAACGCAGCGGCCACTTCGTGGTGGATCAACGCGTCAAGGGCTTGGTCGCCGCCTAAATCAACGGTGGTTTCGGCGTTTACAGACAAGCCAATTTCTTGGAGCAGTCGACATACCAGTGGACGGGTGCCACTGCCCAAGGCGCCCACCGCCACACGTTGGCTTGAAAGCACGTTTGCCAAGTCGGGTGTGTCGAGGGAGACAATGCCCCTTGATGAGGAGGGGTCGGCGGGAAAAAGCAAGTCGCGGCGTGTCACAATGAATAGTGGCTCATAATCCACGCTCACCACGGCTTCAAGGGCAACGCCATCGGGTCTTTCAAGGTCGTCTAAACTTCCGCCTTGCAAGATGGCGGCATCCAATTCACCGGCCACCAGCATCGCGGCATTTTCGGTGCTTCCTTGGGTGGCCACGGGTTGCAAAAACACGTCGCGCCGAGCAAAGGATGCGGCCAAGCGTTCGCCCATGGCTTCGTAGGCTCCGCCTTGGGTGCCTGTGCCCAAACGCACACGCGACGGTGGGGCGGGTTCGACAAATTGCCACGCAATGGCAAAACCCACGAACGCAAGGGCCAGCACCGGCAGCCATACTTTCAACAAATCACGTCGCCACGCATGACGGCTGGCACGGCGCTGCAATGGCGCAAGGGCTGGCTTCGGCGGATCATCAGAAGAAGGTGGGGTGGGGCGGTCGGGCATAACGATATTGTTGTACCGCAATTTGCGGGAGGGCTATCCCAAAACCGTCTTCAGCGGAATGGCAGTGATTAAAGCAACTGGCGAAGCCAACGTGACAAACGCACTATTCACGTAACCGTCCTCAGGTTTCAGGAGGATGTTTGCGTCGACACGCCATGGGCAAGTCGTCTCTGGCAAGGGATTTTACGCCAAGACGCCAAGACGCCAAGACGCCAAGGAAGACAAAATAACACTTAAGACAATCGCGACCCCGCGCAACCTTTTCTTCAAGCAAAGGTGTTTGAAAAATCGAGGACTGAGCGAGGAAGCCAAGAAATCATCAGGTTTCATTTCTTGTCTTTCCTGCCTTTCTTGGCGTTTTGGCGTCTCTGCGTCTTGGCGTAAAGTTTCTCCACGATGCCTCCTCGCTCAAAACGGTGAACGGCCACCTATTCACGAGCCGCGGCCTTCTCGCGTTCTGGATACGCCTCTTGAGCGATGGCTTTGACCCGTTGGGTGTAATGCTTGGGAAAGGTCCACACGCCGGTTTCGGCGACGTAGGAGAGGCCGCGTTGGGCAGGGGATTGGTGGTGAGCCAGCAGTAGCAGCAGGTCGGAGGCCACGCCGGGGTTTTGAGTGTGGTGGCTGTGGCCGATGCCGTAGGTTTTTTGGCCGCTGATGTCGATCATGGCCACGTTGGGGTGGGCTTTGAGCCAAAGGCGTTGAACTTTGGTGAGGTAATTTCCGGTAACGCTGCCTGCACGCACGATGCCAAACAAAAGGCGGGTGGCCCAGTTGAGGGCTTGGTCGTCGGGAGAGACATACATGGTGAGTCTTTCGGCGACTTGTTCGAAACCTTCACGAAAAAAGCGTTTTTGCAAAACGTCAACGTCGATGTCGGGGGCGACTAAAACGATGTCGCCCAAACGAAATCGTTCACGCAATGCCTCGGGGGTTTCGGTGTAACCAATGAGCCGCATTTCGCGCAGGGTGTTGCTGGTTAAAAAGGTGCCCATGGAGTGGGCGATGATGTGGATTTTCTGAGCCTCGGTGTGATCCGCTAAAAAGATCAAGAGGTCACGCAAATCGGTGACGGCATAAGTGGCGGATTCGCGGTCTTGGGCGTAGTCCCACAGGTGTTTTTGGCTGGGCCACGCAAAAGCGATGACGGCGCCATGCCGACCGTTGTAATGGTGGAGGTTGGCTGCGGTTTCGATGGCGTTGTCGAAGGTGTTGTAATAACCATGGACATAAACGTAGATTTCTTGATGCGCGGTGGCGTCCATTTCGGCGTTGAGTGCTTTGGCAAAGCGAAAGGCGCCGCGGCCGGGATCGGTGCGGGGCACAAAGCGGGTGTGGATGGTGTTTGGGCCGTCATCACCTTGACCTGAAAGTGTTTCTTGAATGACGCGTGGTGGGGCGGTGGTAAGCAGCAAACCAAAAGGCTTGGGGGGATCAAAATGAACGACAGGGCGTTTGTGTTTGGTTGAGCCCAAGGTGTTTTGAATGAGATGGCCCCATGTGAGATTTTCTCCCACCGTGACACCAACTTTGCCCAACACAAGGGCCGGGGCACGGCCTCGGTTGTAAACCGTTTCACCTTTGACCTGATGGGCATCGCGATCGGTGGCGTAAAAAATGGTGGATTGGGTGTTGCGCCGTGGTGTGGGCAAGGTGGCAAAGGGGTCGGCCGTGGTGCGGTCGAACATGACCGGGGCTCGCATGAGTTTGGGCGAGCAGCCCATGGCCCCCAAGAGCAAAACACCCCCAACCATTAAGAGGAGAAGGCGGTTTAAAACAATGTTGGATGAATGCGTGCGTGTCATGAACTGCACGTTGTACCGCACATGGCCTAAGAACGTGTATGAGAACCCTGTCTGGCTTTTGCCCGTCCAGCGAATCGGCTGAATCGGTCTCGGGCCGACGACAGGCTTCTCACCAGCCTTTTCTGACCTGCCTTTCACTCAGCCCCTTAGCCCCTGACTCACTCACCCCCTTCTCTCTCCCGTATACTTTGCGGTTCCGGAATTCCCCGGGTCTGCGACTTTTCCTGATGCCTACGCAATCCTCCACGCCCACACCTTCGGCCGCCCATGTGCGCCAACAGTTCATCGACTTCTTCGTCCAAAAGGCGGGGCACACCGCCGTGGCGTCGGCCCCGGTGGTGCCGCACGACGATCCCACGCTGCTGTTTACCAATGCGGGGATGAATCAATTTAAAGATGTGTTTTTGGGCACGGGCTCGCGTGCATACACCCGCGCGGTGGACACGCAAAAATGTATTCGGGCCGGGGGCAAGCACAATGACCTTGACGACGTGGGCCACGACACGTACCACCACACCTTTTTTGAGATGTTGGGCAACTGGTCGTTTGGCGACTATTTCAAAAAAGAGGCTGTCACATGGGCGTGGGAGCTTTTAACCTCAAAAGAATGGTGGGGCATTGATCCCACTCGGCTGCACGCAACTTATTTTGAAGGTGACGCCAGCGAAGGTTTGGAACCTGACCATGAAGCCCGCGATCTGTGGCTTCAATTTTTACCGCCCGAGCAAGTTCACCCAGGCAACAAAAAAGACAATTTCTGGGAAATGGGCGACACCGGACCGTGCGGGCCATGCAGTGAGCTGCACTATGACCGCAGCCCGGACAAATCGGGTGCGTCTTTGGTGAATGCCGACGATCAAGACACCGTGGTTGAAATCTGGAACCTGGTGTTTATTCAATACAACCGGCTGCAAAGTGGCCAGCTCGACCCTTTGCCTCACAAGCATGTGGACACGGGCATGGGCTTTGAACGCATTGTGCGCGTGCTTCAAGGTGTGAACAGCAACTACGACACCGATGTGTTTGGCCCGCTGTTTGACGCGATTCAAAAAGCCACCCAAGCCCGAGCCTACACCCCCGGCGGCGACGCGGCGGCGTTGGCCGATCCGATCAACGTGGCCTATCGCGTGATTGCCGACCACATTCGCACATTAACCTTTGCCTTGGCCGATGGCGCCCACTGCGGAAGCGATGGCCGAAGTTATGTGCTGCGGCGTATTTTGCGACGGGCGGTGCGGTATGGACGTCAAACACTTGGTGTCAGCGAACCCTTTTTCTATCAATTGGTTCCGGCGGTGGTTGCGAATTTTGGCGACACTTTCCCCGGAATTGTAAAAGCCGCCGAGGCGGTGGCCGCAGAAATCCAAGAAGAAGAAGTGGCATTTGGCAACACGCTTGACCGTGGAATCGCCTTGTTTGATGCCGCAGCCAAAGGCTTGCCGGCGGGCGGTCAAATCAGTGGCAAAGATGCCTTTTTGCTGCACGACACCTATGGTTTTCCGTTGGACCTCACTCAACTGATGGCCGACGAGCGTGGGCTAGTCGTAGACGCAGACGACTTTGATCGGCGTATGGCCGAAGCAAAAGAAAAATCAAAGGCGGGCGCCGCGGGGGGTGATGCGGCCCGGCAATCGCTGCTCGAAATCGTACAACGCGGTGAGTTGCCTGCAACGGAGTTCACGGGCTATGTCACCACCGAAGCAGCTCAAGTGAGCACTCCTGTTTTTGCGTTTCGAGTGGGAAGCGGCTGTGGGCTTTACAAACCGGCTGAAAAAACCGTGCCCGCCGGCAAGCCCTGCGCGGTGGTGTTGGGGCAAACACCTTTTTATGCCGAAGCGGGCGGCCAAGTGGGTGACACGGGGGTGATTCAAATGAGCGATGGCGCCCGGATCAAGGTCACCGAGATGATTAAAATTGGCGAGGTGATTTTTCATTTGGGCCAAGTGGTGGCAGGCGAGCTTGCCACCGCCGATTCTGCAACCGTGGCGTTGGCGGTGGATGCTCAGCGTCGGGGGTTGATTCAAAACAACCACACCACCACCCACTTGATGAACCGAGCGCTGCGCGATCACGTGAATGTCGAGGCAAATCAAAAAGGATCGTTGGTGAACGACCAGCGGTTGCGCTTTGACTTTACCCATGGCAGCGCCCTGACGCCTGAGCAAATCAACGCGGTTGAAAAACAGGTCAATGCAGATATCGCGGCCAATCACACGGTGTACACCCAGGTGGTGCCGCAAGAAAAAGCATTGACCATCAATGGTTTGCGGGCGGTGTTTGGCGAAAAATACCCACCCCATGTTCGGGTGGTGAGCATTGGCGCATCGGTCGATGATTTGGTGGCCCAGCCCGATGATGAACGCTGGCCAGGATTCAGCATTGAGTTTTGCGGTGGCACACATTTGGCTCAAACAGGCGACGCCCAAACCTTTACGGTGGTGGGACAAGAAGCTGTAAGTCGTGGCGTACGACGTGTGATTGCCCTCACAGGCCCCGCCGCAGCCGAGGCCAACCATGTCGGCAAAACACTTCTTGAGAAGGCTCAGGCATTGCAATCTGCGACTCCCGAGGATTTGGCTTTGGGGGTTGAGTCCATCACTGTGGCGCTTGCCGAAAAAGCCTTGCCCCTTACCACGGCCCAATCGGTTCGGGCAGTGCTTGCCGATCTTGGCAAGGCTCTTAAAGAACATCAAAAGGCCCAAGGCAACCAAGCCCAAGCGGTGGTGGTGCAAGCGGCTCAAGCCGTTGCAGATGCAGCAGACACAAGCGGCTTGATCATCACTGAAATTCCTGGCGCCGATGCCAAAAGCTTGCGCACGGCCATGGATGTGATTCGCAAAAAACACCCCGAGGCCGCCATGTTGCTTGCCGCCATCGACGGTCCCAAGGTCGCCTTGCTGGCTTCGGTTCCCAAATCGCTGATTGCCAAGGGCCTCAAAGCAGGCGACTGGATCAAACACGTTGCCCCCATTGTGGACGGTGGCGGCGGCGGCAAACCTGACCAAGCCCAAGCCGGTGGCAAGAACCCTGCCAAACTTCCTGAAGCCCTTGATGTGGCCCGAACCTTTGCGACCCAGCAATTGGGCTAAGCACAACACGCCAACGCTCTATCGCTTTCGTAAAATACGTCTTTAATCCTTAGCCTCAATCCTCAGCCTTCGTTCTCAGCCTTACGCCTTAAAACCCAAACCCCGAATCCTTCATCATGCCACGCATTAACGACCACTATCTCAAGCTCCAAGCCGGCTATCTCTTTCCTGAAATCGGCCGCCGCGTTTCTGCGTTTGCCCAAGCCAACCCCGAGGCCAAGCTCATCAAGCTGGGCATTGGCGATGTGACCGAGCCATTGCCTGAAGCTTGTCGCACCGCAATGATTCGTGCAGTGAACGCCTTGGGCAAACGCGACACTTTTCATGGCTATGGCCCCGAGCAAGGCTACCTGTGGTTGCGTGAAGCCATCGCTGAAAATGATTTTAAAAGTCGCGGCTGCGACATCGACCCCTCTGAGATTTTTGTCTCCGATGGCAGCAAATGTGACAGCGGCAATATTTTAGACATCCTTGCCAGCGGCACGGCCAACCGAATCGCCGTGTGCGACCCGGTGTACCCCGTGTATGTCGACACCAATGTGATGGCGGGCAACACCGGCGATGCCGCAGGGGGGCGTTATGCCGGGTTGGTGTACATGCCCATGACGGCGGCCAATGGTTTTGAACCGGCGATCCCCAACGCCCCGGTGGATGTGGTTTATCTGTGTTACCCCAACAACCCCACAGGTGCGGTGGCCAGCCGCGAAACATTAACCCAGTGGGTCGATTGGGCCAATGCCAACAACACGCTGATTCTTTTTGATGCGGCCTACCACGCCTTCATCACCGACCCGACCATTCCCCATTCCATTTATGAAATTCCCGGCGCACGCAACTGTGCAATCGAGTTTCGCAGTTTCAGTAAAAACGCAGGCTTTACCGGCACACGTTGTGCGCTGACGGTGGTGCCCAAAAGTTTGATGGGCAAAGACAGCGACGGAAATGATGTCGCATTGCATGGTTTGTGGAATCGCCGGCAATCCACCAAATTCAACGGTGTGTCGTACATCGTGCAGCGTGGGGCCGAAGCGGTGTACAGCGAAGAAGGCCAAGAACAAGTGGCCAATCTCATTGCGTTTTATCTTGAAAACGCACGGCTGGTACGCGAATCGCTTTCGGCAAACGGCATGGAGGTTCATGGCGGCGTGAATGCACCGTATGTGTGGATTAAAACCCCCGGTGGCGTGAGCAGCTGGGACTTTTTCGACACGCTGCTTAACGATGCCCATGTGGTGGGCACACCTGGCAGTGGCTTTGGTGCCGCAGGCGAAGGATACTTCCGCATTTCGGCCTTTAACAGCCGCGAAAATGTGGAAGAAGCCCTTGTTCGCATTGCAAAGCTGCAAGCATGAGTGCGAGCCACGAACCCTTGAAGGCCAAACCTTTTGAATTGTTTGCCTTAGAAATTCAAGCATTTCTGGGTCTTCATCGCACCGCCAGCCTTGCCACCGTGGATGGCTTGGGGGTGCCGCATGCGGCCAACATTCAATACGCCCATGAAGATCACGGAACGTTGTGGTGGGTGTCGTCGCCGCAAAGCCAGCACAGCCAAAATCTCGCCGCCAACCCGCAGGCGGCCATCACGGTTTATGCCCCCAATCAAGTCCCCGAGGCGATTCATGGGGTGCAATGTCGTGGGCGATTGGCGACGGTGCTTGCCCCCGGCGACTCCCAATATGCTGCGGCGCTAAAACATTATCTCGCCACGTTTGCATTCGCGGGCCACCCACCTTTTGAGGCTGCGTTGGCCAAGCAATCGCTCTATTGCTTTAAGCCTTCTTGGTTGCGATGGATCGACAACCGGCGTGGTTTTGGTTGGAACGTTGAGAAAACGTTGGCATGAAAACAAGGTTTGTTTTAGTGCATCATTCGCCTTCTGTTTTCGTCACAAACAGGTACAATGAAGGGGTGGTCATTCGACTGCGATTCAAGGTCAATTTTCGTTGACCCTTTTCATGATTCCCCTCCCCCTCCGGAGATTTGCGATGGAACGCCGCAAACAAGAAATTCGTTTTTTAGACCTGGTTGAATTACGCTTGCCTGCCCGTGCACGGCGCTGCGGCTGGGTGGTCATCGACGACCACATGTTCAAACGCATTGTGCTGGACCATGTGTTTAATGATCGCTGGACCCACCATTTGGATCGCGGCATTCACCCCGAGCAAAAACTCAACGACACTCAATTGTCGCTTGCCATTGCCATTTCCGAGCGAATGCTCGCAAGCGATGCCTCGGAAGCACTTGGGATGTATCGCAAATCGGTGCAGTGGCATCAACTCACCGAAGACTTTTTGGGCCGGCCTGCTTTTCGCATGCCTATGTCGCGTGCCCGCAATGTGCGGCCGCCTATCACCATTGCGCGGTAGTGATTGGGCTCGCAAGCTTGGTTTGCAACCGTTCACGGTTTTGATCGGGGGGGGGTATCGCGGAGAAGATTTACGCCAAGACGCCAAGACGCGGAGGCGCCAAGAAAGGCAGGGAATGAGCTTGATGGTTTCTTAGCTTTTTCGCTCAGTCCCCGATTCTCCCAAACGCCTTTGCGTGAAGAAAAGGTTGTGAGGCGTCGCGATTATCTTAAGTGTCACTTCAAAAACGGCAAACGATTACAGCAATTCATGCCATCATTCAAAAGATGGCTTGCCCATTGGGCGCCAACGCAAATGCGCTTGTTGAAATCGTGAACGGTCACCTTGGGTTTTAGCTCCGCACTGCAATCTGCCGCAAATAATGATCGGCCAACACCAAAAGCATCATGGCTTCGGCCATGGGGATGAAACGTGGTAGCAAACACGGGTCGTGGCGACCGCGTGTGGCAATGACGGTGGGCTGTCCGTCGCGATCGACGGTGGGGCGGTCTTGGGGAATGCTGCTGGTGGGCTTGACGGCACACCGCACGACGATGGGCATGCCGCTGGAAATGCCGCCCAACATACCGCCATGACGGTT
>JAZGFZ010000106.1:0-6475 GCA_036480015.1 Algisphaera sp. | reverse complement strand
GTTTTCGGATTCGGTTTGTTTTTCGATTTGATCAAACAGCGATTTGAGTGGAAGCGTGAGTACTTTGGTGGCAAACAAGGCGCCAAATGCCAAGGGGATGAGGGCGGCAATTTGAATGAGTGAACCCCACGATCCCATCCAAGGCCATGTGAGAACACCAAGGGTCCAAAGTGCAAGAATGAAAATGGACTAAAGCACCAAAATAGGTACGGAGCCAATGTGAAAGAATTTTAAAATGCTGGCGGACGCGCCTGTGGAAAGAAAATTGGCGTCGGTGGTGCTTGCATTGATGTCGATATCAATGTCGGTGTCGAGGTCTAAGTCAAAATCGAGGCTGTCGAGCCCGACGGCGCCAAACAAAACCATCAACCAGTAAAGCATGGTGAGGGCGAGCAGCAGCGACAACACGAGGTTGCTTGAAGACTGTGTGCAGGCGGCGATGAAGTCAGACACGAACGGAACCTTTCTTTGAGGGGGCCGATGTGATGCAGGCCCAAGACGGCAAGATGACAAGAGAAAGATACCCGTATTGTGTTCCCAGAAATGACAAAAAGCAGTAGAGAGTTTCCCGTTTTCGAGAAAAATGAATCAAGGCTATGGGTGGGCCTGTACATGCCACAGGTTGCTTTTGGCGGGGCGATTGAGGATGAGATGCGTGTGGAAGGAGCCTGTGGTGAGTGTGGCGCGAATGTGGGTGGGGTGCCACAGGTGGATGTGGAGTTGTCCTTGGGCGACGGTGGTGATGTGGCCTCGGTTGTGGGTGAGTGGGCCAGATGCGTTGAGGTAATGTCGGCGGTGGGGTGGGAGGGCCAAGGCGGTGAACGCGCCAATGCGGGGCCAATGGGTCCACGGGCGGGCGACTCGGGCGGTCCAAAGCAGGCTGGGGGGTTGGCCAAGGGTTTGGGGGGCCAAGGGCGGATCAATGAGCCAGTCGTAATGAAACCCGCCTGGGGCGTGGTGGGCCAGCAAGGTGGTGGGGCGGGGTGGAGGCATGGGCGAGGAATTTGAGGTGTTGGCTGGGCGTCGGTGAATGGGCCGGGGCGTTATCCTATGGGGCTGGCTGGCGTTCATTCTTCGCTGCTGGCAACCCTCACCTTTTTAGACAGACCCTCTGGGACGAATCGATCCATGAAAACGAACAACCCTTTGACAGCCGTTGCTCTTTTAACCCTGCTTGTGACCTTGAGTGCCACAGGCTGCAAAACCCATGTTTCGCACCGATCCGACGGATTTAAGAGCATGAAGGCGGGTGACGTTGCGGGGGCGGTTGAGCATTTTGAACAGGCGGTCGAGGTTCGCTCGACGGATTTTCAGGGCCAGTACTGGCTGGGCGTGAATTTGTTGCAAGCAGGCGATGCCATTCGGGCACAAGCCCCTTTGGAGCAGGCGTTGGCTTTGCGTCCTCATGATCCGGTGTGGCGTCCAAGAATTGCGGATGCCGTGGCGGAGTCGTATTACCAGCAAGATCAAAGAGAAAAGCTTCATGCCTTTTTGGACAACATGGTGGTGACTTACAGTCAGCAATCGTGCGATTTCATGCGTAAAGCTCATTATTTAGGGGGCATGGGCGACTCGGACGGTCAAAAGTTGGCCTTGGAAAAAGCCGGGTTCTTTGCGTTGCCTGGTGACATTAAGCCGTATTTGGCCCAAGCTGATTTTTATAAGGGGGTTAACGATGTGCCCGGCGCGGTGCAGGCGCTTAAATATGCTTACTACACCGATCCGACTGCGGAGGTGGTGAAAGACCGGCTGCGCGGACTGGGTATTATTCCCGGCCCCACGGTGTCGGACATTCCGCCCAAGGCCGAGTTGTTGGACTGATTTTTGCGACGGGCTTGCAACGTTGCCGTTGTTTTTGACATGGGTTGCTGTTTTGTTCTTGACCCTTTGTTTTCTTTGTTTTTGAAACTTGAGACACCATGGACATTGTTATCTGCGGTGCCGGTGAGGTCGGTCGTCACTCGGCGGAGGTGCTTGCGCCTTTAGGCCACAACGTTACGCTCATTGATCAAAACGCCGATCGCCTTGCGGAAATCGACGACGCGGTGGATGTGCGTTCGTTGGTGGGCAGTGGCACGCAGGCCCAGGTGCTGGCAGAAGCAGGCGCGGCGACGGCGGATTTATTTATCGCCGCCACACATGTGGATGAAATCAATTTGCTGTCGGCCTCGATTGCCACGGCGATCGGCTGTGAGCGTTCGATTGCTCGGGTGCATCATTCGGCTTATTACGAAGGCAAGGGCTTGGATTATGCCAAGCATTTGGGCATCGATCACTTGGTGTGCCCGGAGTACACCACGGCCAAGGCCATTGCGGCCACATTGCGATCGCCTGGGGCGCATGCGGTGGAAAACTTTGCCCGGGGTGCGATTGAAATGCAGCGGCTGTTGGTGCCCGAAAACGCCAAGGCCGTGGGGGTGCCGTTGTGTGATTTGAAGTTGCCTGCCGGCAGCCGTGTGGCAGCGGTGGAGCGCGGCGATGTGGCTTTTTTGCCCAAAGCACGCACCAAGGTGTTGGCGGGTGATTTGGTCACGCTGATTGGTGAGACCAAGAGTCTTGAAAAAACCGTCAAGCTCTTTCGGCCTGGGGCGGGCGGGCGGTTAAGTGTGATGGTCATGGGCGGATCGACCCAAGGTGTGTGGTTGTGCCGCGAGCTTAAAAGCCGCAATTTTTCGGTGCGTTTGTTTGTGCAGCGACCGGGGCGTGCCCAAGAGCTGGCGGAGAAATTGCCTTGGGTGACGGTGATTAACGGCGATGTTATTAACTCTGACATTTTGCTTGACGAACGAGTCGACCAAGCCGATGCATTTGTGTCGGCGACAGAGGATGAAGAAACCAACATTCTTGCTGCGGCGCGGGCCAAGTCGATGGGGGCCAAAAGTGCTATCGCCGTGTTGCAACGACCGACCTATTTGCATTTGATTGGTCACATTGGTTTGGATCACGCCTTTAGCCCGCGGGCCACGGCGGTGAATGAAATAGAGCGCTTGTTAAAAGGCCAAGCGGTGACGCCATTGGGGGCGATTGCTGAGGGTATTGCCAACGTGTATGAAATTCGGGTGCCAGGATTGGCCAAGCAAGTGATTGATGTGCCTTTGCGAGAAATTGGTTTGCCCGAAGGCGCTATTGTGGCGGCCATCTCGCGTGGTGATCGCGCTTTTGTGCCGGGGGCCGACGACACGGTGAAGTCGGGCGACACGGTGGTGGTGATTGGCGATCCTGATTGTGACGCCACATTGCGTGAGTTATTTGGGGCGTAAGAAGCGCTTGGCGTAAGAGTTTTTAAAATGAATTACCGTTATGTTGCCCATCAACTTGGATTGCTGCTGCTGGTCATGGCTGCGGCTTTGGGCCTCACCACGTTGGCTGAAATGGCGGGCTTTGGCTGGAAGGGCGGCGATGAAATGCGGGCGGGCATCGCATTGGGAATCGCGACGGCATTGGCCACAGCGTTGGGCGGCACGTTGTGGTTTGCAGGGCGTATGACCAAGGCCGACACGCTTAACCGGCGAGATGCGTTGTTGCTGGTGTCGGCAGGGTGGTTGGTGGGGGCGGGGTTGGCGGCGGTGCCGTATTTCGCTTGGGCGATGATGGGCGGGCCCGAAGGGGTCGCACCGGCCCTTATCGATTCAACCACGGGCGAGATAACCCCCGAACGGATGGGGCTGCATCCGTTTTATAGTCCGGCGGCGTGTTACTTTGAGGCCATGTCGGGGCTGACCACCACTGGCGCAACGGTGCTTGGCAGTTTTCCCAACGACATTGAATCGCTGCCCAAAGGTCTTTTGTTGTGGCGGGCTCTCACCCACTGGTTGGGTGGTTTGGGCATTGTGGTGTTGTTTGTGGCGGTGTTGCCTTTGGTGGGCGGGGGCGGTAAAAAACTTTTTTATGCCGAAGCGCCCGGCCCCAAAAGCCAAGGTGTACGCCCGCGCATTGCCGAGACCGCCCGCGCGTTGTGGTTGATTTACACGGCCCTGACGCTGGCCCAAATGGGGTGTTTTTGGATGGCGGGCATGCCATGGTTCGACAGTTTGTGCCACACCTTTGCCACATTGGCGACGGGCGGGTTTTCAACGCAAAACGCTTCGATCGGAGCGTATTACGCCAACCCTTGGATTGACTGGATCACGATTGTGTTCATGGTGCTTGCCGGGGTGAACTTTGGACTTTACTACCAATTGATTCATCGCAAATGGTCGGCGGTGTGGCGTGATCCTGAATTGCGACTTTATTTGAGCATTATGGTTGTGGCAAGCGTGGTCATTGCGGCGTGTATTTGGGGGCGACCCGAAACGCTGACAACCGGGCAGGTGCAGCAACCGGGTGTGGGCAATGCGGTGCGTGATGGTTTGTTTCAGGTGGTGGCGGTGCAAACCACCACGGGCTTTGCCACGGTGGACTTTAATTTGTGGTCGTTTTTTCCCAAAGCGGTGCTGGTTGCACTGATGTTTGTGGGCGGCTGCGCGGGCTCCACGGGCGGGGGTTGCAAGGTGGTGCGGTTTTTGGTGGTGGGCAAAATCTTGCTGGCGGAGTTTGAGCGGGTGTTTCGTCCCAATGTGGTCAAGCCCACCCGGGTGGGCGGGGCGGTGGTGGAACCTGAGGTGGTGCGCTCGGTGCTTATTTATTTTGTGATGGTGGGGCTTCTGTTTGCCGTGGGGGCGGTCGCGCTCAAAATGCTGGAACCTGCGGGTACGTTGGACTTCACCACGGCCGCCACGGCCAGTTTGACCACGTTGATGAATGTGGGGCCAGGTCTTCATGCGGTGGGAGCCGTTGAAAATTACGGCTTTTTTGGCCCTGGCAGCCAAGTGCTTATGGCATTGTGGATGGCCTTGGGGCGATTGGAAATCTTTGCGTTATTGGTGTTGCTGTACCCAAGGTTTTGGTCGGGGCGGTAACGCACAGGGGTTCACCGTGTTGGGAACCGGCTAAACTACCCCCATGCCCGTGACCGACTTCGATACCGTCAATGTTGATCTTCCTCCGCTGACCGCATCGGAGGCTTTCTTTTTGCCACAGGTGTTTAAGGGCTTGGGCACCACACTGCGGCACATGGTCGGGGCGGTGGGCGGTTCTTCACGCAAGGGCAACCGGGCCATGGAATATCCTGAGCAGCGACGTGAAGACATCCCCGTTGAAGAAGGCGGCATGAACATCGGCAACTATCGCGGTGTTCATCGTTTGAACCGCGACGAGCAGGGTCGCGTGCGGTGCGTGGCCTGTTTTATGTGCGCGACCGCGTGTCCGGCCAACTGCATTCATATTGAAGGCAAAGAATCACCTTGGGACGATCGCGAAAAGTACCCCGTAAAATTCGACATCGACGAACTTCGTTGTATTTTTTGCGGCATGTGCGAAGAAGCGTGTCCTGTGGACGCCATTGAACTCACGCAACTCTACGACGTGGTGGGCATGTCACGGCAAGAAATGATTTTTGACAAAACCAAACTGTTGGCGGTGTATGACGCAACGGTGGGTGACAAGCCGATGTGATGGAGGGGCTTGGCGCAAGGGGCTTCTTGAAGATTGGTGATATTTGAGCGGGGCGTATCTTTTATATTGAGTGATTTTACGCCGCTTGCGGCATATCGATATCGCTTGCATCTGCCGCACGCCGTTTGATGAGCGTGACTTCGTTGCCTGAGGCGTTGTATGACACGTCGTCCATGAAGGCTTGCATGAGCATGAGACCGCGGCCTGAGGGGATGACGAATTCGGCTTCTTCGTCGGCGTCATCTTCTTCGACGGGGTCCAAACGCGACGTGTCGAAGCCAGGGCCTTCATCGCGAATGATGATTTTTATTTCATTGGCGTTGAGCATTTCGGTGACGTGAATTTTGCGATCACAGTAGGGGGGGGCGGCCCGACGTTCGGTGGCGAGGGCGTAATAGGCCTCCATGCCGTTTTCGCGAAGCCCCGAGTCGAGTTCGAGGTTGCCGTGATAAAGCGCGTTGCTGAGGGCTTCTTCGATGGCCACGCCAATGCGTGCGCGCTCGGCGGAATCGCACACGCTAAACATCGTTACGCTGTTTTGCAGGCGGGTGATGAGAGCAGGTAGCAGGTCGGGGTCGTTTTCAACCTCAAAGGTGCAGTGGCTTTCGGTCATGGCGGCCAGCAGGCGTCGGCGGGTGGCGTCGGCATCTCTTTCGCCCAAAAGGCGTGCGGCGGACTCCAATGTTTTGCGTGATTCGCCATCACAAACAGCGAGTCCATCGGCACCGTGAGCTAGGGCGGCGGCCAGTGCTTGGGCCGATGCGTCGGGCTCGGCAGTCACCATGATGGGCCCCTGAGCGCGGGTGATGGCAAGGTCTTTAAGAAGGGCTCCACGGTCGGCTGAAGCCAAAGAGAGTTCCACGGTGACCAAATCAAAGGCGCGAATGTCGTCGGGCGAGAGTTGGGTGAGGGTTTCGGGGGTGCCGCGCGTGACGTTCCATCCGCCGGGTGTGCAAAGTTGGGCGGTGAGGGCGTCGGCACG
>JAZGFZ010000105.1:0-33334 GCA_036480015.1 Algisphaera sp. | reverse complement strand
GCCGTTTTACAGGCCGTATTCGGCCCAACGGCGTGTGACGTGGGCTTTTGTGTCATCGTCCATATTCAAAAGGTCAGGCCAATCGCGTACGGGCTCGCCGTTGACTTCTTCGCCGGGCCATTTGCGGGTGGCGTCGATGCCCAGCTTGCTGCCGGCCCCCAGCCTTGGCGCCGCATGATCGAGGATGTCCAGTGGGCCGTTGACTTTCTCTAAGTCGCGGCCGGGGTCGGTGTTGGCCATGATGTGAAACAAAACCTCTTCGTGATCATGCACGTTGACATCGTGATCGACGACAATGATGGATTTGGTCCATGCCATTTGTCCGGCACCCCAAATGGCGTGCATGACACGACGGGCCTGAAGCGGATATTGCTTTTTGATTTTGATGAAAGCGCAATTGTGGAAGCAACCAAACATCGGCAGGTCGTAGTCGATGATGTCAGGAACAAGCGTTTTTAACAAGGGCAGAAAGATGCGTTCGGTGGCTTTGCCCAAGTAATAATCTTCTTGTGGCGGACGGCCCACAATGGTGGTTGGGTAGATGGGTTTAGCGCGGTGTGTAACAGCCGTGGCGGTGAAAATGGGGTAACGATCGGGCAGTGAATAAAACCCGGTGTGATCGCCAAAGGGGCCTTCAAACACGGCATCGGGGCCCAATTCAGGTGGCGCCTCGCCGTAACGCGGCCGAGGGTCAAAGCCGGCGTCTTGGGCTTGGGTGCTTACAAAACCTTCGATTACGATTTCGGCATTGGCGGGCACGTGAATGTCTTGGCTTATGCCGCGAACCAATTTAATCGCCCCGCCGTTTAAAAAGCCAGCCAAGATCAGTTCGCTAATGCCCGGCGGCAAGGGCGCTGTGGCGGCATAAGGCAGCACGCTTTCACCGCCCAACACAATCGCACAAGGCATGCCGCCTGAATGGTCCCCGCGTGCTTGGTTGTACTGCTTCCACGCCCGCCAATGCGCGGCGCCATCGTGGTGCATGTGCCAGTGCATGGCGGTGTGATTGCGGTCGATAAGCTGAGCCCGATACATGCCCACGTTGCGCGAAGGACGCGGCTCGCCCTGAGGCTTACTCGCGTCGTCAGGGTGAATCGTGTGAATGCCTGCAAAGGTGATGTAACGGCCATGGCCACCAGCGGTGCCTGCGTCTTGTGGGCTGACGGGATAGCCACAGGTGCGCGGGTCGCCGTCGTTGGGCCAGCATTTCAAAATCGGCAAGCGGCGCAAGTCGATCTCGTCGCCGGTTTCCACCACGTCTTGGCAAGCTCCAGTTTTAATGATTTTGGGTGGCAACGATGCAATTTTGGCCAGTTCCAGGCCTTTTTTGACTTTGTCAATTAACTTCACCGGCGGCTCAGGCTTAACCAACGAAGCCACCTTGTCTGCCAACGATTCAAAACCACCTTCGGTACAACCCAAAGCCATTTCCATGCGTCGATAACTGCCCAATGCATTGATCAGCACCGGACAACTTGCGTCGCCCTCAGGCGTGGTGACGTTCTCAAACAGCAAGGCTTTGCCGCCCAGATCGCAGTGATGCGGATCAAAGGTGTGGGCATGATTGGACTGCCCCGCTGCCGGCGACTTGCTAAGCCGGTCGGCGATTTCGGTGATTTCAAGCATGCAGCTCACAGTCGCGGTCACGCGATGTAACTCGCCTGCGGCGTCTAGGGCATCGATAAAACTTCGCAGATCGGGATAAGCCATCAAAGAAGCCTAGCAAAAACGGGCTGCCCGTCATGCACTTTTCTGCTTGAATGCCTGCGAATGAAATTTAATCGCCAAGGGGGCAAGTGAGGGAGCCAAGGAAGGCAAAAAAGAAAATTAAAAACGTCACTTTTCGCCTTGGCATACGTTCGAAAAACAAGTCAACAAGAATCTAGCACGCAAGGCTAAAAACTCAGCGCGCGGTGGCCGGATTCCAATTGTCGACCAGCGGAATGGAAAGCTTAAAGTGATCCGTCGCTGGGTTTCGACTGACATGACCATCGGCAAATACAAAGTTGGCGGTGTCGTTGTGTCGCTCGGCAACGTTGACCGGGTCACCGGCGAGCCACACGTGGGCCATGAAGTGATTGGAGCCGCCTTTGATTTCACCATAAATCACAGTGGCCGAAGGCGCGGGCAGCCAAATCGATTTCCACCAACGGTGGCCTGCAAGTGCAGGTGCTTCAGCCGCCACAGTGGGATCAAGGTTGAAATACACATTTTGTGCGTAGGAGTATTCCTTGTATGTTTTTTGATCGTCTTCGGGGCATCGCAATGTTTTTTCGTAATAGTCCAAAACGTCGGGGTTGTTGTCTAAATACCAATCCCCCGCCCGCACTGCTTGGTGAACCGAAGGGGCACCCAAATAAGATGAAAACTGAATGTCCCAACTCACACCGCCAAAACCAAGGTGGTTGCTCGCAGGAAAGGCGTCGTCGTAATCATGAAGGTACAGCGTTAATGCTTGCCCTAACGTGCGCATTTTTGAAGCGCAGCTGATCGCCCTGGCTTGCGACCGAGCCGAACCCAACGCGGGCAACAAAACCGATACCAACAGCGCAATGATGGCCAGCACCACCAACAATTCGATGAGCGTAAAAGCCTTGTTGGAAGGCGCGTGGGGGTTGCAGGTTTTCACGAAATGCAACCTTTTGTACGGGTCGTATGGCCTTTGCTGCGACGCGATCCAAACAGCCCGAGTGAAAACAACATGCACGCCAAGACGCCAGGTTCAGGAACAGCGGCGGCAAACACGGGTTGTTCTCCCGACCCCCAATTCAAAAGCACGGCATCAAGTTCATTTTGGCTAATCAGGACGCCATCAAATTGTTCGACCGCCAACCATCCAGAAGGCAACACACTGCTGCCCCAGTTAAGCAAAACCAAATCAAGATCAGACTGGCTTACAAAATTGTTGCGGTCGTAATCGCCAGGCAATGCCAAAGAGGTCAGTGAATCAACCCATGTGAAGGTGATTTGTGTGGGCAAAAGAAGATTACTCAATGCGCCGGGACTGCCATCGGGCAAAACGTCGGCCACAAACACGTCGTAGGTGGCAAAGTGTGGCCCTGCCTGATCCGAGACATACCAGTTGTGGGCCATGCGTCCGTCCCACCGCCACCAAGATGAAGACCCTTCGGTTCCAAAAATGGGAGAAAACGTGTGGGTGCCGTTGAGGTCATCAGAAAGCCCGCCGCCCGTCACGTCAACGCTGTAGCCGCCTTCGTAGGCGCGTAAACCCTCGGACTGATCCACCAATTCAATAAAGGCCCCTTGTCCGGCCCCCGGGCTCCAAATGCCTTGCCGCAACCATCCATATTGGGCGTTGTAAGCATGATCCGAAAGCAAATCGTAAGGCGATGCCAAGTTGGCTTCACCCCACACCATTTCAATGCCATTCCCTGGATCGTCGTCGAATGCAGCGACCAAGGGGAACTGCCCCGACACCGGAGCCCCCACATTGACGCTTACGTGATTCATCAGCCCCCCCAACGCAACGCCCGCAACACTGGCGGAGGGCGCAATAACCGTGGCAACCACAAAAAACAACATGACAGCGTTTCTAAAAAACTGCGCGGTCATAGAAAAACGATACGAAAAAACAAGCGTGTGCATGAGAATCATCCTTGGTTTTAAAAGTTCATGCGAATCAAACCATTTGAAAAACTCAGCGCGGCAAGCAGTGCCGCCGCGCTGAGTGAAGTGACCCCCCATCAGGCACGCCGGCGACGGCATAGCCCGAGAAGACCTGTGGTGAGTAAAAGTGTTGACGATGCGGGTTCTGGAACCGCGGTGAACTGAAACGTCACCGCCCCGTCGGTGTATCCCGAAATGGCAGCGCCGCTGGCATCACCCACGTAAACGCGATAGTCCACGTCGTAATCGCCCGGGGCCGAAAACGCGTACCAGTTGTGTTGCATTTTGAACCCTTCGTCCCACATCCAAGCCGAGCTGAGCGATCCGGGTGTATTCAAAATCGGGTCCATGGTGTGATTGGGCATTTGCATGCCGTTGCCCCCTTCGTACACCGCCACAATGCCGGGTCCGGTGACGTTGGTTTGTTCAATCCAGATGAATTCATCCGACGCAATGTCGATGGGCGTGAAGCCAATGGTTTGGTCTTCAAGCCAGCCATATTGCGCGTTGTAAGCTTGGCCGTTGAGCACATCAAAGGGCGATGCAAACAATCCAGCCACACCGGCAACAAGCCGCGTCGCAGGGTTCGCCGGGCCACTGGGGCCGTCGCGCAATGCCACAGAAACGACGTGGTTTTGAACCGCCACTTCGGAGTGAACCATGCCGTTGCCCATCATGCCCAGCCCGCTGGTCATACCCGGCATGGGAGGAGATGGAACAGGACTCAACGCGAAGGTTGAAGCCGCAGGCAATGCGGCAAGGCACGCAACGGAGATGCATTTTGCGAGAAAAAAAGAAGTGAAAGAATAGTTGTTCATCATGAAGTCCAAATAAAGGGCCGAGATGCGGATGATCCACACAGGCACATGAAAGTTAAAAAAGAAAAGATTGCGGCAAGAGGTCGTGGCAAACAGGCGACTTGCAAAAACTGCATGCGGGTTATCCGCAGGGGCTTTGCTTATCCAATACAAACCCGACAGCAGTCGCTAAAAACAAATACGCAACGACGACGTAACTGCAAATAACCTTGACGAATAACCTCAAACACACTCACGCAAAACCCAAGCGGTTGATGCGTCTAATGCGGCTGATGTGAAAGAACCCAAGGACTCTTGCGACAAGGAAGACTTGTGGGTTTTAGAGAAACACCGGCGGTGCGCGGCCACGCAACGTGGATTGTGAAACGACAAAAGGAGACGCCCCCTGCTCAAAACGCGCGATGAGATAATCCAGCTGCTCAACGAACACCGGGGGCAACACCATGACAGGCGGCAGGCTGAAATTGACCTTCAGGTGACAAATGGCACAATTCACCGGCGCGTCCGGCCCGTTTTCATTGTCGGCGGGCATGCACAAAGGGCAAAACGGCTGGTTGGCCTCGGTAGACGTAGTAGAAACGTCCGCTTGGTTTGCCGCGTTGGTCGCGCTGTTGACGGCCACCGCCACGCTCGCCCCGCCCGGCAAAGCAATCATGCCCCGGCGATGGGCTGGCATAAACACACAGAAAAAGCCCACCACCCATAAAAGAGCAGCCACGCTGAGTGTTCGAGATGCAAAAAAGCCACGCATAGTGCTTGGCATTCTAGCGTTTTTAAACACACACGCCATTTCATTATCGGCGGGCGATTGAGTTTGAGGCCTGTGACGGCGGTTCACGTCGCAGTTGAACTTTACGGCCAATGTTTCTCTCTTGCCCAGCCGATACCAGTCAGGTTCTTTCGCCTCGCATCCATCTCACCTGCGGATATTTGACATGAGCATTTCTTTTGAAGTCGTCGACAACTCTCACGCCATCACCCACCTGCGCTTAAGCGGAGCACTGGATTTGGAGTGGACCACCGAAACCAGCAGTGAGCTAAAAACACTTTTGATCGATGGCGGCCAACCGGTTTTGATTGACCTTTCGGCGGTGGAAATCATGAGCTCAATCGCCATGGGCGAGATGGTGACTTGCCAAAAGGCTTTGGGCAAACGTGGCTTGTCAATGATTTTTGTTTCGCCTCCCGAAATGGTGGCCATGTCGCTTCGGCTTTCGGGGCTCACCCGGGTGTTCACCATTGTGGACACTGAAGACGAAGCGGTGACCATGCTCACCCGCAAAGCGGCGTAAACCAAAGCGAAAGCCTGAAAAGTCACCTTTGCTTTTTCGGCATCACTCAGTCGGCGCCCAGCTCAACCGAGCGATCACGGGCGGCGGTGAGTGCCCCCACAATTGATTTTGCAACGCCTTGCGCATCAAAGTGCGCAATGGCTGCGGCGGTGGTGCCGCCGGGGCTGGTGACCTTGTCCCGCAGCGTGGCGGCATCGTCGGGAGACTGCGCCAACAACTCAGCAGAACCCAACAACGTTTGAGCCACAAGCTGGCGAGCGTGCTTGCTTAAACCCAAGTCAACGGCGGCTTGTTCCATTGCCTGGGCCAAATAAAACAAATACGCCGGGCCACTGCCCGACACGGCCGTCACCGCATCCAAATCAGATTCCGCAACCCGCACCGCTTCGCCGCAGGCACCAAACAGCTCCATGGCCAAGGCGTCATCACCCGGTTTGGCATGAACACCCAAAGCCACGCCTGCCATGCCGTGCCCGACCATCAGCGGGGTGTTGGGCATCACCCGCACCACTCGAGCAGGGCCTCCCAAAACGGCTTCGATTTTGACCGATCCCAGCCCGGCCATAATTGAAATAACCGTTTGGTTTTCACGGTCTAACTTTTCAAAATCACCCGCCAGCTTCCCTAGTATTTGCGGCTTAATCGCCAGCATGATGCTTTGAGATTGCGCAACAACCTGGGCGTTGTTATCTATGGGAACCACGCCAAAGCTTTCAAACAACGCCCGACGCTCGGGGCTGGGGTCGGCGGCGCAAATAGAACCTTTAGGCAGCACGCCACGGTCGATCGCACCCCGGGCAATGGCCTCGGCCATGTTGCCTGCGCCAATGAGTCCAAGTTGGTATTTCATAATGAAGAATCCTTTGTTGCGGCCCTTTGTGTTGCGGCCACTTGATCGAGCCACGCAGCCCGCACGTCTTGCGCGTGACGCAATGTATTAAGTACGCCCCCTTCAGGGCCATGCTGCAAGGTCGAGCGAAACGCATCGAGATGTCGGGCAAACGTTTCCAGCACATCCGACACGGCTTGGCGGTTGTTAAGCAAAATGTCTTGTCGCATAGGCGGGTTGCTCGCCGCCAGCCGCGAGGTATCCCGCAAACCGGTGGAGGCCAAATCCAATCCGCCGCTTTCATCCACGGCGTTCATCATGAGCGCCGCCAGCACATGGGGCAAATGGCTCGCCGCGGCCACCTGCCGATCGTGTTCGACGGGGTCTAAACGAGAAATTTGCATGCCCAGTGTTTCCCAAAGCGATTGCGCCAACGCAATGGCTTGGGGGTCGGTGTTATCACTGGGGGTGAGCACGCATGGTTTGCCCGCAAACAAATCACTTTTGGCCGCCGCAGGCCCTTGCCCCTCACTGCCCGCCATCGGGTGGGCCCCGCAAAAGCGCCGTGGATCAGGCAGCCGTGCCGCAGCCCAAGCCACCACCGAGGCCTTGGTGGATCCCAAATCGGTCACAAACAACCCCGCGTGGTCGTGGGCTGCAAGGGTTTCAAACACCGCGTCAAAGCCCCCCAGCGGCACGGCCACCACCGCCAGCCGGGTTTCAGCGGCCACTTGGCCAAAATCCAGCACGCCCCGATCGATGGCCCCCACGGCCAACGCTTCATCCAAGGTTTCCTGCCGCCGCCCCACCCCCACCACAGCGCCTTTAAACCCTGCTGCTTTCAACCCCAAGCCCACACTGGCTCCCAGCAATCCAGGTCCAATAATCGTAATTTGAGAAACATCAAGCATGGTGTGTCAAATAAAGGGCCAAAATGAAGTCAGGCAACGCGGTCTACTGCCCCCCTTTATAATCTCACTCCGCCCCCGAGGCGTCGAACACCCCGAACCCCATGCTCTTTTTACCAAGGAGCGCAGCCCCCTGCGATGTCGCACGGGCGAGCCTCATCCGCCCGCCTTGCCCAACTCGCCCCACCACCCATGACCAAGGCCTTCAACGAATACACCGGTACCTTTGAGCTCGAATTTGAGCGCCCGCTTTTGGCCCTCGAGCGCCAAATCAGCGAGCTTGAAGCTCAGGCTGATTCCGATCACGCGGCAGTGGGCCTTGACCCCAAGCTTGATTTCACCGCCGATCTCAAAAAGCTCAGGCAATCGCACACGGCGATGCTCAAGAAAATTTACAAAAACCTTGGCGCGTGGAACACCGTCCAAGTGTCGCGGCATCCCAACCGACCGCAAACGCGCGACTACATCGACGCCTTTGTCAAAGATTTCACCGAGCTGCATGGCGATCGCTTTTATGGTGACGACCCGGCCATCATTGCGGGCTTTGGACGTATTGGCCCGCACAAGGTGTGTTTGATTGGTCATAACAAAGGCAAAGACGTCAAAGAAAAAATCGCATGTCACTTTGGCTGCGCCCACCCCGAGGGCTACCGCAAGGCTTTGCGTGTGATGAAGCTGGCCGAAAAATTTGGCTTGCCCGTGGTGACCTTGGTTGACACTCCCGGGGCATATCCTGGTATTGGCAGCGAAGAACGCGGCCAAGCCGAAGCCATCGCCGTGAACTTGCGCGAAATGTCGCGACTCAAAGTGCCCATCGTCAGCGTCGTCATTGGCGAGGGTGGATCGGGCGGCGCCATTGGCATTGGCGTGGCCGACCGCTTGGCCATGCTGCAATACAGTTGGTACTCGGTCATCAGCCCCGAAGGTTGCGCCGCAATTCTTTGGAAAACCGCCAATCCTGAAAACAACGCACTGGCCGCCGATGCTATGAAAGTGCGAGCCCAAGACAACCTCAAACTGGGCACCATTGACGATGTGATTCCCGAACCCATGGGCTCGGCCTACCGTTTTCGCAAGGAAATGTACGGCACGTTAGAAAAGTACATCATCGAACGGTTACGCGAACTCAAACGGTTTAAAAAACCTGAAAACCTCGTCAACAAGCGTTATCAACGACTCCGCAAACTGGGTTGTCTTTCGGAATGATTCCTTCACACACGCAGCAATGATCCTTTTGATTTCTTGCCGCGTGTCACACCGCCATGCATTCTTTCGCCTCTCTGCTTGCCCGCTTGTTTTGCTTGCTTCGCAGCACGTGCATGCTCGCATTAGGCGTTTTTGCCGCAGCAGCATTTGCCGATGAACCCGCTGAGGGTTCCCGCCCCCCTCTCACCTTGCGTCCCATCACGCCTCTGATGGGATACGCCATGTGCCCTGAGGCCGATGCCGCCCAAGTGCTTCAACAAGCCCATGCGTTGCACGTCCAAGGATTGGCCCAGTCAGGATACCGCGTGATGCGATTGTCTTGCGACACCGTGGGTGGCCGCGACACCTCGGGCATGCTGCAACCCAACGCGTCACGCTTTCCGCAAGGCATTGACGCGTTGTCTCATGCCTTACGCGAACAAGGTTTGATACCCGGCCTTTCACTGAATGCCTCTGCATTGATTCATCCCGACGCCACAGCCGACTTAGACGCCGACCTCACCCATGTGCTGCGCCATTGGAATGTCGACTTTTTACAAATCAATGCGCCCCGGCCGCACGCCAATACCCAAGCGTGCTTAACCCCTTTGGCCCACAAGATGCGGCACATCAAACCCCACGCCGCGTTGGTGCTCAACACCGGCACGTTTCCCGGCCGCTGGGTCATTGATGTGGCCGATGCGTGGCGTGTGGCGCCCACCGCCCCGGCCAATGCCTCTGACCCCTTTGCCGCGTGCGTGCTTGCCCCGCTGGACCATGCCCAAGACGCATGGCAAACCACCTATCCCGGCCGAACGCCCGACTTGGGGCCCTTGCGTTTTGCAGGCCTTGACGCCAACCAACGCCGTACCCATTTCACCCTGTGGTGCATGTTGGCCAGCCCGCTATTCATCACCGACTCACTCATTGGTGATGACGCGCTGGATGCCAACACCCGCGACTTGATCACCACCCCTGAACTCATTGCATTACACCAAGACCCACTGGTGCAACCCGCCCGCCGGTTGCATGTCGCAGGCGAGGTCGAACTGTGGGCCCGGCCCTTAGGTGATGGCCTGCACACCGGGCATCTGGCCGTGGCTGTTTTAAACCGATCCACCGCCCCCGCAACATTCACCCTCAACCCCGTCACCCTTGGACTTGACCCCACCGCCTCTGTAAGCGTGGTGGATTTCATCTCCGGCAAACCCACACTCCCAACGATCTCTGTCTCACCCCACGCCGTCGTGCTTTTAAGGGTTCGCGGCCTTGCCGTTCACAAAAGCCCCTTTGCCCGCTAAACTTAGTGTCCCGGCAAGTCTAACACGCGTCTCACACCATCGATCATCATGACATCACCTCCCTCCTCTTCAAAAAACCGCAGCACCCGCCCCATGTCCATCAAGCTGGGGGTGTTGCTGTTGCTTTCGGCACTTGTCCCCATGGTGCTGGTCAGCATGGTCAATGCCCGCCGCAGCTTTGGCTCGCTCGAAACACTGGCCGAACAAAGCCAAGAGCTTTTGGCCAATGTGACGGCCACTGAAATTGACCAACTGATTACCGATGTGGGCCACCTTCGCGACCTCGTGGCCGCCGACGAATCCATCATCGCTTTTGCCGCCGCCAGCCCCGCCGACCGACCTGCCCTTTTGCCACCGGTTCAACGTTTACTCAACGACATCAAATCCACCCAACCCGACATCGCCTCAGCCTTCATTGCGGGCACCGATGGCATTGGCATTGCTTCGACCAGCAAAAAAAACGTCGGGCAAGACCTCACCTTCCGCGAGTACATGACTCAAGGGATGGCCGGCCACCCCCACGCATCAGACATTTTGGTGGGCAAAACAACGCGACGGCCGGGGGTTTATTTTTCCGGCCCCGTGCGTCACGGCGACCAACAAGTGGGGGTGATTGTGCTCAAACTTGCTGGCGAGCGTATTCAAGACCTTTGCGCACAAGTGAATTTCGGCGGCGGGTCAGGCTTCGCCATGCTGCTCAATCCCTATGGCATTGTATTTGCCCACCGCGACCCCGAGCGACTTTACACTTCACTTAGCCCACTCTCACCCGAAGAAATGACCGAGGTGGACCCCCAGCGACGCTACGGTCAACCCACCATTGAATCGCCGGGTTTTGATCCGGTCATTTCTACTCGTTTGCGTACGGCCACCACACGCGGCAGCGAAACCTTTGTCTCGCCCGACACCGGCAACACGGTGATTGCAAGTTATGCCCCCATAAAACACCGCGATTGGCGTGTTGCACTGGTGCGGCCGCGATCCGACTTTGACCAACCCCTGCAAGACTTGCGCCGCGAGCAGCGCTTCTTCATGCTTTTGGTGGCTGCCAGTGCCGTGGGATTGGGTCTTTTGGCCTCGCGCATTTTTGTTCGGCCCATTAAAAAACTCACCGAATCGGCCCGGCGCTTGGCCGAAGGCGACTTCGACGCCCGGGCCGAAGTCACCAGCCGCGACGAAATACAAACCCTTGCCGACACCTTCAACGACATGGTTCCCAAATTGCGTGACCAGGCCTACATGGCCAATGGTTTGCGCGTGGCCAAAGACATCCAGCAAGGTCTGCTTCCTGACAAGGCGCCCTCGGTTCCCGGCCTAGATATCGCTGGCGCCAACGTGCCCGCCGATGCCACCGGCGGCGATTACTTTGACTTTATCGATCTGAACCAATGGGCCCCAGGCCAAGTGGCCGTTGCCGTGGGCGACATCACCGGCCACGGCGTGCCCGCCGCCCTGCTCATGTGCATTGCCCGCGCCCTCTTGCGGGCCCACGCCATGCCACCACGGCCACTGGCCGAAACCATGGCCGCCATTAACCAGCCGCTGTTTGACGACACACCCTCCGACCGGTTTATGACCTTCATGTACACCGTCATCGACGGCCCCAAACGCACCTTGCGATTGGTCAGCGCCGGCCATGACCCCATCGTGGTGTTTGACCCCGACGCCCCCGAAGCCGATGCCTTCACCGAAATTGGTGGCGAAGACCTGCCCTTGGGCGTCACCGGCGACTGGGACTTTACCGAAGTGCCTTACGACAACTTGCCCTCGCGAGCCGTGCTACTCATCGGCACCGACGGCATTTGGGAAGCCCGTTGCCCCCCCGCGCCCGGCGGTGAACCCCACACCGGCGAGATGTATGGCAAAGAGCGCATGTTCGATTTCATTCGCAAACACCACCACCTCACCAGTCAAGAAATGATCGACGCCATGCTCAAAGAAATGGTCGATTTCCGTGGCGGCACCGACCAACCCCAACTCGACGACATCACCGCCGTGTTCGTGAAGTTTGTCGATTTTTCTGATGAAGCCGCCGAGTAACCGCCTGCGCGGGGATGACGGGGGGATGGGCGCAGGGAATGACAGAGGAGTTCGGCCGGAGATGACACCGCAGCCCTTGGCTCCCTTGGCGGCTCATTTCCTGCCTTGAGATGCAACCGTTGTAAATCCAATCAAGAACCTGCCGACTCTCAACGGCTCATCGCACCCACGCCGCGCCCCGGCAAATCGCTGCGCATCACCTGCACCAACGGGTCAATCGCCAGACCGGCATCTATTTCAATGGCCACCAATCGCGTGATGGCGTGGCCCCCGTCTCCTTGGGGGTTTAGCGCAGCACATCCGCGGGCTGTGGCCATTTCAAGAAGTTGCGCAGGATCCACCCCATCGCGTCGATACAAATGCCGCATTTGCGGAAGCAAACTAAGCCATTGCGTGGGGTCGCCATCCCCTGGCTGACACACCACCGAATCGGTGCCCAAACAAACATTCACCCCCGCTGCCAGCATGTCGCGATAACGGTGGTCGCGATGCCCAAAATAGTCGCTGGCAATCGGGCAATACGCCACCGAAGCATGGGTTTCTGAAAGCAGCGCGATGTCCGCATCATTCACATAATTGCAATGCGCTAGCAACCATCGGTCGCGACGTAAATGCGGCGCCATCCACGCCACGGGCGAAGCGTCCTCTTGATAAGCGCCGGCAAAACCAGGCAACCATTTGCCCACACGTTCTAAAAGTTCTCGAAAAGCACCACTCGCCTGCGCCACGAACTGCGCCTCGTCCAAGGTTTCAGCCAAGTGTGTGGTCAAAGGGAGACCTGTTGCCGCCGCCGCCTCATACACCACTGGCCCCGCCGAATAGGGTGCATGGGGCTGGAAGCCATCGGCCCGTTGCGTCACCCGTTCCAACGCGTCGGCATCATGCGGTGGCCCCAATCCAAACAATTCAATAAACGTGACGCCTTCTAACCCTGCCCCTCGCCGCGCCTCGGCCGACGCATCAAAACGCGCAATGTCCCCCACCGCCTGAACCCCCGCCGCAAACGCTGCGCAAGCTCCAGCCGCCGAGGCCTCTGCAAACCACGCAAGATCAGGCTGCTTGTCCCACACCGGCCCGTCGCCAGGCCAATGGTTACGCAACATCATCACCCAGTCTGAAAAATCACCCCCGTAAGGCTGCGGACCAATGGCCGTTAACTCAAGGTGGGCATGCGCGTTTATGAATCCGGGCAACAGCAACATGCCCGGCAAAGCCTTCACCTCGCGCGGCGTGCCATGCTTGCGACGCAGCACGTCAAAAGGCCCCGCATCCACCACCTGCGCCCCCCGCACCGCCACCGTGTTGGCGCATGAATCGCCTGCGGCATCACCTGAAAACCCGCGTATGGCCGCGGCGTGAAAAAAAACAACATCGTCCAACACACCATCTCCAAAAACAGCAAATCCGCCATGGGCCTTCAGTTCGCTACAGAGGGGTTATCGCCACAAAGAAGGCTCCACCACTCCCCGGCGATGCCCGGAGCGTCATGGTAGACTGAGTTTGAACAACGATCGGCTCGGCCGAGCTTCCCACCACAGGATGTGGTGGGGCTGGATTGGCCCCTTCCACCGCCGAACGTCCCCTCAGAACGTCGTTCTCTCATGAAAACCAAGCCTATGAACCTTAAACACCTCATCGCCATCACCGGCCTTGCCGCGTCTACCCTTTTGCCCCTCACCGGTTGCCAATCCCAAGGCGAAGTCGACCGATACCGCACCCAATACCGCACCGCCCAAGATCAAATCCTTGATCTTCAAGCCCGGTTGTCTGACAAAGAGCGCCAAATCGACATTCTTCGCGGGGCCAAAAACCCCAACCAAGACATGCGTAACCAATTGGTCGATGCCGACACCCAACGCATCGAGCTTGAAGCCGAAATCACCCGTCTTCAAGGCTTGCTTGAGCGTGCGGGCACCACCCCCATTCCCATTGAGCTGGCCGATGAGCTTGAAAAACTCGCTGCCGCCAACCCCGAGCTCATGAGCTACGACAAAGAAACCGGCGCGATTCAGTTTCGCAGCGACGTGACCTTTGCCCTAGGCAAAGCCGAGGTACGCCAATCAGCCCTGCCCATCATCAGCAAGCTTGCAGGTGTGCTGAGTGCCCCCGTGGCAGCCGACTACGAAGTACGCGTCGCTGGACACACCGACAACGTGCCCATGAAAAACGCCATGAACCGCCAACGCTACGGCGACAACTGGGGCCTTTCCACCGCCCGCGCCGTGTCGGTCATGAAAGCCTTTTCAGGAGCGGGCATTCCTGAAGTCCGCATGAGCGTGGCAGGCTATGGTGAATACCGCCCTGTTGAACCCAACGGCGAAAAAGGCAGTTCCAGCAACCGCCGTGTCGAAATTTACCTGGTGCCTTTGGCCGAAAAATTTGGTGGCAGCTCCCGCAACACCCCCAAAGCCACAACACCTGAAACCACACCCGCCACCCCTGACATCGTGGCTCCCCAAACGCCTGCAACCCCCGAAGCAAGCCTCGAAAACACCGCCGAAGGTGGCCTCACCGAGCTAAAAGACGTGATGCCCGTGGCCGACGAAGACAAACCCGAGTTGTACAAATAAAACGTGCCGGGCACATTTTCAAACCAAGCGTGCTGTTGGATTAAACTGTTGGATTGAAAAAGAACAGCCGCCCATTTGACATCACCGCCCACGACGCTATTTTATGTGGCCCGGAACAACCGCCGGGTCCCTCATTGGGAGTGTAGCTCAATTGGTTAGAGCACCGGCCTGTCGAGCCGGAGGTTGCGGGTTCGACCCCCGTCACTCTCGCTTCATTTAAAGCCCCGCTGGACACGATTCAGCGGGGCTTTTTCGTATCTCAGCCCTCCACAAAAAAATGTCAACAAAAAGTAGGTCAGGCGGTACCCGCCTGATGCTTCGCGGTCAGACTCAAACAACCCAAGGCAGTCAGAAGTCAGACAAGCACGCCTGACCTGCAAAAAAATTCCGATTCATTCTTTCTCACCGAAAGCCAACCATGTCGATCCGTCTCTCCGCCACACGCTGCTGCACATTGCTCTGTCTTTTTTGCCTTTGCTTCACCCCCCGCGCCCTTGGCCAATTGCTAATCGACCCACCAGCGGCCTCGCCCACAGTTGAAGCCGAACCCACCAAAGTCGCCTCCAAACCCTTCGCCCCCGCCGCCGCCATCGCAGGCGACCCACGCACCTTGCCCCAGCGACGCGCCGCGTTTTACCAACGACAACTCACCGACACCTACCGCACCCACAGCCAACGCGATCCCGCATGGGACGCAGCCGCCATTCAACTGCTCGACGATTTCTCGCAATACCAAGCCTACGTCGACTACTCCGACCACCCCGTTCCCCAAGGCATCGCCACCCTAGAAGCATTGCAGCAAACCCTCGCCTCGCTGCTCGAAACCCCATGCGACGACCCCATCATTCGTTTTGTGTTTCAACTGCTCGACCCCAAGCGTGTTCCGCCGCATTGGCGCCCCATCGACCTCGAATCTCAGCAAGCCCTGCGCAACCTCGCACGCAACCTGGGCAAGCCCAACGCGTTCGAACCCATGCTGTTAAGCCTTGAACATCTCATCCTTAAAAAACACCAAATATGGTGGGGTTATGAACATCAGTGGTACCACGATCGCCGTATTAACGCCGCCACAAACCACTATGCCCTGCTCTTCGATCAGTCGATCACCCTCCACCCTGATGACATGATTGAGTTTTCCCGCCTCTTCAATGGGTACGCTCGCGACTTTCACGCCAACTTATTGGCGCCCTTACAAGAAGCCACCGAAAACGTCACACCCGACAAACAATGGTTTGCTCACATGTTGCGAGGCAACATCTTTTTCAAAGCGGCATGGGATTCGATTGGCACCCATTGGCTCGACGACCTCGATGACGATGACGAACAACGCAAAGAATTTAAACACCTCTTGAGTCAAGCCCAGGAACACTTTGAGGCAGCTTGGGCAATGCACCCCAATCGTTCACAGTCGGCAGAAGAACTCATCATCATTGCCAATTGCCACAACGAAAACGGCAATGACAGCCAAGAAAAGAAATGGTTTAAACGCGCCACCGCCGCCGACCCACTCAGCCATTTCGCCTATCCCAACATGCGATGGGCCAAGCAAGCGCTTGCACCATCGAGTCACCGCGACAAAGCCTTGATGGCCTTCATGGCAAGAAAAGCATTGGCCAGCAACCGGTACGACACATCGGTACCCGATCAATTTGCCGATGTCGCAATACGAAACTTTTTATACCACTTTAATGAGACTCCTCCATACCATGACGAATTAAGTGAAACGGCATGGAAAATGATGCACCATTACCTCAAGCGCCGGGCCGCTCACCCAAGCCCTGATCGCTCAACCGATTGGTGCTGGTCTCGCGGGTTCGAACTGGCCTATCACGCCGACCGCACCGACGACATGTGGGATTACTTCAGCCGACTCGATGAAGACCCCGACCGGTTACACAAACCTCATGTCTACGGCCTTGATAGGCGATGGGACTTTGGCCGCATATCCCTTCAAAGAGAACCCCAAGGCCTCGAAGCCTGCGAACAGGCTCATCGCCTCGTCATCGAAGACAACCCTCAAGAAGCGATCCAAACCCTCACCGACGCCCTGCCCAAACTCCAACACCCGTTAAGCAAAATCCACCTACGCGACCGCATCCGAATCGCCACGTGGCAAATGCGATTTAAACAAAACCTGTGGGTCGATCTACTCGAACACGGCCTCGAAGGCTGGCGCCCCACCCGGGGACTCTTCGAAGAAATCCCCGGCCAAGAAGGTGTTCGAGGCACCTTTCTTGGCCCACGCGGCGGGCTGCGTATGTTCTGCGGCTTTTCACCCGGCCAGCGCTACGAAGCAACGCTCACCATGACCTTGCCCAAAAACTTTCACCAAAAACACCTCTGGGGCGGCGCAGGATTCGTGCTCGATACAGTGGCCGGTCGCGGCTCAGGGTATTCGACCCTTTGCTTTATCTCACGTGCCACCAATTCCGGCATTTTTCTGAAAGACCGTGGAAAAAGAAGCACAAGTCACCATTACTTCAAGCCACACATCCCAGACGTGGACATCGTCATGCACCTCAAACGGTGGGATCAATCCATCCAAGTGTCCGTCAACGGCCGAACCCTCATCGAACGCCATGATCTCGAAATCGACGAGCCTTCGACGCATCCCCTTGCCCTCGGAGCCTACCTCCCCGGTGACGCCAAAATCTTCGAGTTCAAGGCCCTTAAAATTCGCCAACTCATCCAGTCGCCTTTCGAACAACCCGAACAAGAAGAAGGCCCCGGCATGATCTAAGCCTGCCTCAGGAATGAATGACATCAAAAACAAGTCTTTTTTTCCCTTCACACATGGGAACAATCTTGCACGCGGCCGGGTTCATCTCATTGATGGACTACACTTTGCCCCACGCATGACTTTTTCGCTCACCTTTTGCCGAACCTTGCTCACGGCCCTTCTTGTGGCAGCAGGATCTTTGCAGCTGTGCCCTTGCGCCCCCCCCCAAACTGTCGCAAACACAACAGACGCCAAATCATGCTGCCCACTGAGCCAAATGGCGCAAAGAACACCCGCTTCGTCTCGCGAACAGGCCCCGTCTTCGCCCATGCCCGATGACTGCACACACTGCCAGTTGTTGGTGTCGACCCAAACAAGTGACGTGGCAAACACAAGTGCCATCGAAACACAAAAAACCCCGTCATGGGTGCCTGTGTTTTTCAAATGGGCGGCGGCACGCTATGAGCTTGCCCCATTGCCTCCCGCCGCGTCTCTAACCTGCGCCGCCATTCTGCCTCCCGTGTCACGTTCTGTGGCCACGCTGCGCGCCCAACGCATCCTTTCGTTGACCTAGACAAACAAGCAAACGTTTTCTTCTCAAACGTTTGCTTCTCATTCGCTTGTGTTTTCGAGCCCTCGAAACACAAGTCTATTGTTGCGTCACGGTTTCCCCGTGGCGTGGTTGATGCTTTGTCCAGGATAACTCCCATGCTTTTCTTTTCTCGCTTTTTAATCGGCGGCCTTGCCCTTGCAACCCTGCTTCTTGGGGGCTGCGCCTCGCCGCTCAATTCCACGCCTTACGGTGAATGGGTTCAAAACGATCCCGCGTCATGGGCCTTGGATGCATCGGCCGGACATCACCTGTCCCACACGCTGAAAATCACCGAGCGACCTGACCACACGCCCGACGTTTCGCTCATGGACATTGAAGCGTTGGTGGCTTTGGCACTCGAACGCAACCCCGGCTTGCTCGCCGCAGAACGCCGCGTTGAACGGCTGCGACAGCGCCGTGACCAAGTCATGTCGCTTGACGACCCTCTGCTTCAAATTGCCTCCTTGGGTGAAATGGCCCAAACCGCTTCGGGGCGGGTGGGATTCATGGCAGGCGTCAGCCAAAGGTTTCCCTTTCCGGGCAAACGTGACGCCCAAGGCAATGCCGCCGATCACATGGCCGATGCGGCCCAAGCCCAGCTTGCCGTAAAACGATTGGAAGTGGCGACTGAAGTGCGGCGAGCCTATTGGAGCCACGCCTACGCCCGCCATGCCATCAAAGTGCTTGATGACGACAAAACCCTGCGCCAACGCTTGCGCGATGCCGCAGCCGCCCGCTACCGCGCGGGCACCGCCAGCCAAGCCGATGTACTTAGCGCCACCGTGGAGTTGGCCGCCCTAGAGCAGCAACAATTAACACTTAACCAACAAGGCCACACCGCCGCAGCGCGGCTCAACGATTTACTCGACCGCCCCACCACCGCACCTTGGGCGAAGCCCTCCATGCCCAAGGTCGCTGTGTTCGAGGCCACCACGTTCGATCTTCAACACATCACACCCGACACGCTGCTTCAACAAGCGGCCCATCATCCGCGGCTTACAACATTGCGCAATCAAATAGCGGTTTACCGTGAGCAGCGCCGCCTTGCCCAACTAAATCGTTACCCCGATCTCACCGTGGGATTGAATTACGCCGACGTTGAAAACCGTGGCGATTCACCGGTCCACAATGGCGACAACCAGTGGTGGTTAAGCCTGGGGGTTCATTTGCCGCTGTGGCAAGAAAAACGCACCGCTGCCGAACGCGAAGCCTTGGCAGGCATCGCCGAAACCACCGCGTTGTTCACCGAGCAGCAAAACCACTTGGCCTTTGCCATTACCGATGCACTGGCCCGTGTGACCGCTCAACAGCGTGCCGTGATTCTTTATGAAACTCAAATGCTTCCCGAAGCCGCCCAAGCCATCGAAGCCGCCGCCAGTGTTTACCGCGCGGGCCAAGGTGATTTCGTCACACTCATCGACAACAGCCGCCGCCAAACCACCTTGCGTCTCATGCACCTCGCGGCGCAAACCGAGCTTCAAAAAAGTTGGGCCGACCTTTGTGAAGCCCTGGGCCGTTCGCCTTCTGATCTCGCAACAAGCATCGCAACAAGTCTCAAGACAAACATCGAAACAAAGAAAGAAACCCCCCAATGAACATCAAACAAAACATCACCTTTGCCACCTTTGGCTTTGCATGCCTCGCGTTGGGTGTTTGGCTCGCACCTTCCGTGCGCCGCGGGCTCACCCCCAGTCCTTCGGGCTCGCCACAAACCCACACCGAAAACACCTCGGCAACGCCCCAGCTTTATCAATCGGGCATGCACCCCTGGATCATTTCCACCAAGCCGGGCAATTGCCCGATTTGCGGCATGAAAATGGAACCCATTGACCCGGCAAAACTCACCGGCGAAGTAACCATTGACCCCACCGTGGTGCAAAACCTCGGCGTCCGCACAAGTCGCGTTGTTTCAGGCCCTGCGGTTCAAACCTTACGCACCGTGGGAACCGTGGAGGTGGCCGAGCCCAATGTTCACGATGTCAATCTGCGTGTCAGTGGATGGATTGAAGCCCTTGACGTGAACTTTGTGGGAGCCCAAGTGAATGCCGGCGACACATTGTTCACCTTGTATTCACCCCAGTTGTATGCCGCCCAAGAAGAATTTCTCTTGGCACAATCATCTCATCGTTCTGATTCTGATGATTCACTTTTAAATTCTGCCCGAGACCGGCTTCTCAACTTTGGGCTAACGTCTCATCAGATTGAAGCCATCGCCCAAGCTGGCACAGCCCAGCGCAATGTTTCTATTTTAAGCCCTGCCCACGGCACCGTGATCGACAAACACGCCAACGCCGGCATGAATGTTGAACCCGGCATGCGTGTGTTTCGCATTGCCGACCTTTCGCGTGTGTGGGTTCAGGTCGCCGTGTATGAATCGCAATTGGCGGGCGTACAAATCGGACAGTCCGCCACGATGACCGTTGATGCCTTGCCGGGCGAAACGTTTAAAGGTGAAGTGGCATTTGTCGATCCCACCGTTGATCCCCAATCCCGCACCGCACGTGTAAGGCTGGCCTTTGACAATCCGGGCGATCGCCTCAAGCCCGGGCTGTTTGCCAACGTCACACTCACCCAACCCTTGGCCGCTCAAGCCACGCTCGTCCTTCGTGAAGCGGTCATCGACACCGGCACACGACAAATCGTTTTCGTGGCCTTGGGGCAAGGACGTTTTGAACCCCGCGAGGTGGCACTGGGGGCTCACGTGGCCAATGACCACGTCGTGGTCACCGCAGGCCTTGTGGAAGGTGAAAAAGTGGTTTCCAGCGGACAATTTTTGCTCGACAGCGAGGCTTCAATGCGGGCGTCACTTGCGCGAAGGGTGGGGGCAAATACCAAAACGTCACCTCTACCCCACGCACCTGCAACAACGTTGGAGAGCCCGAAAGTTGTGAGGCCACCTGTTGTTGTTTCCCAAAAAACAGACCACCCCACAGAAACGGCCAAAAACATTGACAAACCCGTTGAACCCCCCGTTGCCCCCCTCGTTGAACCCACGGCCCCGGCTGCCCCGACTGAAACAGAACCCATCGAACCTGCCGCCATCGACACCTTGATCACGGCTTACCTGGCCCTTCAGCAAGGGCTCACTCAAAACACGCTGGACGAAAGCAACGCTCATTTAAAAATCCTTCGCGCGGCGGCGACCCAATTGGTGTCCACGCAGCCCGAAGCCGTTGGTTTGCTTGCAAAAAAAGTGGTGCAAGCCTCTCACATTCACGCCGACGACCTTGCCGCCTTTCGCACGGAGTTTGAAACCTTGTCCACAGAAGTCATTGCACTGGTTCAACGCCATGCCCCTTCATCACAGGTGGGCGAAACACTGCGACACACCCACTGCCCCATGGTGAATGCCGACTGGTTGCAATTAAGTGACCTCATCGAAAACCCTTACGACCCCGCCATGTTGCGCTGCGGCGTGTTCCAAAGTGAAACACCACTGGAGGCCCGTGATGATCGCTGATTCCAATGTTTCCCAAACCTCAAAAACGTCCGATGCGTCCAATGCGTCAAAACATCCCGAAGGCCTTATCGCCAAGCTCATTCGCAGTTGCATTGCCAACCGTGGGCTTGTGCTTCTGCTCGCGGCACTGCTGGCGGCCGCGGGCGTGTGGTCGGCCCGGCACATCACCGTGGATGCCATTCCCGATTTGTCTGATGTTCAGGTGGTGGTGCGTACCGATTACATGGGCCAAGCCCCCCAAATCGTGCAAGACCAAGTCACCTATCCACTCACCACCGCCATGCTCGCGGTCCCCAAGGCCAAAGTGGTACGCGGTTATTCCATGTTTGGCACCTCGTTCGTGTACATCCTTTTTGAAGACAACACCGACCTGTATTGGGCTCGCAGTCGCGTGCTAGAACAGCTCAGTGTGGTGTCGGCCCAGCTTCCCAAAAACGTCACACCCCAATTGGGCCCCGACGCCACGGCGGTGGGCTGGGTGTATCAATATGTATTAAACACCGGCCCCTATTGCCCCACCCACCCCCAAGGGTTGTGGCACGATGAAAACGCCGACTCTTGGTATGCCGATTCATCCGATGCCCCACCTCATACAACGCTAACACATCAGCGGTTTTTCCCTGCCCCCGAAACCGCCCTGCGCGATCCACAAACCGGAGCGCAGTACACCCTGCTTGCCGATGCGCCTCCCCCTGTGCATGATCGACTTCAACCCATCACCCTGCGCCCCGGATTCACCGCCTGCCCACTTGATGACACGCCTTTGGTTGAGCCCCAAGTTGATTTGGCCCAACTGCGCAGCTTGCAAGATTGGTTTTTGCGCTATGAACTCACGGCGGTCAAAGGCGTGAGCGAAGTGGCCGCCATCGGCGGTTTTGTCAAGCAATACCAAGTCACCGTAGACCCCAACCGCCTTTTGGCTTACGACATTTCATTGGCCGCCGTGCGCGACGCCGTGCGGCGGTCGAATCAAGATGTGGGCGCAAAGCTTATTGAACGCGGCGAAACAGAATTCATGGTGCGCGGCTTGGGTTACTTGGGCGGCAACACACCGCAAGGTGAAGACCCGACCCCCGCGGTGCTAAGCGACCTACGCCAAATTGCGTTATCCGCCACAGCCAATGGCACCCCCGTGTATTTGCGTGATGTGGCCCAAGTGACCCTTGGCCCCGACATACGCCGTGGCGTCGCCGAATGGAACGGCCGGGGCGAAACCGTCGGCGGTGTGGTACTCATGCGTTTTGGTGAAAATGCGCGCGACACCATTGACCGCGTGCGAAAACGTTTAAGCGAGCTAGAACAAGGCCTTCCCCCCGGCGTTGCGATCGAGGTAGCCTACGACCGATCCGATTTAATCGAACGCGCCGTCAGCACCGTGGCCCACACATTGTTAGAAGAAGTGCTGGTGGTGGGCGTGGTGATTTTGATTTTTCTCATGCACGCCCGCAGCGCGTTGGTGGCGGCCTGCGTGCTTCCCATGGGCGTACTGTTCACACTCACGGTGATGAATGCGTTCAAAATCAATGCCAATATTATGTCACTGGGCGGCATTGCCATTTCCATTGGTGTCATGGTCGACAGCTCCATTGTGATGGTGGAAAACGTTCATTTTCGACGATCGGCTCAAAAACGTTTGTCTAAAAATGAAGGGAACGCTCCGCATAACCTTGCGCACGACGTGGCCAATGCCGCGGTGGAGGTGGGGCCCACCTTGTTTTTCTCATTGCTCATTGTGGCCGTCAGCTTCTTGCCCATTTTGGTTTTGGGCGGTCAATCAGGGCGTTTATTTGCACCCTTGGCACTCACCAAAACCATCGCCATGGCCGCAGCCGCCATTTTGGCCGTCACGCTCATTCCCGTGCTGTTGGTGTATTTCATGCGCGAAGACGGCCTCAAAAAACGATGGGCCGCCCTGATTGCCTTGGTCGTGGGCATCGGACTTTGGGTCACCCTCAAAGGGCCGTTTGAAGAACACGCCGTACTCATTGCCGGCAGCGCGGCCATCGCTCTTTTGCTTCTGTTGCCTCGGCAACGTTTGCGTTCTGAACATGAAAACCCCATCAGCCGTTTGCTACGTGCGCTGTATGAGCCGTTTTTTCATCGGGTCATGCGTTTTCGCATGCTCACACTTGTGGCGGCATTGGCCCTCATGGCCAGCACCCTTTTCCCTTGGTCGCAATTGGGCAGCGAGTTCATGCCGCCCTTGGAAGAAGGCGATCTGCTGTACATGCCCGTAACCGATCCGGGCATTAGCGTGGACCGCGCCACCCAACTTCTTCAACAAACCGACGCCCTGATTCGCCAATTCCCCGAAGTAAAATCGGTGTTGGGGAAAATCGGCCGGGCCGACACCGCCACCGACCCGGCGCCCATTTCCATGCTCGAAACCACCATCGCCTTGCATCGCGACAAGCAGCAATGGCGATCTCGACCCGTGGATCGTTTTTACAGCACATGGCCACGTGTATTGGCATGGCTTCCATCGCATTTCTTTTCTGACACCCGTCCCATCACCCCCGATGAGTTGGTGTACGGCTACACCCTGCCCGCCGCCCTCACCGGCGGCTCGCGTGATTTTCATGTGCCAGGGCTTAATGACGCATTGCAAATCCCCGGACTGGCCAATGCGTGGACCCTCCCCATTCGCACCCGCATCGACATGCTCTCCACCGGCATTCGCACACCGGTGGGCATCAAAATCATGGGCGACGATTTGGCCACACTCGCCCAACTTTCAGAAGACGTCGCCAGCCTTTTGCAAACCGATCCGCGAACCCGTGACCACCTTGCCAGTGCCTTTCCAGACAAAACCGTGGGCGGACATTACCTCGACATCAACATCAATCGCGCAGCCATCGCCCGTTACGGGCTCACCATCGACGACGTGCAAGACGTGATCGGCACGGCCATGGGCGGCATGACGGTCACCCAAACCGTAGAAGGTCAAGAACGTTATGCCGTGAACGTGCGCTATCCGCGTGAACTGCGCCACGACATCCAATCCATCAAACAAGTGTTGGTCGCCACGCCCCGCGGCGTGCAAGTGCCGTTGGGTCAACTGGCCACGATTCAAACCCATCGCGGCCCGCCGATGATTAAAAGTGAAAATGCCCGACTCACCAGCTGGGTGTATGTCGACATTCAAAACATCGACATCGGCACGTTTGTGAAAAACGCAAAAGCCGCCGTAGCCCAAAGCATCACGCTTCCGCCGGGTGTCACCTTGGTGTGGTCGGGGCAATATGAATACATGCAAGCCGCCCGAGCCCGATTGCAAGTGGCCCTTCCACTGGCCGCATTGGCCATTGTGCTGCTTCTTTTTGCCGCCACCCGAAGCTGGCTGCGGGTCGCCATCGTTTTGTTGGCCGTGCCCTTCTCGCTCATCGGCGCCGCATGGTTTGTCTGGTTTTTAGATTACGACCTTTCACTTGCCGTGTGGGTGGGCGTCATTGCCTTGGCAGGACTCGACGCCGAAACCGGCTTGGTCATGCTGCTGTATTTAGACGACAGCTTCAAACGCTTTAGCCAAGAAGGCCGCATGAACACCCCCGAAGATTTACGCCACGCCATCCACGACGGCGCCGTGCAACGCATTCGCCCCAAAACCATGACCGTGATGACCACCTTCATTGGCCTGTTACCGCTTTTGTGGGCCACCGGCGCCGGAGCCGACACCATGCGCCGCCTCGCCGCCCCCATGATCGGCGGCTTGGCCACCAGCTTCATCGCCGAACTACTGCTCTACCCCGTGATTTTCTACAGCATGAAACACATGAGCCTGCGCCACCAATTTCACGCCAGCCAAAGGTGACCTGCCACAGAAATAGAGAAGAACAAAATCGTCACAGTGAACTCCTCCCCCTCCCCCTTCCGCCATTCCCGCGAAGGCGGGAACTCAAAATAGTACGCGAAGCCAGGGGAGCCAGCCCCATACGCTAGATTCCCGCCTTCGCGAGAATGACGGATCCCGGTTCTTCCGCGATCTTAGTGGCAAATCTTGCCAATCCACGGCCTCCCGCCGATCATTGAGAGCATGAACAACCTCCAGACACACTATCGGATGCTCCTCGGGCTTGATGACGCTTGGATCATCGATGACATTCAGATCTCACTCGAAGACCAGCGAATTCAGATTCAACTCAAGACCTCACCGAAGGCGAATTTTGCTTGCCCTGACTGCCAAAAATCCTGCTCCTTGAAGGATCATGCCCCGGTCCGCGAATGGCGACATCTAGACACAATGCAGTTTGAAACCCTTTTGGTTGCCCGGCTGCCTCGAACCCGTTGCCCAGACTGTGGCGTCAAGACCATTGCGGCCCCATGGGGAACGCCCCATGGTCGCTTTACCCTTATGTTTGAAGCCTTCGCCATCCGAGTGTTGCAAGCCGCAGCCAGCGTGCAGCAAGCCTGCGTCTTGCTGAGAATCGATTGGAATACCGCTCAAACCATCATGGACCGCGCCGTGGCCCGTGGGCTTAAACGACGTGACTTGACTGAGCTTAAGCATGTAGGAATCGACGAGAAGAGCTTTGGCAAGAACCACAAGTACATCTCGCTAATGACCGACATAGACGCCTCGCGTGTGTTGGAAGTCACCCCAGGTCACGATGAATCATCCGCCGACGTGCTGTGGGATTCTATTGGTGAAGAAACAGCCCACCAAGTGGAAGCTGTCGCAATGGACATGTGGTGGTCCTTCGAGAACAGCACCTCGAAAAAGGCTCCACAAGCGGCCATCGTCCACGACCGATTCCACATCTCCAAGATGCTTAACGATGGGGTGGATAAAGTTCGCAAGCAAGAACATCGCCTTCTTTTGAAGGAAAACGACAAGACATTGACGGGCACAAAGTATCTCTGGGTTTCTAACCCCGAGAACTTGAATGAGAAGCAGTGGGCCAGTTTTGAGTCAATCAAAGACCTAAACCTAAAGACCTCTCGGGCGTGGGCGATCCGTGAGCAATTCCGGTTTTTCTGGGAATACACCTACACTCAGAATGCAAGGAAATTCTTTAAGAAGTGGTGGCACTGGGTGGCCCGCTGTCAGCTTAAGCCCATGAAAATAGCGGGCAAGGCGATCCATCGGCGTTTGGATCGTGTTTTGACGTGGTTCAAACACCCGATTAGCAATGGCCCCTCGGAGGGTTTCAACAGCCGGATCCAATCGATCAAATCGGCAGCACGAGGCTTTCGAAAGTTTGAGAACTACCGAACCCGGATTCTGTTTTTCTGCGGGAAGCTGGATTTACTGCCAGAGAAGATTTGCCATTAAGATCGCGGAAGAACCCGGATCCCCAACAAACATCATCCCGCGATTTCGGCGGCGCGTTTAAGGGTTGCGTGGGTGATGGTTCGCATGAGATCGGGGCCCCAATCCAATGATGGATCGTTTTTATACACATCGGGCACCACGCTAAGGGTGAACACTCGCACCTCGTCTTCCACCTCGGCCCGCCGGGCTTCTCCGGCGCCTTTCACCTTGGGATCAACGGGATCGTGCAAGTCGTAGGCCAGCATGACCGTGTTCACCTGCCAGTCAAAATAAGCTTGAAGGGCATCTTGTTCTTGGGAATGCTCTGCCATTTAAAGGGCCTTGCCTTTCTCAAACACCGCCAACGCGTCGTCGATGGTGAGGGTGTTTTCGTAAATAGCCCGCCCCACAATGGCGCCTTGAACAGGCAGCGCTCGCAGAGCAACCAAGTGATCAAGCGTGCCCACCCCGCCCGAGGCCACCACGGGCACATCGGTTGCGGCACATATTTCAGCTGTGGCAGGCACATTGGGGCCTTTAAGCGTGCCATCGGTGGCGATGTCGGTGTACACGATGGCGGCCAGTGGCCAACCTCGGGTTTTTGCCGCCACGTCCACGGCAGAGTCGCTGGTGGTTTCTTCCCACCCATCGGTGGCGGCCATGCCACCTTTGGCATCTAGGCCCAACACCACGCGGTTGCGATAGGCGTCGCGCTGGATCATTTTTGAAAACCAATCCCATCGCTTAAATGCGGCGGTGCCCACCACCACACGCTCCACGCCAACGCCCAGCAAAGCGTCAATCGATTCTTCGTCACGCACCCCGCCGCCCACTTCCAATTTAAGCGACGTTTGTTTGCAAATGTCGGCGATCACCGCCCGGTGATTCGCATCGCCGCTGCGAGCGCCATCCAAATCAACCAAGTGCAGCCATGTGGCCCCCGCATCGGCAAACACTTGGGCTTGGGCCACCGGGTCGTCGCCGTAGGTGGTTTGGCGGTCGTAGTCGCCCTGCATTAAGCGGACAACACGACCCTCACGAAGATCAATGGCAGGAAAAAGGTGCATGGCGTTATTTTAGCGTTCCGATGAAGCGGCGTCGCTCAAAACAATCCTGAGAACGTGTATGAGAACTCTGTCTGACTTCGCCCGTCCAGCGAACCGGCTGAGCGTCGTCGGTCTGCATCGTCGGCCCGCAGCGGGGCCGTCTGCTTCGACCTCCTTGTCAGCCGGTCCGCTGGATCGTGCTCGGGCCGACGACAGACTTCTCATACACGTTCTTAAAAGCACTTTCATTTAAAGCACTTGAAATGCCCCCTGTGCATAACGCTCGGCAAGCTCAACATAGTGCGGCGCAAGCCACTTGAGGTATTGCTTTTCTTTCTCCGTCACCTCGCGCACCACCCGCCCTGGCACCCCCACCACCACGTGGCCATCGGGCACGTTCAAACCAGGCGGCACCAGTGCCCCGGCCGCAATCAAACACCCTTTGCCAATCACCGTTTGGCCCAGCACGGTGGCATGCATGCCGATCAATGTGCCGTCGCCCACCTGCTTGCCGTGCACCACCGCGTTGTGGCCAATGCTCACGTTGGCACCAATCACATTGGGCTCACCCGAATCGCAATGCACCGTGGCATTGTCTTGCACGTTGGTGCCCTCGCCAAAGGTGATACGAGCCACATCGCCTCGAATGGCAGCGCCGTACCACACGTTGACCTTTGCCCCCAAATCCACGTCGCCGGTCACGCGGGCGGTGTCGGCTAAAAAAGCGTGCTGCTTGTTTTCGATAGGAATCGTGCGGAATGTCATGGGGCAATCCTATTGCGTTTTTTGGGGTTGATACTTTTCGGTTTGTCAGACCGCGTCCACCACGGGCGTGGTTTCAGGCTTGTCGCACCCGCGCGTCCACACATCGTGCAAACGAAAGGCGTCGCGGGGTTCGGGAAAATCCAAACGGGCATGGGTGCCACGTGTTTCTTCGCGCCAGCGAGCGGCTTGTGTAATCAGCGCTCCCACCGTCAAAAGGTTTTGCACTTCCCAGCCTGCACGATCATCAAAAATCTTGTCCATCGTGTAACGCCCCCAAAAGCGAAACATCTCAGCCACTTCATCGAGGTGTGATCCCTCGCGCTCAATGCCCACATGCCGCCACATCACACTGCGCAAACTACTGCGTACATCAGCCAAGTCCAACTCGCTACGATCCGAAGGACGAATGTCAGACACCACACGACATGACCGAACCGTTTCACCTGTCACCCGTTCGCGGGCGGCCAAGCCTGCTTTTTGTCCAAACACCAAGCCTTCCAAAAGCGAGTTGCTCGCCAAGCGATTCGCACCATGCAAGCCCGACGCCGTCACTTCACCTGCGGCATAAAGCCCTGCGATAGACGTGCGACCGTGGCCATCCACACGCAGCCCCCCCAAGTAATAGTGAGCCGACGGATGAACAGGAATGGGCTCGGTGGTGGGGTCAATGTCAAACTTTTTAAGCATGTCCTCAATGCCCGGAAACCGCTTCGCAAAACAGCCTGGCTCGGCGGCTTCCAAATGGCGCACGTCTAAATAGACATGGGTGTGATTGGTTTTGGCCATTTGCGCCAACATCGAACGCGACACAATGTCGCGCGGTGCCAACTCGGCCCGCTCGTCGTAATCGGGCATAAACCGATGCCCATTGCGATCGATCAAATACGCACCTTCGCCGCGCACGGCCTCGGTAATCAAACTTCGACTGGCGCCCGCGATGTACAGCGTGGTGGGGTGAAATTGAAAAAACGCCAAGTCTTGAACTTCAGCACCTGCCCGATACGCCATGGCCAGCCCATCGCCGGTGGCCACATGCGGGTTGGTCGATTCACGGTACACCTCGCCCGCACCGCCCGACGCCAAAATCGTGCTGTGGGCCCAAATCACCTGCAAGCCATGTTTTTCATGATGTGTGATCGCTCCCACACAAGCCCCAGGCGTTCCATCGGGCCCTTCTTCGGTAATCAAATCCAACACAAAGCACTGCTCAAAAAAACGAACGCCCGGGGTGTCGCGTACCCGCTGGCCCAAGGTTTGGCCCAACGCCCGCCCCGTGGCATCGCCATCGGTGTGCAAAATACGGTGGTGACTGTGCCCGCCTTCACGGCCCAACGCAGGTTCTGGCTCATCACCGTCTGCGCGGTCATAAGGCATGCCCCAGGCCAACATTTCACGCACCCGGGCAGGCCCCTCGCCAATCACCGTTTGCACCGCAGGGTCATCACAAAGATCTGCCCCAGCCACCTTCGTGTCGGCCACATGATTCGCCACGGTGTCGCCATCATTAAGCACTGCGGCAATGCCGCCTTGGGCCCAAAACGTGTTGGACTCTTTAAGTTCACCTTTGGCCAGCACAATCACATCGGCAGACTCACCCTTTTCAGGCGTTTCACCTGCCGCCGCCAGCGCCGCCCGCAAGCCCGCCACCCCACCACCAATCACAAGCACATCGGTAAAGATTTGCGGAAGCAGTTTGGCTCGAAAAGGAATGAGATACCGACGATCAGAGAAGACAGGTTTCATAAAAAGGTATTCAAAAGAAAGGGGCACTTAAACGGGGCATTAAAAAGGAAATGCGAAAAAACGAAACTCAAATAAGTTCATTGCGATGGCGTCTCAATCGATGCTGCATCACCGTTAAACCCAACAAACGGCAGAGGCACCCCTGTCTCCGTTAAAAAAGCCCGCAAGCCCCGATCTGGAGCATAGGTCAGCGTGCCCTTCACCTGCCAATGTTCCAGCCATTCCGGATTAAATGTCCTAGAACCCGATGCCAACGCTGCGGGCAAATGCAACGTTTGCGTTCCATGCGCCGCGATGGTTCGAGCAGGCAAATCGTCGGCAACATAGGGCTCGATCGCACCCTTCTGCAAACTCACGCGATAACTCACACGCTCAAGAGGCAACGGATAGTCGTTGGGGTTGGCCAATTCCAAATGAATGGCCAATCGTGCCCCCACATCTGACACCTCCAGCACCCGAGCCCCCGTCACCGTGACCACCGGCGGCAACACCGACGTGCAACCCACAACAGCAAAAGCAAAAAACGTCAGAACAAGGCGCAGGATCATTGGCACAGTCTAAGTGAGAGAAGCAGGCGGCGCGTTTTTGGCCTCGCCGGGTTTAAAACGCAACCAAAGCAAAACAGCCTCCACCACCATCCAGCCTTCCAGCGCCAGCGTGGCGAGGGCGATCACAATCAACATCCCATTTTTCGTTTCGGCAGCCCACCAACCGGGCAATTGATTCAACATCGCCCATGCAGGCATCACCAGCATGAAAACCAGCGGAAGCATGACAAACCACACCGGCTTGCGATTGCGCATCAACCAAAATGAAATCACCAAAAAAGCCAAGCCGCCCAACAATTGATTGGTCGCCCCGAACATCGGCCACAAAATCAACCCGCCCTTGCCCGCATTGGCCACCGACCACCCTTGCCCAGGCAATGGCGCCCACGCCATCAATCCTGCCGCCACCACGGCAAACAACGTTGCGCCATGCTTGTTGCCAAGCACCGCAAGCGGCCCACCCAATCGACGCGTCCCAAGCGGCGATTCTGACTTTTGAGATTCTTTGGGTTGCCGGGCAAACGTGGCGGCCAACTCCTGCACCACATACCGCTGCAATCGACATGCGGTGTCCAATGTGGTGCCCGCAAACGACGCCACCAACACCGCCATCAAGGCTGTTGCGATCGACGCACTGATACCCAACGACGCCACCAAATTGGCCGAGCCATCCACAAACCCGCCCACCTTGGCCCCCAAACTGTTGGCTTGGCCCCACGCGGCATAGCGATGCTCAAATGCGGCGGCGCCTGTCAACCAATCGCCGCCGGCGGTTTTCACCCCCAAGCCAAGACCCGCCACGCATGCCACAATCACAAGGGTGGCCAAAAACCCTTCTATCAACATGCTGCCAAAACCCACAAATTGAGCATCGGTTTCTTTCTCCAATTGCTTGCTGCTTGTCCCACTGCTCACCAAACAATGAAATCCACTAATGGCTCCGCATGCAATGGTGATAAATAAAAACGGGATCATCGGCGGCGCGCCTTGTGGATTGGGATTAAACATTGGCGCCGCGATGTGCAGCGGTTGCCCCGGTATTCCTTGCGTGGGTGACGCCCCACCCCAAAACGCGGCAACCCCCAAGCCCACCACAATGAGCGCCAAGGTAGAAAGAAGCTGCAAACTGTTGATGTAATCACGCGGTTGCAACAAACTCCACACCGGCAACACACTGGCCACATAGCTGTAAAACAAAAGCAGCACCACCCAAGCAATGTTGGGCATTGTGGCAAGCGCCTCATTAAACACACCCAGCACGCCTGTATTCCCCCAAATCACCGTGGCGTACATCGCCACAAGGGCCAACAACGAAGGCACCAAAATTCCCTTGCCCTGACGGTGCAGCCAAACCCCAATCACCACCGCAATGGGAATTTGAATCAAACACGGTGTAATCGCAGCGGGATACATGCGAAACACCCCCGCAATCACCAAACCAAAAATAGCCAACACAATAGTGAGCGCCATAAACAGCACCAACAAAAACAAAAATCGCACCCGTCGATTCATCACCCGCCCGGCAATGTCGCCCACCGTTTGCCCATCATTGCGAAGCGACACCACTAGGCTTCCAAAATCATGCACCGCACCAATTAAAACACTCCCCAACACCACCCACAACAACGCCGGCAACCACCCCCACATCACCGCGATGGCAGGCCCCACGATGGGGCCCGTGCCTGCGATCGACGTGAAATGATGCCCAAACACAATCGCCCGCTTGGTGGGCACATAATCTTGGCCATCTTCCAACCGCTTGGACGGACACACCGCCCCCGCCGCCAATTCAAACACATGCCGTGCCAACCACCGCCCATAGGTGTGATAGGCCACAACAAACACAGCGCCCGCGGCAAGAACAATCAAAAGTGCAGGCATGGGGAAAGCCTCTGGCTTTAAGAAAGGGCGTTTCTAAGAAAGGAACTAAGAAGAAACTAAAAAAAGGCTAAGAAAGGTCGTGCCACCGCATCACGAATCTGGATCCAAATCCAACTTCTTTGCCACATCTCGCCGCATTCCATCCACACGTTGCCGCAACATTTCCATCGCCTCGGCGGGTTTCATCGCCAACAACTCGTGGGCCGCAATAGGCTCTCCATACATCACCCCCAACCGCTGTCCCCACAACCGAGGCCGCTTGCGTTGCGGCGGCCATGCCTGAAACGGCCCTTCCACCGCCACGGGCACCACCGTGGGTTTAGCACGCTTAATAATCAACATGGCCCCGGTTTCAAACTTGTGAACCGCATGGTCAAGCGTTCGTCCACCTTCTGGAAACATCATGAGTGCCTGATTGTCTTTCAACACCGCAATGCACTTTTTCATCGCCGCCACATCTCCAGCCCCCTGCTCCACAGGAATGGAGTTGGTCAAATTACCCATCAACGCCTTGAGCTTGGTGTCGTAGAGCGTCGATCGCCCCAATGAAAAAAAGTGCCGCTTGCTTGCACCATACCCCAACAAAATAGGATCCAAAAACGACTGGTGGTTCGACAAAAACAGCACCGGCCCCTGAGCCGGAATGTTGTTAGCACCCCACGACCGCGAGCGGTAAACCAACCACAACAAATACCACGACACCATTTGCAAAAATTGCCACGCTGCAATGCGCCACAACGGACGCCCCGGTTGACGTAG